>NZ_JBQEIL010000003.1:0-228131 GCF_052102835.1 Vagococcus sp.
TTTTTCCGACAATTTCAAACCGCCATAAACCTACATTTTTAAACCGCTATTGACAGGTAATCTATATTTTTAAGTAAATATCGTTTTAGGAAGAGGGGATGACAATGAAAAATAATAGTAAAAAAATAATTCTTGGAATCGTTTTAATCCTGTTTTTATATGTGGGTCTAGGAGTAAATTATTCTGCGGCTAAGCCATTAAATGCAGTCGAAAAAAAGAGTGTCGTCACAAAGAAGGAAAAAGCATTACGTGCAAAATTCAGTGATAATAGGCAATTAGTTGACAAACAGATTGTCAAATCAGTTGATATTTTTAGTTTAGAAAATAAAAATGCTCAAGAAATAAGGATTGAGCCAGAAGCTGATTTTTTACCTAATGGTAGTTTAGTAAAAGTGAATTGGAATCTTGAATTAAAAGAAGGAAGTTCAAAGTATAATAAAGGTGATATATTTGAAATAAATATCCCAGATTGGATTGATGTTGAAAAAGACGGTGAAGGAAATATTGATGATGGGAGTGCAGGTGGGACAGCTAAATATTATTTATCTAAAAGCGAAGGTAAAATTAGAATAGAGTTGATCAAGGATGTAGTGTCAGCTAAGTATACAATTTTTACTCGGGCTAATTTAAAAGTAAAAGATGATCAAAAGTCGATCCTTAGAGAATTATCTTTTGATACGACGAGTGGTAAACAAACCTATCATCTGAGCGTTCCTTTCAATACAAAAAAAGGAAATCCAAATATTTATTTACCAAAAGGAAAACTCGCTTTTTATAATGCTACGGGACAGGCAGATAAAAAAATGCCCGTAAAAGCAAAAATTGAATACCAAACGAATCAATACCAGTTAAATTTGGATCGTATAAAGTTAAAGCTTTATAACAGTATGTATCCTAGTCATGGTGTTACGAATAAAATTATTTCCGAATCGATTAAAATTTATGGGAAAGAGAACAAATCAACTGGTGAAGAACTATCACCAGAAGAATTAATCACGCAAGATAAGTACGACGTTTTATCTCAACAAGATGGTTCGATTGAGATAAAATTTAAAGGGAAATATCGAAAAATGCTTAGGTTTACTTATGATGTAGAAATTAACTATGATGATTTTAAACCTAGTCCTGGAGCGAAACGAATTCCTTTTAATCCCTATTTATCATTTACAGAGAACACATTGATTAACTATCCTATAATAAAATCAACTAACGTTGAACTCATTGGAGATTATATAGAGGTCGAATCAAAAAGTGCTCGTGAATATCTTAAGTTAAAAAATATTGACACACAAGGTCGTCTGATTGACATTCTTCTATATATTAACTTAGATGAAAAAGAATTAAAGAAAGGCTCGGAGCTACTTTTATCAACAACTAATCATGAGGTCACTTATTTAAACAAAATATTAAATGAACCAATTAAACAAACACATGTTAGCATGACGGAAGATGGTGAAGAAACGCTTGAAAAAGATAAATTTAAGACAAGCAATGACTGGGAAGTACTCCCTGCAGATAATGGTCATAAATTAAAATTAGTGTACAAGGGAGAAACGACAACGGACTCTTTAGCACTTCAATTTAGAGTTGGAACGTCGGCAAATCGTAATGAACATATCAATAAATACATTGTGACGGGGAAAGATGATTTAGGTAAAGAAGAAAAATCAGAGCTCGAAGTACGTACTTCAACATTACCCATTGTTGTTAATAACAAGATATCAGCAACTCAAGAGGATCAACTTGAGCTGAATTTCACTAACTACGAAAATAATACAAATCTAGGTCATATTACTTTAAGTAATTTTACATTTGAAATAGGCCCTTCATCTGACGGTTTAAAACCTTATTATTTGGAGGGACTCATTTCATCAGATTTGAAAGGGAAAGCGATAAATGGTAGTATAAAAAATTTAGTTGAAAACGAAGATTATAAAATTTCTGTTTTAGAAGGTAGAAAAGTTGTCATTACATTTTTGAAAGAAAATATGAACTATCAATTGTTAGGAAATTTGAAACTTAAATATGATATGTCGAATTTTATAACGTCTTCTTTAAATTATCAATCCATTTACATAGATTCGTTTATTGAGGAAAGAGGGACGGGGTTAAAACGTTATCATTATGAAAACCAATCTTTTTCTATTGACCAATCTCTTTATAAAAACATTCCTTTTTCAGTCAGTGAACATGTGAATCGTGATACTGAATTAGATAAAAGGTACGAAAATAAAGAGGGACAAGGACTTCCAATTAATAGTAACTTATTAGTTGTGAATCCAAAAAAACAAGAAGTCAATCAACCAAAGGTAACCATCACATCCGATTCTTATAATAACTTAAATCAGCTCCTTTTTTATGACAAAAAAGAAGAAGATAAAATAATGGTTTATAAATTAGAAAACAAGCTAAATACATCAGACTATAATTATCAATCCATTATAGAAAAATTAAAACCTATTGATAACAGTCTTTATAGAATTAAAGAGCTGGATACTTCCTCTGCTGAAATCATTTTTAATAAAAAAATAAACGATCCAGTTGTTATAAAATCAAGATGGAAAACATCGGTACCAACCTTAGAAATTCCAGGTGGAAGAATTAAGTATAAGGTGACAGATTCAGAAGATATGAATGATAGTACAGAAAGTCGAGTGGATATGGCAAGCTCGTTAAGAGGGACAGCTACTTGGAAAAAAAATCAAGAATATGATAATGTGGGTGATTTAGATTTTGCATTTCAGGATGCTTCTAAGACAAAAGGTAAAATAATTAAAGGAACGACAATTGTTTTTACACCGAATGCGAAAAATTTTGGAGCACTGGAAATTATGAATGGACATATTCTACTTAAAGATGAAGAAAATCAAGAGCTGCCTTCAAACCTCGTCAGAGTGATAAAAGATTCCAATCAATTTAAAGTCGTTTTTAATGCTGATATGGATGCGAGAGTTAAGTTGACAATACCAATCGTTTCAAGTACTTCTCAATCCGTTTCTTTTAATTCTCAGGCTTTGATTCATCATGAAAGTAACAGTAGATATACTTATACAACGCCAGCTTTGGTTAACTTAGATACAAACAGTCTTGAGCTAATACCCGATTCTTCTGGTGGGAGTGGTAATTTAACGTTAACGAGCGCGAAGTTAACAGTGAGAGATAAAGGAACTGGAAAAGGAATACCCAATGCTATTTTTGAATTAAAAGATGATGTTTCTAATCATACACAGTTAATAGGCCCTTCAGATGAAAATGGTAATATCCATTTAAATAATGCCTTAGTTTCAAAGTATTATTTGAAACAATTAGAACCACCGGAAGGTTACGATTTGAATCCGGAATATTCTGAAGGCTCTGGAAAAGAACTTCGTTTTAGTGAAAATAGTGTTGAGAATAACTTTTTTGTTGATTTGTCAGCAACGAGCAGAGTAGTTGTGAAATTTACTTATGCTGATGGGACGCCTATTTTAGAAAAAAATATTGAAGCGGTCACAATTGTTCATCCAAAACACACACCGTTAGATTTAACTACTCATCCTGAAATAAAGAAAGTAAAAGATAAAATGAAAGATTTAAGTTCTGATTATCGTTTGATTAAATTTGATGCTGGTAATGTGACGGGGACTGAAAATAATTTAGTGCTAACGGAAGATACACAAACGGTATTTTATAAGTATGAAGGGTTAGTCTCAATAAACGCACCCGATCAATTAACTTTTGAAAAAGGGAAAGCGAGTCCTTTCAAGCAAGAGTTAAAAACGAAACTAACGGAGCCGTTTAAATTAGTCTTGAGAGATAATCGCCAACAAAGTATTAGTCCCTCGACAGAGTCTTTTTACACTCGCGGTAATTTTAAGATTCAAGCAAGATTATCACACCCTTTTGAAGGGGTTGAAACTGGTGGGCATCTAGCCAATTCAACATTACTTTATTTTAAAGGAAGTCAGCCTTTTTCTTTAGAAGGGGTAGGGAGTGAAATTTTGCAGTCTGTTCAGGAGAGTGCTGGACCAGAGAAAAAAACATTTGAATATATTTTAGATGATCCGAGTTTTTCGAAAAAAAATGATGGCTTTATCCTCGATGTCCCAGCTGGAGAAGCTAAAGCTCAAACATATCAAGGTGAGATGAGTTTTGACTTTATTCAAGGACCGTAAGTTAGCCAGATCGTTAGACCAACCAAACCCTTAGGAAAATATTAATAAATAAAAAAAATAATTATTTTCCATGCATGTTCGCTCTCTTTCTGTTACAATGTAACAGAAGAAATTTTAAGGAGGCTAGCTCTATGAAAAATTCCCAACTCGCAGCAATTTTAAAAAGATTGAGTGCTATGATAGAAGCTAATGACAGTGAAGTTCAAGTTCGTCGATTTGAAAGGGAAGGTCAAGAGCGTTGCATCGTTACTTTCGATAGTAATAATGAGATGTTTGAAATGACTGAATCTGGTTCGCAAGAAAGCTATCAATTTGATGATATTGATTTAGTAGCATTAGAAATTTTTGAATTGTTACAAGACTAATTTTTTAGTCTAGTCAATCGTTAGTATGATAAGGTAAAAATAATAAAAAGAAACTTGAGAGACGCTTCATATTCTCAAGTTCTTTTTTTATAGAAAGAAGTGGGCTTAATTAAAATGAAAGAAATACCTGATTTGACTAAAAAGCATCGAGAATTAGCTAAACTAAGTTTAGAAAACAGACAATTGGATCAAGCTTTATATCATTTTGAAGCAGCATTTGAAAGACAACCTGATTATGAGTTAGCACAATCATTGGTTAGTCTTCTTATTGAACAAGGGGATATGAAGGAAGCGACTTACTATTTGAAATTATTTGACGCACAATTTAAAAAGGAGGCAATTGGCTTTTCACTCTATTTAAAATTACTAATAGCGGAACAAAATTATTTACGAATGGATTGTTTATGGGAAACTCAATCTGAGGAAATAAAAGAAGCGACACGTTCTATCTATCAAACCGCTCGTGATTATTATCTGACCTTTTCTAAAGAATTTATTTTGAAGAAACAGGCAGCTATAACAAAAATATCTGACTTAGAGCCAATGGAACAGATGTTACGTTCAAAAGAAGTTAAATATTTGCCAAAAGAGTTCTTTTTAGATACAATGCAATCCTTATTAAAAAAAGAAGACTTAGCTCCCTTGGTACGCTCAGATTGGTTTAATCGGTTAGTTGAATTACAGAGCACTGAAGTGGTTGAGGTATGTGATTTGGAAGGCGACGTACAAAAGTGCTTGCCTGTTGAATTTAAAACGTTAAGTGGCGTTTTACAAAGCAGTGCCTTGTTAAATGGAATAAAAGAGTCACTTCAAGCGAATCATCCAAGTTATTATCAACCTATCGTTCAATTGGTTACGTTACATATTGGCTTGAACTATCCCTTTACTGCTTTATTTGATAAGGAAATAACAAGTTGGGTGTCTGCTTATTTAGACTTGTTTGAAATCGAGAGGATTCAAATGAGTTCAATGAATGAATCTGGATTAAGTCTACGGAAGTTAAAGATTAAAGAGTTTGAAGGGAAATTCAGACAAATGTAGACGTAACAAGAAAAAGAGTCGATTAAAAATGTTTACATTCCGCAAACGATAGTGTAAGATTGTAAGGTATGAACAGTTATAAAATTGTAATATGAAACAATTCGGAGGTAATTATACATGTCTATTAAATGGGAAAAAAAAGGAACAAATGATGGAATCTTAACATTTGAAATTCCACAAGATAAAATTGAAGTTGGATTAAAAGCTGCATTTAATCGTATTAAAAAAGATATCAGTATTCCTGGTTTCCGTAAAGGAAAAGTATCACGCCAAATGTTTGCTAAAATGTATGGCGAAGAATCTTTATACGAAGATGCTTTGAACTTTGTTTTACCAGAAATGTATCAATTAGCAATTGAAGAAGCTGCTATTGATCCAGTAACGCAACCAAAAATTGATGTTACAAGTATGGAAAAAGGTCAACCTTGGACAATTACAGCAGAAGTGATTGTAAAACCAGAAGTTAAATTAGGCGACTACAAAAACTTAACAGTTCCTAAACAAGACCGTGAAGTAACAGAGGCAGATGTTGAAGAAAACTTAAAAACAAAACAAGCGAATCAAGCTGAGTTAGTTCTTAAAGAAGGTACATCTGTTGATGGTGATACTGTTGTTATTGATTTTGAAGGCTTCAAAGATGATGTAGCATTTGAAGGCGGTAAAGGTGACAATTACTCACTAGAATTAGGTTCAAATTCATTTATTCCTGGATTTGAAGAACAATTAGTTGGAACTAAAGCTGGTGATGAACTAGACGTTAACGTCACTTTCCCAGAAGAATATCAAGCAGAAGATTTAGCAGGTCAAGCAGTTGTTTTCAAAGTTAAAGTTCATGAAGTTAAAGCAAAAGAACTTCCAGAATTAGATGATGAATTTGCTAAAGATATTGACGAAAAAGTTGAAACTCTAGCTGAATTACGTGAAAACATTAAGGAAGAATTAACAAATACAAAATTAGCAGCGGCAACTGAAGCTGTTGAAGAAGCAGCAATTGCGCAAGCAGTTGAAAATGCTGAGATTGTTGATTTACCACATGAAATGGTACATGATGAAGTTCACCGTAGCATGGAAGAATTCTTAGGAAATATGCAACGTCAAGGAATCACTCCTGAATTGTACTATCAAATGACAGGAACAACTGAAGCAGATTTACATAAACAATTTGAAGGCGATGCAGAAAACCGCGTCAAAACAAATCTTGTAATTGAAGCAATTGTTGCTGCAGAAAACTTTGAAGTGACTGCAGAAGATCTTGAAAAAGAAGTTAAAGAATTAGCAGCTCAATATGGTATGGATGAGAAAGCCGTTCGTGGCGCATTGAATGATGATATGCTTGCTCATGATATCAACATGAAACGTGCGGTTGAAGTAATTACATCTTCTGCAAAAGAAGCTTAATTCTTCAAAATTGACGTAAGGTGAAGGTCTCTGATCTTCGCCTTTTTTCACCTTATTAAGTGCACTTCTGTTTTTTATGTGGTAGTATAAATAAGATAAGATGATGTAAGAGTCAATCAAGGATTAGGACCTTTCATGTTTATGAATTAGGAGGTAGGTTCATGTACGATAACACTGGAGAAAATAAGGATGTTCGCTGTTCTTTTTGTGGGAAATCACAAGATGAAGTCAAGAAGCTAGTAGCGGGACCTGGTGTGTACATTTGTAATGAATGTATTGATTTATGTAAAGAAATCATTGACGAAGAAATTCAAGACGAAATGGCAACGGATTTAATTAATATTTTAAAACCACAAGAAATTTTAGAAGTCTTAAATGAATATGTCATTGGTCAAGAGCGAGCGAAACGAGTTCTAGCTGTCGCTGTTTATAATCACTATAAACGTGTCCAACAGTTAATGCTTGAAGAGGATGTTGAAGAAGACGAAGTTGAACTTCAAAAAAGTAATATTTGTTTGATAGGACCAACGGGATCAGGTAAAACATTTCTAGCGCAAACTTTAGCAAGAACATTGAATGTTCCTTTTGCAATTGCAGATGCAACGAGTCTAACAGAAGCTGGTTATGTTGGTGAAGATGTTGAAAATATCCTTCTAAAACTACTTCAATCAGCAGATTTCAATGTTGAAAAAGCCGAACATGGTATTATTTATATAGATGAGATTGATAAGATTGCTCGTAAGAGTGAGAATGTATCAATCACTCGTGATGTATCTGGAGAAGGCGTTCAACAAGCCCTTTTAAAAATATTAGAAGGAACGGTAGCAAGTGTTCCGCCACAAGGTGGACGTAAGCACCCACAACAGGAACTCATTCAAATAGACACAACGAATATATTATTCATTGTTGGTGGGGCATTTGATGGAATTGAAACGATTGTCAAAGAACGCTTAGGCGAAAAAGTGATTGGTTTTGGTTCTACGAATAAAAAACGCAATGAAGAAGCAAGCGTGATGGCGCAAATTATTCCAGAAGACTTGTTAAAATTTGGGCTAATACCTGAGTTTATTGGTCGTTTGCCTGTGATGGCTTCGCTAGAAAAATTAACAGAAGCAGACTTGGTTCGTATTTTAACAGAACCTAAAAATGCGTTAGTTAAACAATATAAAAAATTATTGTCTATTGATGATGTTCAATTAGACTTCACACCAGGAGCGTTGAACGAAATTGCTAATCAAGCAATTGAACGAAATACGGGAGCTCGTGGGTTGAGATCTATCATTGAACATATAATGATGGATATTATGTATGAGATTCCAACACGTGAGGACGTCGACAAAGTAGTCATTACAAAAGAAGCTGTTTTGGATGAAGGAACCCCTGAATTAACACTTAAAGCTAATTAAGACGTAAGGAACAACACCAATAAAGCCAGTAGTCTGGTTTTGTTGGTGTTTTTTTTGATTTCTTCGTCTTGTAAAAGAGTAGAAAGGGATTTATTGGGGAAAGAAATAAAGAACTTTGCTTTAAATTTATAAAGTTTACTAAGACTTTACAAGTTTACAGGTTTTAAGTTTACAAAGGGTTGGTAGAATTCATTTGTAAACAAAAACAAAGGAGATTTAAAACATGAAAAAATTCTTATTCTCATTATCGGTGGTTGGTTTAACATTAGGGTTGGCAGCATGTGGTAGTGGTCAAGCAAAAGAAGATAAAGGTAATACTGGAAAATCAAGCAATGACAAAGTTGAAGTTACAGCAGTTGGTTCAACAGCGCTTCAACCATTAGTAGAGCAGGTTGCTGAAATTTATATGACGGATCATCCTAATTATTCAATTACGGTTCAAGGTGGCGGTAGTGGTACAGGGTTGACGCAAGTTTCAAGTGGTGCGGTTGATATCGGTAATTCTGATGTCTTTGCAGAAGAAAAAGACGGGATCGATGCTTCAAAAATAGAAGATCATCGTGTCGCAGTTGTTGGAGTTGCTCCAGTTGTGAATAAAGAAGTTGGGATTGATAATGTAACAGCCGCCCAATTAAAAGAGATTTTTACTGGTAAGATTACGAATTGGAAAGAGGTTGGAGGGAAAGATCAAAAAATCGAATTAATTAATCGTGCCTCTGGTAGTGGAACACGTGCAACGTTCGAACAATGGGTCTTAGATGGCGAACAACCTACCAAGGGTCAAGAGCAAGATTCATCAGGGACTGTCCGTAAAATTGTAGCTGAAACACCAGGTGCCATTAGTTACTTAGCCTTTTCTTATATTGATGAAAGTATCTTAGGTTTATCAATTGATAAAATAGAACCTAAAGATGAAAATGTTCAAGATAACTCTTGGAAGATTTGGGCTTATGAGCATATGTATACACAGAAAGAGGCATCAAAAGAAATTTTAGCTTTTGTTGAGTATATGAAGAGTGAAGATGTTCAAAAAAATGTAGTCAAAGAATTGGGTTATATTCCAATGTCAGGAATGAAAGTGGAGCGAACGGTTGACGGAAAGATCAAATAGGAAACGCTCATATTCTAGATAATATTTGCTGATATGCTATAATGAAGCAAATAAACGTTAGAGAGGATGCTTATGAGTGATGAAGCGAATGTTAGTTGTGGATGATGAACCTTCAATCACGACCCTTCTTAAATATAATCTGGAAAAAGAAAATTTTGAGGTGGAAGTCGCTCATGATGGTCAACAAGCCATTGATGCGGCGCTTTCGACCTCATTTGATTTTATTATTTTAGATTTAATGCTACCAAAAGTGAATGGATTTGACGTGACGAAACGTTTACGAAAAGAACATGTTCAAACCCCGATTATTATGCTTACGGCTAAAGACGATACGGTGGATAAGATTATAGGACTGGAAATGGGAGCGGATGATTACTTAACGAAACCATTTAGTCCGAGGGAACTTGTGGCTAGAATACGTGCTGTAGAACGACGTTATGAAAGTCAGCAAATAGTGACTGAAAAAAAATCAATGCAGGATAATAAAGGTAAGGCTGAGACTCAAGATAGTTTAAAAATTGGAGAACTTGTTGCCTATCCTAAAGATTATCGAGTTTTAAAAAATGATGTAGAATTAAGTTTTACAAAAAAGGAATTTGAATTATTAATTTATTTTATGCGTCGATTGAACCGGATTATCAGTCGTGAAGAACTCATGACTTCAATTTGGCAAGATGAAATGTATCATCTATCGAGAACGGTGGATATACATGTTAGCCATTTGCGTGAAAAGATTGAAGACCAGCCTAAAAAACCTAAATATATCGTAACAGTCCGTGGGTTTGGGTATAAATTTCAGGAGCCAGAGCGATGAAAGAAGAAAGTAAAAAGAGGTCACCCTTTTTGATAGGAGTTGGGATCATTCTACTTTTTATTGGAGGTGGTATTTATACCACTTCTTTTTTTAAAAGTGAGGTAATTTCTCAACAAAAAGAAAAATTGGCGACAGAAATTGATTTGTTAACGCCTTTTTTAGTTGAGAATAATCAATTAAAGGTTGATGAACAGCGATTAGATGAGAGTATTCAAGCCAATGAAAGACTAACTCTTTTAGATACAGAGGGACAAATCATTTATGACTCATCACATCAGGCATTAGCTAAGGGAACTCGAGAAAAAAGGCCAGAAATAAAAAGTATTTTAGAACATAAAGAAAAAATAGGGGCTTCTATTCGAGAAAGTGATACGGTAAAAAGCAAATTTATTTATGTGGCTAAACCAATTTATGAGAAGCAACAGTTTCTGGGTATCTTACGATTGTCTGAAGAATACACAGGAGTCTCAAAATCATTAGAACGCTTTAAACGTCAACTTGTTGGTGTTTTTTTACTCTTAGCGTTCGCCCTTTTGGTAATGTATTACTTTTTAATGAAACAAAGCCGTAAACCCATCCAGTTTATCCTACCTATCTTGAGAGATGCCATCAAAAATCCAAATAAAAAGCAAAAAGTAGTAGATGCGCCTTCTGAGTGGCAAGCGCTCTATGAAACGGTTTACGAGTTGATGGATGAAACCAATACTTTATACTATAGGCAGAAGCAAGATGAGAACAAATTACATTTTCTTTTTGAAAATTTGGATATTGGGATTTTTATCTTTAGTCAAGGATTAGAAGTAACATTGGTTAATCAAGTTGCTGAAAAATTATTTCCTAAAAATAAAAAAGGGTCATCTGTTCTAGATTGGTTGAAAGAGCCACAATTACAGGAAATGATTCGAGAAGTGATGACAAGTAAACAATTAGTTCAGAGTGAATTACAAGTTTTATCTCCTAAGTTTCATGAATTGAAGATTATTATCCGTCCTTTAATTTTAGATCCTGAAAAAAAAGAATATGTTGGTATTATCTATGATGTCACAGATATTCGCCAAATTGAACGGGTACATGAGGATTTTATTAGTAATATTTCTCATGAGTTGAAAACACCAACAACATCAATCATGGGGTTTGCTGAGACCCTTCTTTCTGGTGCAAAAGATGACCCCGAAGTAACGACTCAATTTTTAGAAATTATTGAAACAGAGAGTCATCGTTTGATGAGTTTAATTCAAAATATCATGATGCTACTTAAAACTAAAAAAGATGTTTATATGTTAGATGAGGTTAGTGTCAGTCCTAAAACAGTTATTGAAAAAGAATTGGAACGTTTTCGTTTTAAATTGGAAGCGAAACAAATTGAGGTTCAGTTCGATAGTGTTTTCTCAGAGGAACTTGAGTTACCAGGAAATGCATTTCAACTAATTGTAAAAAATTTAATTGAAAATGCGATTGAATATACAGAAGATCAAGGAAAAATATTTATTTACTTAGTCGAGCAAAATAATGAGTTTATTTTTACGGTAGAAGATACAGGTATTGGTATTTCAGTTGAAGATCAATATCGTATTTTTGAACGTTTTTATCGTGTAAGTGAATCTCGCCAACGCAATACTGGAGGGTCTGGTCTTGGATTATCGATTGTTCTGCATTATGTTACTATTTTAGGTGGTAGTGTTAAATTAACGAGTGAGCGATACGAGGGCACAACGGTGATTGTTCGATTACCATTTAAACGAGAGAGATGAATTTAAGTGTTCATTTCTTCTTTTTTTTGTTATGATGAAAGAGATTTTATAAAGAAAGTAGTGAATACTATGAAAGTCAATCATGCAGAGATTGTAATTAGTGCGGTGAGTCCAGAACAATATCCTAAGACACCGTTACCAGAAATTGCTCTAGCTGGTCGATCTAATGTGGGGAAATCGTCATTTATTAATACATTAATTGACCGCAAGGGATTAGCTAGAACATC
Organism: Vagococcus sp.; assembly: GCF_052102835.1. NCBI lineage: Bacteria > Bacillati > Bacillota > Bacilli > Lactobacillales > Enterococcaceae > Vagococcus > Vagococcus sp. The sequence goes on from NZ_JBQEIL010000003.1 coordinate 12,268, forward strand.
AAGTAAACCAGGAAAAACACAAACGTTAAATTTTTATCTAATTGAAGAAGCGTTACATTTTGTCGATGTTCCTGGTTATGGATATGCAAAGGTATCTAAAACAGAACGTGCAAAATGGGGCGAGATGATTGAAACATATCTAACTCAAAGAGAACAAATGAAAGCTGTAGTCTCTGTGATCGATATGCGTCATGACCCAACGGCGGATGATATCCAGATGTATCAATTCTTAAAATATTATAAAATTCCAGTGATTGTTGTAGCAACTAAAGCTGACAAAATACCTAGAGGAAAATGGAACAAACATGAATCGGCGATTAAGAAAAATTTAAATTTTGATCCGAGTGATGATTTTATTGTTTTTTCATCAGAAACTAAAACAGGAAAAGAAGAAGCTTGGCGAGCAATTGAAAAATATTTATAGAAATGAAGGATAATTGCTCCTTCGTCAAATGATGTGAATGAGTTTCTAAATTGAATAAAATAAAAGTTAAAGCAGAGTATAAAAACTCTGTTTTTTTTGTTATTTACTGATAAAAGCTAATTCTTACGGTTTATTGTGTAACTGATTTTAATTGACTCATCGCTTATTGTGAATTTTTTATTTTTGTTTCTTTCCAATTTATTTAAAAGTGATTGATTTATTTAAAAAGTCTTTGTGCTGACAATCGTTTCAAGAATTGTGTAGTATATAAAGAAAGGAGAGAGAAAAAATAATGCAATCAAAAATAGAAGAAATATACAAGAGACTAGAAATCGATCAACCGACATTTGATGAAATTGATGATGACTGGACTAGAAATGGTTTAAGTAACACACATTTTAAAGCTTTAGTATCCGTGGTTTTATCGACAATGACATACACACTACGAGTAATAAAGGCTGCGACAGCGTTGTATTCCGTTGCAGATACTCCTGAGGAGCTTTTACAGTTAGAGAATGATGAGCTGAGAGAGCTAATAAAACCAGTTGCTCACTACAATAGAAAAACGGAATATCTTAAAAAAATGTGTCAAGAAATACTTGATAATTTTGATGGAGATGTTCCCAAAACTAAAACAGAGTTACTATCATTAACAGGAGTAGGGGAAAAATGTGCAAATATAATGCTGAATTTTGAATTTAACCAAGATAGTATCGTTGTAGATTCGCATGTGTTTAGAGTCCTGACGCGTTTAGGAATATTTAATACTTCATCTCATGAAAAAGGCTCGGAAATAATAAATAAAATGACACCTGATAAATATAAACGAATGGTTAATCGGTTTTGGAATGCGTGTCTGTCACGCAAAAAAAACAGCTTGCTCAGAGTGTGTCTTATATGATTTATGCATATCTTCGGAAAAGATACAGTTAAGCAAGAAAATCTCAAGATAAACTAACGTTAAATAGTTTATCTTGAGATTTTTAGGATTGACTTCATCTATTTGTTCAAGTGATGATCAACCTGATATTGACCACCTAAGCAATGATGTCAACGATTATCTTCCTGGATAATATCTTATAAGCTTTTTGATACAAGAAAAATAAAGTTATCTTTTTTTGTTTGTAAAAGAGGTCGAAAGCGTTTCTTAAAAAGAAATGTGTTATAATTATAGAACGTTTATTAGAGTAAGGAAGGTGTGATTCAAATGGTTATAAAAAATAAAGTAAACTTAGTTCTAGGTATTATTTTACTTATATCTGGTTTTGTTTTTGAGTTATTGATGAATAATTTTGCAATTGCTTTAACTTTTATTATTTGTGGAATTACATTTATTATGATTAGTATCAAGAAAGATCCTAAAAATAAAAAACAAGAAAAAAGCTAAAAAATAATATCATTTTTTAGCTTTTTTGTTCAAAATGTGAGGCACTGAAAATGGATCCTTTTTACTAGTCCTATTTAAGATTTATTGTTTTTGATTAGTCCAGTAATATTAATCAACAACGCGAGGATGAGTAAGACACTACTAATTTCAGTTAGAGTGGGTGTTGTATCTAATAAAGCAACAAAATCCTCTTTTCTGACGAGTGAATTGACATAAAATATTTGGCATAGAAGTGCCAAACTTAGACTGATAAAACTATATAAGTGTAAATGTTTTCCTGCTTTAAAAAAGCGAGCAATCGGTAAAATTAGTGCGACGACACTAAAAATAATACTCAAAACAAGCCACATAAAAAAACTCCTCTTGATGATAAAAAAAGAAGCAAGTGTTTTATCTAAAACTGATAGGCACTTGCTTTTACGTCATCTTAATTTTCGTTGTTATTGTCATGAGAGGTAACATTAACTTTGAATGAAACTTTTTCAGATTGAGACGCTTTTTTTTCTACCTTAACCGTCTCTTTTTTATCTGGTTCAATAGCAAATTCTTCAAATAATTTTTCTAATTTATCTTTTTTACGATAGGTTAAACCCATTAGACATCATCCTCTCAATTATTCCTGACTTTAATATTATCATGTTTTGTTCATTACGTCACTTAATTTAACATAACGGTTAGGTAAATGACGGTAATGCTCAAAAGGAGTTCTCTTTCCTTCAATCCAATCAGCCAAGGTTTTTCCGATAATTGGTCCCGTTGTTAACCCCGAGGAACCAAGTCCACTCGCAACCCATAAGTTTTTTAAATTAGTTACTTCGCCAAAAAAAGGTAAAAAATCAGAAGTATAAGCTCGAGTACCAATTCTATAATTAGTGACAGACTCTTTTTTCAAATCTGGTAAAATAGCTTCTGCTTGGCTTTTTAAATGTTTTAATTTATCCTTATCTGGCGTTAAGTCAAAGCCTTGGTCATTTTCATGAGTCGCACCAATGACCCATTTGTTTTTAAAAGGAATAATATCTATTTCCCCAACGGGCATTAAAACGGGGCGGTTTTCTTGGTTGTTTTTTAGCCCATATTCGATAAGTTGTCCCTTTTGTGGGCGAATATCAACAGAATAGTTGAGCGGAGCTAAAAGGTCCGGGAGCCAAGCACCACAAGTCAAAACGACTTGATCAAATAAGTAAGTAGTTGTTTGTGTGGCGAGTTTCCATTGGTTGGCGCTTTGGGAAAGGCTAACTATTTTTTGACGAATCAGAGAGTTTGGCGTTAGGGCGTTTTTTTGTAGTGTATCTGTTAATTTTTTACCATCAACTTTTGCACCACCAGAAATAAACAGAGCCTCTTGATTAGAAGAAACGTTCATTCTTTTTGCATGGACATCTTGAGCAGATAATCGTTTAATTGTCCCAATCGTTGGAGCATCTTCTTTTCTTTTGTGAGCTAATTTTTCTAATTTTGTTAATAATTTGTCATCTTTTTTATACAAGAGGGTTCCACTTCGTTCAAATATTTCATTATTAGAAGTTACCTCCAGGTCGTTTAGTAAGATTTGATAAAAAGCAGCGCCTTCTTTTGCGAGATAGTACCATTCTTTATTTCGGCGTTGAGAAAGCCACGGTGAGATGATACCGGCCGCTGCTTTTGTGGCTTGACCTACGCCATCATCAAAAAGAGTGACTTGGAAATGTTTGTTTTTTGATAAATAAAAAGCAGTTGTTGATCCAACAATACCGCCTCCAATAATTGCTATTTTTTGTTTCATCTTAAGACTCCTTGTCTTTTTCTTTTAAATATGAAGAAACCAGATAGAAAAGTCAATTAGTCTGTCTGGTTTTTGGTTTTTAATTTAATGTAGCTTCATAAGGTTCAACATGAACATCAATGTCAAAGATATCAAATTGTTTTTTGATTTGTATCTCCATAGCATCGACAATTTCATGACTTTCTTGCACAGATAAATTGGCTCTCATTTTAACTGTCACATCCAGAAAGATATTAGCTCCCAACGTTCTAGCCCTAATCGCGGAAACATCCATGATGCCATCAAATTTAAGGATGGCGACTTTGTACTGGGAAAGAAGTTCTAAATCAAAACCATCGGATAAATAAAAAGTACTTTCTTTGAAAACGTCATATGCCGTTTTAATAATAATCAATCCAATAACAAAGGCTGTTAATAAGTCTAACCAGCCAAGGTTAAAGGTAGCGGCGAAAACAGCGATAGCGGTTCCAATACTAGTAAGAGCATCGCTGAAGTTATCTTTTGAAACGGCAGAAAGTGAAGAACTATTATGTTTTTTAGCGAGTGATTTATTATAATAATAGACCGCGAACATAATAACGGCAGAAAAAATGCCAACTGCTGCAGCAATTGGCTCCGGAGACTCTGTCTCGTGTCGCATCAATTGTGTGAAAGACCCAATGATTACTTGAAAACCAGCAATAAACATAATTAAAGAAGTAATGAGGCTAGCTACATTTTCAGCTTTCCAATGGCCATAGCGATGGTCGCTGTCAGCGGGAATTTGTGATAGGCGTAGACCGATTAAAATGGCAATTGAAGAAATCGTATCTGTGAAGTTATTGATACCATCTGCTGATAAAGCTTTTGAACTAGCATAGGATCCAACCGATAGTTTTAAAATGGCTAGTAGAGTATAAGCGATGATACTTACAATAGCCCCTTTTTCAGCTTGCTTTAATTGTTTTATACGATCACTCATGATTTGTATCCCCCTCTAAGTTATAAGAATTAGTATAACAGGAGCTATTCTATTTAGAAAAGAGGGAAAAAAAAGATTATGTATCCCTAAAAAAAAATTGAAGTCTTGCTAATTCAACCTTTCGTCATAAAAAATCAATAAAAAAAGACCTTCATTTAAGAGGTCTTTTTAAAAAGGTTAATAGACGGGATGGATTAAAACGCCATTTATATTATGAATCGTGGTTAAGTCAATACTTTTATTATATTTTGTATCAGTGCCTACAATTGAAAAATTAAGTTTTAAAGTTTCACCACTATAAACGATTTCAAAAAAATCGATAGCATCGTGAATTTCACGCTCAGTATTGTTGTGAACCAAGACGAGCGTTCCTTTTTCAATATAAAGGGGAGAACACAGAATTTCGTGTGTTATTTCAGTAATTGCTTTTTTAGTTTTCACCATAATCATTATCACTCCTTTTGTATCTGTTATGTTACCACAAGTACTATTTATAAATCCAGTATTTCGTTTGATTACAAATAGACTAATTTATATATTATGATTAAAAAGTTCTGAGTCAATTAAAGTTTTAGTTAATTATTAGCTCCATTCATGGTAGACTAATAGCGACTATACATAAAAAATTAGGAGTTGTTGTTATTGAATAAAAAAATAAAATATCTTTTGTTGGCTAATTTGGTATTAGGTTCAATGCTATCATTATCGACAGTATTTGCTGAGGAGGAAGCGAATACCGCAAAAGTTAATACTGAAAGCTCGACTTTAGAAGAAACAGAACAAACTCGTGAGAAAATACAAACCACGACAGAACCGTCAATTGAAACAGAAAAAGAAGTGGACGTAGAAGAACCAGAAGAAGAAGTAGAATATGACTTTGGTTTACCAACCGGTCGCTCAGATTTGGCACCTAGAGCAATGGCTTTTAGTGCAAGAGGAAGTGTGCTATCAATTACAGACGAAACATTACCAACGGCTGATTTTATTGATATTTCATCACATAATGGAGAATTGAGTGTTGCTGAATTCAGAAAAATTAAATCATATGGTGTAACAGGCGTAATTATTAAATTAACTGAATTTACAAATTATCAAAATCCGTATGCCCAAACGCAAATAAAAAATGCTAAGGCGGCAGGGTTGAAAATCTCGGCCTATCATTACAGTTGGTTTATGTCACCTAATGAGGCAAAGCAAGAAGCAACTTATTTTGCGAACTTTGCAGCAGCTTTAGGTTTACCTAAATCAACGATTATGGTGAATGATATTGAAGATCATCAATTAAAAGCAAGTAAGGCAAATCATACGGAGAACTCCCAACATTTTGAAAACATCTTAAAAGCACATGGTTATTCGAATGTTTCACATTATATGGGCCTACATTGGATTAACGAAAATAAGATTAAGCCTGGCTTACTAGGCTATCAAAAAACGTGGGTGGCTGCTTATCCATATACTCCGAGTCAACAAGAATACACACAGTATGGTGCGTGGCAATGGGCCTCTAATCTTACATTTCCAGGTGTCAGAGGTGTATTTGATATTTCGTCTGATTATGCCGGGATTTATTCGGAAGGTGCAACACCAAATATTGAAACAACCCCTGGACCTTATATAGCGGATGGACGATATGTGACCGTAACGAATAATAATTATGATATCTACTCTAATTTTAATTGGAGTGTTAGTGGACAGACTGATAAAATACATCAAAAAACCTATCAAGCGCGTGGCCGTTATGAGCATTCAAACGGTTTAACTTATTATACAATGTACGATAGTGAGGGGACATGGCAAGGTTATCTTGATTCTAGAGCGGTAACACCAGCAAGTGGGCCACAAGGAATTTATCAAAATGATGGCCGTTACGTGGAAATTACCGAAGTAAATCAGGATATATTTAATGATTTTAGTTGGAGTAAACGAGACACGACTTCAAAACATTTAGGGAAATCCTACCAAGCGCGTGGGCGTTATGAACATTTTAATGGTGAAACTTATTATTCAGTTTATGATAATGCTACTTGGATTGGTTATGTTAATGCAACGTCAACAAAAAAAGCAATAGCACAAGGAAAATATATCTCGGATGGTAGCTTAGTTGTGGTTACCGATATCAATCAACCGATTTATGCTAACTTTGATTGGTCGATTAGAAATTCAACGGGAAGTTTTTATCAAAAAACGCTAGAAGCACGTGGTCGCTACGAACATTTAAATGGGAAAACGTATTATTCCATTTATAATGGACAAGGGACTTGGTTAGGCTATATCGATGCTGCTTATACTAAGAAAACGACAGGAGCTTTGCAAGGTTCTTATATAGCAGATGGTTCCTACGTAAAAATGACCAGTCGCGATGCCTCAATTTATCAAGGGTTTGATTGGAAAGTGAAAGCAAAAACAAAAGATCATTTTGGTAATGTTTATCAAGCACGTGGTCGCTATGAACATTTCAATGGCTCTACTTACTATTCATTATATAACGCAAAAGGAAAATGGATAGGGTATGTGGCTGCGGAAGCGACAACGTTAACGAGCGTTTCTGGACCTTACATAGCAGATGGTCGTTATGTAACTGTGACTCAGAAAAATAAAAAGATTTATAATGGCTTTAGTGGATCAGTCAGAAACAATTCTTCAAATGTCTACATGAAAACATTCCAAGCGCGTGGTCGTTATGAACATTTTGATGGAGACACGTATTATTCAGTTTATGATGCTACTAATCGTTGGCAAGGTTATTTTAAAGAAGATACCATTTCGTTTTCCACTCATCGTCAAGGCTCTTATATAGCGGACGGTCGCGAAGTGAAAATAAGTAATCCGAATTATACGATGTATTCTAATTTTAATTGGAATAGAAAAAATTCGTCTAAGGATTATCTAAACCAAACGGTCCGTGCTAAAGGACGCTATCAACATTTTAATGGAGCGACTTACTATTCTTTATATACGTTAAATAATCAATGGTTAGGCTATATTAATGCGGATGCGACTAGAGCAATCGATTAAATCAATTTAATTTAATATAATACACCAGATGAGTCAACATTCTTTAATTTGAATGTTGACTATCTTTTTTTTCTGGCTTATAATTAAAATAATTAAAAATAGTGAGAAAGTGATGCTCACAAGAAAAGAGTCAATTATGGGGGAAAATCATTTAAAAAAAGAAATATCATTTTTTGCTGCTTTCGCAACGGTGATGGGAACAGTGATTGGGGCAGGTGTCTTTTTCAAGGTGACGACTGTCGCCGAATTTGCACAGTCACCATTGATTAGTCTATTGGCTTGGCTTTCGGGTGGATTAATTACAGTCTTTGCAGGGCTCACTTGTGCAGAGTTGGCTACGGCTATTCCCAAAACAGGAGGGGCAATCAAATATATTGAATACACTTATGGAAAGTTTTGGGGCTTTTTATTAGGTTGGGCTCAAACGGTCATTTATTTTCCCGCAAATATTGCAGCCTTGGGTATTATTTTTAGTACGCAATTCATTCATCTTTTTCAATTACCAAAAATGTGGCTAATCCCATTAACACTACTCGTTTGCTGTAGTGTGACGGTTATTAATTTATTAGGAACAAAAGTCGCTGCAACTTTTCAATCTTGGTCGTTAATTTTAAAATTAATTCCGATTATTTTAATTGTCTTGGTAGGCTTGATTCGAGGAAGCGATGGGGTAAGTGCTGTTTTTGTGTTAGGTACTGCTGAAAAATCTAGTTTTTTAGCTAAATTTGCTCCTGCTTTGTTTGCGACTCTTTTTGCCTATGATGGCTGGTTGGCAGTAGGAAATCTAGCTGGTGAGATGAAACATCCCGAAAAAATATTGCCCAAAGCTATTTTTTTAGGTTTGACTTTTATAACGCTAGTTTATGTCTTGATTAACCTGACTTTTTTAGTGACCGTTCCCTTCAATAGTATCCCAGGTAATTTAAATACAGCGTCGGATGCAGCGACCCGTATTTTTGGTGGCTTTGGTGGTAGGTTAGTAACAATAGGGATTTTAATCTCTGTTTATGGTGCTTTAAATGGCTATACAATGACAGGGCTTAGAATTCCGTATGCCTTAGCTGAAGAAGACTTATTACCTTTTAGTTCTTGGATTCGCAGGCTTTCTCGAAGGACCAATACACCGTATGTTGCAGCCTTTGTCCAGCTAGCTATTTCAATGATGATGGTATTACTGGGATCGTTTGATTTACTAACGGATATGTTGGTTTTTGTCATGTGGTTATTTAGCGTCTTAATTTTTTTAGCAGTGTTCATTTTAAGAAAAAGAGAACCGGAATTGAAGCGACCTTATCGTGTTCCTTTTTACCCAGTAGTTCCTTGCTTGGCTATTTTAGGGGGACTTTTTATTTTATTAACGACCGTATTGACTAATCCGAAGTTAGCTTTAATGGGAATTGGGTTAACAGCAATGGGAATTCCAGTTTATGGGTTTAAAATGCTACAAAAAAGAAGAGTGAAAGACGCCTTATTTAAACAAAGGAAGAATTAGAAAATGTTATTTAGACGACATGTTTTAGGGAAATGACTTGTTAAATTGACGCATTTTAGGTACTATGGATGAAAGAAACTATTGTGGAGGAGTGTTGTTAATGAGTTACCAAAAACCAAAAGGAACAACTGATATTTATACTGGTGAAATTGAAAAATGGCAATATGTTGAAGCAGTTGCACGTGATGTCTTTGAAAAGTATGATTTTCATGAAATTCGTACCCCAATTTTTGAACATATTGAAGTCATCAGCCGTGGTGTTGGTGGGACGACGGATATTGTCACAAAAGAGATGTATGATTTTCATGATAAAGGTAATCGACACATCACTTTAAGACCAGAAGGAACAGCTCCATTGGTTCGTGCTTATGTTGAGCATAAATTCTTTGGACCGGAACACCAAAATCCATTTAAAACGTTCTACATTGGCCCAATGTTCCGTTATGAACGTCCGCAATCAGGCCGTTTACGTCAATTCCACCAAATTGGAATGGAAGTAATTGGTAGTAAAAATCCTGCAACCGATGTTGAGGGGATTTTAGTGGCATTAGACTTTTACAAACGATTAGGAGTTAAACATACAAAATTAGTAATTAACTCGTTAGGTAATATTGAATCTCGGAAAATTTATCGCCAAGCATTAATTGATTATTTAGAACCTCATTTTGAAGAGCTAAGTGAAGATTCACAACGTCGTTTGCATGATAATCCATTACGAGTTTTAGATAGTAAAGATGAAAAAGATCAAAAATTTGTTCAAGCTGCGCCATCGATTTTAGATTATTTGGACGAAGAATCTCATCAATTTTTCGAAGAAGTTAAAGTATTATTAGATGCTTTAGAGGTGGATTATGTTATCGATCACCGTATGGTTCGTGGATTAGACTATTATAATCACACTGTTTTTGAATTAATGAGTAATGCACCAGGGTTTAATGGTGCTTTGACGACGATTTGTGCAGGCGGTCGTTATGATGGTTTGGTGACGGAATTAGGTGGACCGACTTCACATGATTCAGGTTTTGGATTTGCATTGGGGTTAGAACGTGCTATTATCACAATGGAAGCAGAGGAACTTGAGTTTCCAACAGTGAAACCTTTAGATGTTTATGTTGTTGGGCTTGGTGAAGCGACATCGATTGAAAGCTTGAAATTAGTTCAAGCAGCTCGCTATGCAGGTCTAATTTCAGAGCGTGATTATCTCAACCGTAAAGCGAAAACACAATTTAAGTCTGCTAATAAACAAAAGGCTAAAATTGTTTTAGTATTAGGTGAGGATGAATTAGCGCAAGGTATTGTCAAAGTCAAAACAATGGCTACTGGAACAGAGATCACTGTTTCACTTGCTGAAATGTATCAAGACTTTGCAGGTATTTATCAAAAACAATTAAACGCTTAGTTTTTTTATAAAATCTAGGATTAATCATTAATGAGATTAATTCTAGATTTTTTCTTTGCGTTTAGTAATGGATGGCACTTCATTTTAATCAATGTTAAAATGAAGTATGTTTGAAAAAAGATAGTCGTATTTCAAGTATAAAAGGGATAGGTATGTTTAATGAAAAAGAAAGAAAAAATGCATATTGCTATTATTTTAATTTTATTTGCAGCAACGGGAAGTAGTTTAGGTCAATTTGTTTGGAAAATTGGCGTTGATTCAGAAGGGATTAAGTCGGTCGTTCTTTATTTACTGGGATTTATTTTATCAGGAGTAGGAATGGTTTTATTGATGTTATCTTTTCGATTTGGTGAAGTTTCAATTTTACAACCGATGATGAGTATCGGTTTTGCGTTATCAGTCTTTTTAGGAGCTCTTTTTTTACACGAATTGGTGACTCCAGCAAAACTATTAGGAATTTTTTTGATTATCTTGGGTTCGGCACTTCTAGGTTATGAGGGAGGTCGAGAAGATGGTTAGTTTAACATCGATTGTCACTCTTCTTTTATTGACGACTTTATCTGGGAGTATTGGAGCTTTATCTTTAAAGTACGGTATGAATCAATTGATTGAGTTAAAAATCAGTTTTATTTTGAAAAATCGTTGGTTAATCATTGGGGTTTTACTTTATATTTTTAGCTCGGTGACTAACATTTTATTATTTAATTATCTTGATTATTCTATTGCTTTTCCGATGACTTCTTTAACCTATGTCTGGACAGTTATTATATCTTATTTTATATTTAAAGAGAAATTAACACCATTAAAATGTTTGGCCATTTGTGCTATCATAGTAGGCGTTATCATTATTAGTCGTTAAAGCAATGAAAGAAATGAGGAAGTGCAATGAAAATTTTAGCAGTCGACATTGGAACTACTAATTTAAAATGTGAATTGTTTGATGGCAATCAATCAGTTAAACAAGAGCAATTTAGGATTGAAACCCATTTTGGAGAGCATGGTAAAGTTTTTCAGTATCCAGAACGGATAATTGTACAAATAAAAAGGGCCATTCGTAAGATGACCCAAGCGGGTTTAGAAATTGAAGGCATTGTATTTAGTACAGCGATGCATACGATTACACCTGTATTAGATACCCAGTTAGACCAAGAAATGTTAACTTGGCAAGATAAACAAAGTTCAGATTTTATTAAACACTTTAAGGGGACGGAAGAAGCAGCGCTCTTTTATCAAAAATCAGGTACTCCGATTCATGAAATGAGTCCTTTCGCGAAAATCGCAGCCTTTAAGCAAAAACCATGGTTTAAAGAGGTAAAAAGATGGGTTGGTATTAAGGAATTAATTATGCATTCTTTTACTGGAAGATACCTTGTTGATTATTCAGTTGCTTCAGCAACGGGGCTTTTGAATTTAAAAAAATTAACTTGGGATGCTGAAATACTTTCTTTTCTTGAGATTAACGCTATGCAATTAGGCGATTTAGTGGATACGGATTATTCGACAAAAATATTACCTGAATTAGCTGATGAATTGTTTGTTTCACGAGAGGTTAAAGTTTATGTTGGCGCAAGTGATGGTTGTTTAGCTAGCTATGCGAGTTATGTCGTCAATGGAACTCAATCAAGCTTAACTTTAGGAACAAGCGGTGCAGTTAGAAAAATAACTAAAAAAATTGAATTAGATGATCAAGGAAAAACTTTTTGTTATTACCTAAATAAAGAACATTGGGTTGTTGGTGGAGCGACGAACAATGGCGGACAAGTTTTAGATTGGGCAGATCAAGTTTTTTATGGCAAAGAAAAACTTTATCAATCATTAACAGAATTATTTAATGAATCGCCCATCGGTAGTCACGATTTGTTGTTTTTACCTTATCTATTTGGAGAGCGTGCGCCTTTGTGGAAAGCAACCGCTACATCCACTTTTGTAGGTTTAACAGGACGGCACCATCGTTTTGATATGGTGAGAAGTATGATCGAAGGTGTTGTTTTTAATCTAAAGGTGATTAGTGATCAAGTGGAATTAGATGTTCGTGATTTATCTGTTAATGGTGGTTTTTTCAAACATGAAGAACTTTCGACTTTAGTTGCTGATATTTTTGGAAAAAATTGTTTGCTATCAGATTATGCAGAACCAACATTTGGAGCGGTATGTCTCGTTGAAAAATCAGCGTATCCATTATTTACTGATCAAAAACGTATTTTTTTCAATGATTCAAATCATGTCGCATACCAAACTTATTACGAAAAATTCAAAAAAACGTTAAAAGACGAACTATAAACGTTAGTTACACGGATAAGCTACGTTAATAGTTTTGACATCCTTTCTATTTATTGCTAAAATAAATAAAAATAGAAGGGATGTTTTTTGATGACTAAAATTGCTGTTGTGATGGGTAGTAAGAGTGATTGGGATACCATGAAAGAGACCTGTCTAATTCTAGAAAAATTTGGTGTATCTTATGATAAAAAAATATTATCAGCACATCGGACACCTGATAGAATGTTCGCTTTTTCAGAGGAAGCAAAAGAGAAAGGGTTTAATGTTATTATCGCGGGTGCTGGCGGAGCTGCTCACTTGCCTGGCATGATAGCTGCTAAAACAATCCTCCCTGTGATTGGCGTTCCGATAAAAAGTAAGTCTCTGAATGGGTTAGATTCTTTATTATCCATCGTTCAAATGCCTGGTGGCGTTCCGGTGGCTTCGATGGCAATTGGTTCTGCTGGTGCTAAAAATGCGGCTTTATTAGCGCTTGAAATTTTAGCGTTAACTGATACAAGGTTGAGTCAGCAGTTAATTACTTATCGCGAAGAACAAATAAAACTAGTCTTAGAAAGTGAGCAAAGCTTAGGATGAAAAAACAACTTAAACCAGGGAGCCGAATAGGGATCATAGGTGGGGGACAATTAGGGCAAATGATGGGATTAAGTGCTATTGAAAAAGGGTATGAAGTAGCCATTCTAGATCCAGATTGTGCTTGTCCTGCTCGCTCTATTGCGACCAAGCAAATTATTAGTAACTACGATGATTTGACCGCGCTTAAAGAGTTAGCTCATTGGTCAGATGTTGTAACCTATGAATTTGAAAATGTTAGTGTCTCAGGATTGGAAGCAATTAGTAGAATAACTTATATTCCACAAGGGAGTCGTTTTTTGAGAATTTGTCAAAACCGTCTTTTTGAAAAAAAATTTTTAAAAGAAAATAACTTACCCGTTGCTGCTTTTTGTTCAGTATCTAATGAAGTTGAACTTAATATTGGTGTGCAAAACTTAGGCTATCCTTGTGTATTGAAAACTGTGGTTGGAGGTTATGATGGAAAAGGGCAATGGGTTTTAAGGACTGATTCGGACTTGTCGCTGGTAAAGGAGCTCTTTTCTCAAAAGGAATCTTATGTTTTAGAACAATGGATTCCTTTTAAAAAAGAAGTATCCGTTATTGTATCCGGTAATTTAGCGGGTGAATATGCCGTTTTTCCAATAATTGAAAATCAGCATCAAAATAATATTTTACATTGTTCTATTTTACCTGCTCAAGTTAGCGAGAAGCTTAGTGAAGAAGCGAAACAATTGGGTCTAAAGATTGCAAATGCTGTTCAATTAGTCGGAACCATGGCGATTGAACTATTTGTGACTGAAAAGGATCAATTGATAATTAATGAACTTGCACCACGCCCACATAACTCAGGCCACGTTACAATGGAAGCTTGTTCTATCAGTCAGTTTGATGGTCATATCATGGGGTTGTGCGGTTGGAAATTACCTGAAGTTCAAATAAAGAATGAGGGGGTTATGTTTAATTTAATTGGGACAGAACAGAAACGCTCAATGGCTTATCTTTCTGAAAAACCAGATTGGTTCTTTCATTATTATGGAAAAAAAATAGAAAAAAAGGGCCGTAAGATGGGACATATAACGATGGTACATGGTAAAATTGAAGATAGGATACAAGAGGCTCAGCAAACTAAAATATGGACAAAGGAAGGTTAATTAACCAATGATAGAACGATATACGAGAGAAGAAATGGGACATATTTGGACAGATGAAAACCGTTATCAAGCGTGGTTAGAAGTCGAGATTTTAGCAGATGAGGCTTGGGCAGAACTTGGTGAAATACCTCAAGAAGATGTAAAAAAAATTCGTGAAAAAGCAACATTTGATATTGATCGTATTTTAGAAATCGAACAAGAAACACGACATGATGTCGTTGCATTTACACGAGCAGTGTCTGAAAGTTTAGGTGAAGAGCGTAAATGGGTTCATTATGGCTTAACAAGTACAGATGTTGTCGATACAGCTTATGGTTACTTGTTAAAACAAGCCAATGATATTTTACGTCAAGATTTAAATCGTTTTTTAGAAATTATTGGTGAAAAAGCGAAAAAGTATCAATATACAGTGATGATGGGACGAACGCATGGAGTTCATGCTGAGCCAACGACATTTGGCTTGAAATTAGCTTTGTGGTATTCAGAGATGAAACGTAATATTAAACGTTTTGAAGAAGCAGCTAAGGGCGTAGAGGCTGGAAAAATTAGTGGAGCTGTCGGGACATTTGCCAATACACCTCCTGAAGTTGAAGCTTTTGTTTGTGAAAAATTAGGTCTTCGTGCTCAAGAAATCTCGACTCAAGTTTTGCCAAGAGATTTGCATGCTGATTATTTAGCGACAATTGCATTAATTGGAACTAGTATTGAAAAATTTGCAACTGAAATTCGTGGTCTTCAAAAATCAGAAACGAGAGAAGTTGAAGAGTTCTTTGCGAAAGGTCAAAAGGGTTCATCGGCAATGCCACATAAACGCAATCCAATTGGTTCAGAAAATATGGTAGGACTCTCTCGTGTTTTAAGAGGTTATATGGTTACAGCTTATGAAAACGTTAATTTGTGGCATGAACGTGATATTTCACATTCTTCTGCGGAACGAATTATTATTCCAGATGCGACGATATTACTTAATTATATGTTGAATCGATTTGGTAATATTGTTAAAAATCTAACGGTTTTTCCTGAAAATATGTTGCGAAATATGGAAGCGACATTTGGTTTGATTTACAGTCAACGTGTGTTATTAAAATTGATTGATAAAGGGATGAGTCGCGAGGAAGCCTATGATTTGGTGCAACCTAAAACTGCCTATGCTTGGGATCATCAAAAGGCATTTCGACCGCTTTTAGAGGTTGATCCTGAAGTAATGACGGTTTTAAATTCAGCTGATTTAGATGATGCTTTTGATTATAACTATCATTTGAAAGAAGTCGATACGATTTTTAAACGAGTAGGCCTAGCCTAAATTTTAAAAGACGATAAATACAAGTGTTTGTTTTTTTACTTGTATTTATCGTCTTTTTTTGTTTTTTACCATGATATTAAACTTATAAACGAACGATTAAGGTTATTTTAAATGATAAAGTTCATTAAATGGATTGACAATCTTGAATGAAGCAGTTATGATTTATTTGTAAAGACGGACGTTTGTTAGTTTTATTCTGTTTTCATTAACTTTATGGAGGTTTAAAAGTGGAAAAAGCAACTATTTTATACGAAGGAAAAGCTAAGAAGGTATATAAGACGAACAATGACAATGAATTACGTTTAGAGTATTTAGATCAAGCAACGGCACTAAATGGTAAGAAAAAAGAACAAGTGGTTGGTAAAGGTGCACTGAATAATCAAATTACATCAAGAATATTTGATTATTTAACACGAAAAAAAATTCGACACCATTGGTTGAAACAACTTTCAGAAACAGAACAATTGGTTCAAGCAGTTGAGATTATCCCTTTAGAAGTTGTTGTTCGTAATGTTGCGACAGGAAGTTTTACTCGTCGGTTAGGCGTTGAAGAAGGGGTGGGGTTAACACCACCTTTAATAGAATTTTACTTCAAAGAAGATACATTAGATGATCCTTTAGTGACTGAAGAGCATATTCGTTTTTTAAAACTAGCGACAGATGATGAAATTCAAGTGATAAAAAAAGAAGCCCTAAAAATCAATCAAGTACTACAACTTTTATTTAAAGAAATGGATTTGAAACTGATTGATTTCAAATTAGAGTTTGGCAAAAATAAGGCAGGTACTATTTTATTAGCTGATGAGGTGACCCCTGATACTTGTCGTTTATGGGATAGTGCGACGAATGCTTCTTATGATAAAGATCTTTTCCGTAAAGATTTAGGCGATATTATTCCTGTTTATCAAGAAATTTTACAACGCTTAGAAAATAGAGTAAAGAAAGAGGATAAAAAAATGTATCAAGTAAATGTTTATGTGAGTTATAAAGATTCTGTATTGGATCCACAAGCTGAAGTAATTACAGAAGCAATGAATCACTTAGAAAAAGGGACCATTAAAAATTTAAAAATCGGTAAACAATTTGATTTCTCTATTGATGCGACTGACTTAGCAACAGCTGAAAAACAGGTCGACCAACTCTGTGATCAGTTATTGGCAAATGTCACGATGGAAAGTTATGAATTTTCAGTAGTGGAGGTTAATTAAATGAAATTTGCTGTCTTGGTTTTTCCAGGTTCTAATTGTGATGTTGATTTATATCATGCTTTTGCAGATATATTAGGTGTTGAAACAGAGTATGTTTCCTATGAAGACACAAGTTTAGTTGGTTTTGAAGGAGTTTTAATTCCAGGTGGGTTTTCATATGGTGATTACTTGCGTTGTGGAGCGATTGCTCGTTTTGCTCCAATTATGTCTGAAGTTCAGCGTTTTGCAAAAGAAGGCAAGCTTGTTTTTGGGACGTGTAATGGCTTTCAAATATTAACGGAAGCAGGTCTTTTACCAGGAGTGCTTCTGAAAAATAATACGTTAAATTTTATCTGCCGTACGGTTAAAATAAAAGTTGAAAAAAGGACCTCTCCTTTTACATCACTTTATGAACCAAAACAAATTTTAAATTTGCCTGTTGCTCACGGTGAAGGAAATTATTATTGTGATACAGAAACGTTAGCAGAATTAGAAAGAAACCAACAAATTTTATTAACTTATGCAGGTGAAAATCCAAATGGAAGTTTAAAAAACATTGCAGGCATTACCAATCAAGCAGGTAACGTTTTAGGAATGATGCCTCATCCAGAGCGGGCGATGGAACTTTTACTTGGGTCAGATGATGGAGTGAAACTTTTTCAATCGATGATTAATTATGTGAAAGAGGGAGCGAAATAAATGAAAACTCAAGAATTAACCCCAAAAGAAATTAAGAAACAAAAAATTTATTTAGAGTGGGGCCTATCGGATGCTGAATACGAGCAAATTTGTGACTCGATTTTAGGGAGGTTACCTAACTATACCGAAACGGGTCTTTTTTCAGTGATGTGGAGCGAACATTGTTCTTATAAAAATTCTAAACCCATTTTAAAAAAATTCCCAACGACAGGTCCTCAAGTTCTGCAAGGACCAGGTGAGGGGGCAGGAATTGTTGATATTGGCGATGGCTTAGCGGTTGTATTTAAAGCAGAAAGTCATAATCATCCTTCGGCAGTTGAGCCTTATGAAGGGGCAGCAACAGGAGTAGGTGGTATTATTCGTGATATTTTTAGTATGGGTGCTCGTCCAATCGCCATGCTAAATTCGCTTCGATTTGGTGAGTTAAATAAACCAAGAACTAAATATTTGGTCAAAGAAGTTGTGGCTGGTATTGGGGGGTATGGTAATTGTATTGGCATACCAACAGTCGGTGGAGAAATTCAATTTGATGCTTGTTATGAGGGCAATCCACTAGTTAATGCGATGTGTGTGGGCTTAATTGACCATAAAGATATTCAAAAAGGACAGGCTAAGGGGTTAGATAATACGATTATGTATGTTGGTGCTAAAACAGGTCGTGATGGAATTCATGGCGCAACATTTGCTTCAGAAGAATTTTCAGAAGAGGCAGAGGCACAACGTTCGGCTGTTCAAGTGGGTGATCCTTTTATGGAAAAATTATTAATGGAAGCTTGTTTGGATGTCATAAAAAATCATCGTGAAGCGTTAGTTGGGATTCAAGACATGGGGGCTGCGGGACTAGTTTCTTCCAGTTCTGAAATGGCGTCCAAAGCGGGGTCGGGTTTAGTTCTTTATTTAGATGATGTTCCTCAGCGCGAAACTAAAATGACACCATATGAAATGATGTTATCGGAATCACAAGAGCGAATGTTACTTTGTATAAAAAAAGGGTGTGAAGCTGAAATTGTAGAACGATTTGAAGCCTATGGTTTACATGCGGTTACGATTGGTAAGGTAACACAAGATAAAATGTATCGCTTGTACCATCAGGGGCAAGAAGTCGCTTGTGTTCCAGTAGATGCTTTAGCAGAAGAAGGTCCCGTTTATTACAAAGAAAGTTTAGAGCCAAAACGTATCGCTGCTTATCAAGCTTTAGAAACCTATGTCCCAGAGATTGAAAACCCAACTGAGATATTAAAAATATTATTGCAACAACCAACCATTGCTTCTAAAAAAGCAATTTATGAAACCTATGATTCTCAAGTGCGAACAAATACTGTGATTGGACCAGGTAGTGACGCCGCGGTTTTAAGAATAAAGGGCTTGAATAAAGGATTGGCAATGACGACAGACTGTAATTCACGCTATCTTTATTTAAATCCAGAAATTGGTGGCAAAATAGCTGTTAGTGAGGCAGCGAGAAACTTGGTTGCTAGTGGTGCTAAGCCTTTAGCTGTAACAGATTGCTTGAATTATGGTTCTCCAGATAATCCCGAAGTTTTTTGGGAGTTGGCAACATCAGCAGATGGGATAAGTGCAGCTTGTAACAAGTTAGCGACCCCAATTATTTCAGGTAATGTTTCACTTTATAACGAAACAGATGGTCAGGCGATTTATCCAACGCCCATGATCGGCATGGTTGGATTAGTTGAAGACTTAGCACATGTCATGACGCAAGATTTTAAACAAGCGGATGACTTGATCTATGTGGTTGGTCAGACTGAAACTGATTTCCATGGTTCGGAAATCCAAAAATATTTATTAGGGAAAATCGAAGGGACCTTGAATGATTTAGATTTAGAGGTGGAGAAAAAGCATCAGGATTTGGTGTTGTCTGCCATTCAATCTGGTTTAATTTCAAGTGCACATGACCTTAGTGAAGGTGGTCTGGGCGTCGCATTGGCAGAAAGCTGTTTTAAACAGGAACTGGGAGCTTCACTTGAAGTTTCCTTTGCAGCTAGCCTTTTGTTTTCAGAAACGCAATCTCGTTTTGTTGTTTCCGTTACACCAGAAAAACAATTTGCTTTTGAACAATTAATGGGTGAGTATGCTTCCCTTTTAGGCAAAGTTCAAAGTGAACCTAATTTGGAGATTCAAACGCAAACGGAAACCATCTCGCTTGATATTATAGAAGCCAAACAATTATGGGAGGCTGCAATACCATGTCTTATGAAGTAAGAGGTTTAAATGAAGAGTGTGGTGTATTTGGTATTTGGGGTCATCCAGATGCTGCTCGGTTGACTTATTTTGGTTTACATAGTTTGCAACATCGAGGTCAAGAGGGCGCCGGGATTGTTGTAAATGATGCCGGTCATTTAAAAGGACATCGAGGGTTAGGGCTACTTGCTGAAGTTTTTGCTTCACCTCAAACTCTTTCAGAGCTAATCGGAAATGGTGCTATCGGTCATGTAAGATATGCTACTTCTGGTCATGGTGATGTGACTAACATTCAACCTTTTATTTTCCAGTTTTTTGATGGTGATTATGCTTTAGCTCATAATGGAAATTTAGTAAATGCTAAATCACTTCGTTATCAAATCGAGCAAACGGGTGGCATTTTTCATTCCAGCTCGGATACAGAAATTTTGATGCACTTGATTCGTAAAAGCCAAGCCTCTACTTTTGAAGAGCGTTTAAAAGAAGCGCTCAATGAAATTAAAGGTGGTTTTGCTTATCTGTTGATGACACAAACGGGACTTTACGCGGCGCTTGACCCTCATGCTTTTCGACCTTTAGCAATTGGTCAAATGAGAAATGGCGCCTATGTTGTAGCGAGTGAAACGTGTGCGCTTGAAACGATTGGTGCAACGTTTTTAAGAGATGTTGAACCTGGAGAGTTAATTCGAATTGATGATGAGGGCTTGACGATTATGACTTATACAAGTCAAACCAGTTATTCGATTTGTGCGATGGAATACATTTATTTTGCACGTCCCGATTCGATTATCAAGGGAGTTAATGTACACCGAGCGCGTAAGAAGATGGGCCGTTATTTGGCAGAGGAAGCACCATGTGAAGCCGATATGGTGATAGGAGTACCCAATTCGTCACTTTCAGCTGCGAGTGGTTATGCTGAAGCAAGTGGAATCCCTTATGAGATGGGTTTGGTAAAAAATCAGTATATTGCTCGCACCTTTATTCAACCTACGCAAGCCTTGCGTGAAGAGGGTGTTCGTATGAAACTTTCAGCTGTAAGAGGTGTTGTTGAAGGAAAAAAAGTAATTTTGGTGGATGATTCGATTGTCCGAGGAACAACGAGTCGTAGGATTGTTCAACTTTTAAAAGAAGCAGGTGCACGTGAGGTGCATGTCAGGATATCAGCTCCACCTTTAAAATATCCTTGTTTTTATGGAATTGATATTCAAACAAAAAAAGAATTAATTGCTTCAGATCATAGTGTTAAAGAAATTCAAGAAATAATTGGCGCTGATTCACTAGAGTTTTTAAGCGAAGCTGGTTTAGTTGCCGCAATCAATTTAAAGTTACCAGGTCCTTATCAGGGTTTATGTATGGCCTATTTCAATAGTGATTATCCAACCGATTTATACGATTATCAAGAACGATTACTAAAATAAAATTTGAGGAGGGCTCTTGTGGATCAAGCATATAAAGAGGCCGGCGTTGATATCGAAGCTGGTTATGAAGTCGTTTCACGAATCAAAAAACATGTAAAAAGAACGGATAAATTAGGGGTTATGGGTAGTTTAGGTGGATTTGGAGGCTGTTTTGATTTAAGTGCTTATCAATTAAAAGAGCCGATTTTGGTTTCCGGAACAGATGGAGTCGGGACTAAATTGATGTTAGCGATTGAAGCGGATAAACATGACACAATTGGGATTGATTGTGTGGCGATGTGTGTCAATGACATTATCGCTCAAGGAGCAACCCCTTTATACTTCTTAGATTATTTAGCGGTTGGTAAGAATCAGCCAGAAAAAATTGAAACAATCATTGCCGGAATTACAGAAGGTTGTATTCAAGGCGACTTAGCTTTAATTGGTGGTGAAACGGCAGAGATGCCTGATATGTATGCGAGTGCAGATTATGACTTAGCCGGTTTTGCTGTGGGGGTTGTTGAAAAAACGGCGATGTTATCAGGTGCAACGATTCAAGCAGATGATCTTCTGATTGGTCTGCCTTCAAGTGGTTTGCATTCTAATGGGTTTTCATTAGTTCGTAAAATCCTTTTTAAAGACCATGCTTATAAATTAACGGATAAAATATCAGCTTTAGATAACGAATTTTTAGGTGATTGTTTATTAACACCGACAAAAATTTATGTAAAAACTCTTCAACCTTTATTAGAGAAAAAACGAATGAAGGGGATTGCACATATTACTGGTGGTGGTTTTATTGAAAATATACCGAGAATGTTGCCGGAAGGTTTAGCTGCCCGCTTAACGAAAGAAAGTTGGCCTGTCTTACCCATCTTTAATTTTTTACAAGAGCTGGGTGGGCTAACAACGGATGAGATGTTGGCTATTTTTAATATGGGAATTGGAATGGTCTTCGCTTGCTCTAGAGCAGAATATCCAGAGATAGTTCGCCATTTTACAGCGACCAACCAAGCGTTTTATCCGATAGGAACGGTCATAGATAAAAAAGAAGAAGCTATTGAATGGACTAGTGAAACAACATGGCAAGCGTAAGATTAGCTGTTTTCGCTTCTGGTAATGGGAGTAATTTTACCGCTCTTTATGAGGCCACTCAAGCAGGGCATTTGACTGCTGATATTGTCTGTCTGATTTGTGATCAACGTGAGGCATTTGTCCTTGAAAGAGCTAAAAAAGCAGGAATTCCATATTATCTTGTTGAACGGTTAAAAAAAGAAACTAAGGAAGCTTATGAAGCTCGCTTATTACAGATTTTAGAGTCCGAGAAAATTGATAGAGTAGTTTTAGCTGGTTTTATGCGGATTATCGGTTCGACTCTTTTAGAGGCTTATCCACAAAAAATCATCAACATTCATCCTTCCTTATTACCTAAATATCCTGGAAAACAAGCGATTCGAGAGGCATATGAAAATCAAGCGAAAGAAACAGGAGTCACCCTTCATTTAGTTGATCAAGGAATTGATACTGGACCGATTATTTATCAAGAGAGTTTCGCTTGTTTGCCAGAGGAGACTCTGCCTGAATTAGAGAAAAGAATGCATACTGTGGAGCACCGTGTTTTTCCAAGAGTGTTAGAAAAATGGTTAAAAGGAGTGAGTGTAGGACGATGATAAAAAAACGAGCATTAATCAGTGTATCTGATAAAACAGGTGTTATTGAATTAGCGACGTCTTTAAAAATATTAGGTTTCGAGTTACTTTCAACGGGAGGAACTCAAACTTATTTGGAAGAAGCAGGCATTGAAACACTCTCGGTGTCAGAAGTGACTGACTTTCCAGAAATGATGGAAGGGCGAGTAAAAACATTACATCCAAATATTCATGGCGCAATATTAGCGCGAGAGCAACATCAAGCGGAGTTAGTTGCCCAAAAAATTACTCCTATCGACCTAGTGATTGTGAATTTGTATCCATTTAAAGAAACGATTGATCAAATAGATAGGACGATGGAGGAAGCGATTGAACAGATTGATATTGGTGGCCCAAGTATGTTACGGAGTGCCGCTAAAAATCATGAACGAGTGACCGTTGTTGTGGAACAAAATGATTATTCGAAGATTATTCAAGAATTGACAGAATTTAAAGAAGTCACATCATTAACACGTCGAAAACTTGCAGCGAAAGCTTTTCGCCATACAGCCTACTACGATACACTTATCGCAAATTATTTAACGCAAGCTGAAAATGAAAAATTTCCTGAAAAAATAAGTTTAGGTTACGAACGTGTGGATTCTTTGCGTTATGGAGAAAATAATCATCAACAAGCGGCAGTTTATGCCTCGGCATTACTTCCAGATTATTCTTTGCTTAATGCGATACAGCATCAAGGAAAAGAGCTTTCTTTTAATAATTATCGAGATGGAGATAGTGCAATCCGTTTGTTACAGGAATTTTCGCAACCTACGGCAGTGGCAGTCAAACATATGAATCCATGTGGAGTAGGAACTGGCAATACGATTGAACTCGCTTTTGATTACTGTTTGAAAAGTGACCCTGTTTCAATTTTTGGAGGAGTTGTTGCTTTTAATCGAATCGTTTCTTTGGATTTAGCGAAAGAGCTAACGTCTATTTTTTTAGAAATTATTATTGCTCCAGAATTTACGGAAGAAGCACTCGCTTGGTTAAAAACGAAGAAAAACCTTCGAGTATTGACATTATCAATGGCTAGAGAACCAGAAAAAACAACGTTAGAAGTCACTTCTCTCTTGGGTGGTGTCTTGTTACAAGAGCAGGATTTGGCAGAAGAATGTGTTGAGGATTGGAAGGTTGTTACACAGCGAAAACCAACAAGTGAAGAAATTAATGCACTAAAATTTGCTTGGTCGGTTGTTAAACACGTCAAAAGCAATGCGGTAGTGGTAACAAATGATAAGCAAACTTTAGGGATTGGAGCCGGTCAAATGAATCGGGTGGGCTCTGTCGAACTCGCTTTAAAACAAGCAAAAGGTTGTTTAACTGATGCAGTCGTTGCGAGTGATGCTTTTTTTCCAATGCCAGATAGTTTGGAAAAATTAGCGAAAGCAGGGATTAAAGCTGTTATTCAACCCGGTGGTAGTATTCGGGATGAAGAGTCAATTAAGGTAGCTGATGCAGCGAATATGACGATGATCTTTACGAAAAAACGTCACTTTAAACATTAAAAAAGACGGAGGCAAAGTTGTGAAAATATTAGTAATAGGCAGTGGTGGACGCGAACATGCTTTAGCAGTATCACTTTTGAAAAGTCCTGAAGTCAGTCGTGTTTTTTGTGCTAAAGGAAATCCAGGTATGCACCAAGATGGAATTGAATGTGTTCCAATAGAAGAACTTGATTTTTGTCAACTCATTACTTTCTGTCAAAGAGAAGAAATAACGTATACTATCGTTGGTCCCGAGTTGCCCCTTAGTTTAGGCATCGTGGATGCTTTTCAAGCAGCTGATTTATTGGTTTTCGGACCTACCAAACAAGCCGCTCAACTGGAAGCATCCAAAGATTTCGCTAAACAGCTGATGAAGAAATATCAAATTCCAACGGCCAATTTTGCGACGTTCACCTCTTTAGAACCCGCTTTAGTTTATTTAAAGCAACAAGATTTTCCAACAGTAGTTAAAGAAGATGGCTTAGCTGCAGGCAAAGGAGTGACAATTGTAGCAAATGAAGCAGAAGGCGAAAAATTATTAATCGAATTATTTGCCAAAGGTTTAAACCAAAAAGTCGTTATTGAAGAATTTTTAGTGGGTAAGGAGTGCTCTCTTCTTTCTTTTGTTTCAGAGAAAGGGATTTATCCGATGATAACAGCACGAGACCACAAAGCGATTTACGATGGCAATAGAGGACCTAATACCGGTGGGATGGGAGCCTTTAGTCCGATTCCTGAAATGACAGAACACCAGCAGGATCAGATAATTGCGAACATTGTTGAACCAACTGTTGCGGCGTTGGCTGAAGAAGGAATTACGTTTACGGGTATTCTATATACAGGCTTAATGCTGACTTCAGAAGGAGCAAAGGTGATAGAATATAATGCAAGATTTGGTGATCCTGAAACCCAAGTTTTATTACAACAATTAGATAGTGATTTAGCTTTGATTTTTAAAGATTTACTAGCAAATCAAGCACCAATAATTAAATGGAAGAAAAATAGCGTTAGTTTAGGTGTCGTCATTGCCGCAAAGGGATATCCACTCGAATATGAAATAGGTAGTTTAATTCCCAATTTTATTGATCAACCAGAAGATATTCAAGTGTTTTATGCGGGAGTAGCTAAAAGTGGTCCTAATCTAATAGCGGCCGGTGGACGCATTTTATTAGTTACTACGACAAAGGAAGACCTGTCAGCAGCACATACTACGTTGTATCAGTGGTTAGAAAAGCAACCATTGGATCGATTTTACTATCGTGGTGATTTAGGAAAATAGAATAAAATAAAGAGAGACGGCCTTTTTAGGTTCGTCTTTTTTTGTGGGAAAGCCTAAGTTTCTATAATAAATAACAATCGATTTTATTTGAATTCAGCAATTTTATAAGCGTGTCGATTTCTATAGTGATTAAGCAAATCACATTAAAGAGAGCGTTTCATTTACTTTCCCTCAGTTTTCTTGTCAAATTAGATGAATTTTCTTGAATTTTACCGTATAATGAGGGGTAAGAGTTGAGGAGGGCTTTCTAAAGGTCTCCTTTTTTTAATGAAAGGAAAAGGTATGGTTGAAAATTATAAACCAGATTGGGTGTTGGAAGCAATCTATGATATTACACCAGAACAATTACGAACCCATCAAATCAAAGCTGTTTTGACTGATTTGGATAATACATTAATTGCATGGAATAATCCAGATGGAACACCAGAATTAAAACAATGGATTAAAAAAATGAAAGAAGCAGATATTCCTGTCATTGTTGTTTCAAATAATAAAGCGTCTCGTGTTGCCCGTGCGGTTGAACATTTAGGGTTGGAGTATGTCTCTCGTGCGATGAAACCTTTCACAAAAGGCTTTAAAGAAGTAGAACGTCGTTTTGAATTACCCAAAGAATCGCTAGTCATGGTTGGCGATCAATTGATGACAGATATCAGAGGATCTAATCGTGCAGGGATACGTTCTATTTTGGTTAAACCAATTGTGGAAAGTGATGCTTGGAATACGAAAATAAATCGTTGGCGTGAAAAACGTGTCATGAAAGAATTATTAACTAAATATCCAGAAGAAATGAAATGGAGGACATCATTATGATGACAGAAGAAATTCATTGTATCGGTTGTGGTGCATTGATTCAAACAGAAAATAAGGATGAGATGGGCTATACACCTGTGTCAGCATTGAACAAAGGTATCGAGTCAGGTGAAGTTTATTGTCAGCGCTGTTTTCGTTTAAGACACTATAATGATATTTATGATGTTGCGATGTCAGATGATGATTTTTTACGTCTATTAAATAGTATCGGTCAAACGGATTCATTGATTGTTTATGTTGTTGATATTTTTGATTTCAATGGTAGTTTGATTTCTGGATTGCACCGTTTTGTTGGTGATAATCCTGTCTTGTTAGTGGGGAATAAAGTTGATATTTTACCAAAATCACTTAAAAAAGGGAAGTTAACCCAGTGGATGCGTGAGCGAGCACACGAAGCAGGACTACATCCAATTGATATTGTATTAACGAGCGCTAAGAAGAAAAATGCGATGTTTGATTTATTAGATGAAATTGAAAAATATCGAAAAGGCCGAGATGTTTATGTTGTTGGTGTGACGAACGTTGGTAAATCAACGTTAATCAATGCGATCATCAGTGCTACGGCAGGTGTTGATAATGTTATTACGACTTCTCAATTTCCAGGAACAACGCTTGATAAAATCGAAATTCCTTTTGAAGATGGTAGTTTATTAATTGATACTCCTGGTATTATTCATCGTCATCAAATGGCCCATTATTTAGGTAAGAAAGATTTAAAATTAACGTCACCAACGAAGGAAATTAAACCAAAAGTTTATCAATTAAATGCAGGTCAAACTTTATTTTTAGGTGGACTGGCTCGTTTTGATTATATTCAAGGAGCTAAAACAGCTTTTGTGGTATATGTTTCTAATGAATTATATTTACATCGTACGAAGTTAGAAACAGCCACAGATTTTTATAAAACACATGTTGGAGAGTTATTAAAACCACCAGCTAAAGACGAAGTAACTGATTTTCCAGAACTCGTTCGTTTTGAGTATTCGATTAAAGAACCAACAGACTTAGTTTTTGCTGGGTTAGGTTGGATTACAGTAAAAGATCCAGGAGTTGTTGCTGGATGGGCGCCTAAGGGTGTTGATGTTGTGATAAGAAAAGCATTAATTTAATGAAAGAAGGATATAAATGAAGTTAAGAGGAAAGCAAAAAAGTTTTTTACGTAGTGAAGCACATCATCTGAATCCAGTTGTTCAGATTGGAAAAAGTGGTTTAAGTGAAACGTTATTAGATCAAATCGATGAGTGCTTAGAACGTCGTGAATTAATTAAAGTTAGTTTATTACAAAACACTGAAGAAACAGCTAAAGATGTTGCTGAAGTTATTGAAGAAACATTACATGCCGATGTCGTTCAGATGATTGGTCGAGTATTAGTTGTGTTTAGACCTTCATCAAAGGAAAAATATCAAAGAGTTTCACAACAAGTTCGTGTGCTTTAAGATTTGGAGGTGACTTTAACGAATGAAGCTCAAAACAAGTAGTGGTACGCAAGTTGAAACTTTAAGAATAGCGGCAATGCAACCGAAGAAATCAGTTGGATTGTTGGGTGGCGGTTTTAATCCTGTCCATTATGGGCATTTGCTTATCGCGGATCAAGTGTGTCATCAGCTTTCTTTAGATGAGTTTTATCTCGTTCCTAGTTTTGAATCACCACACGTTGATCCAAAACAAACAATCAGTGCGGATAAAAGAGTTGAGATGCTTAAATTAGCCACAGAAGATAATCCTAATCTTAGCTTAGATTTATCAGAAATTACTAGGGGTGGAAAAAGCTATACTTTTGATACGATTCAATCAATGATTGAAAAAAATCCAGATACGTTATACTATTTCGTTATTGGTGGAGATATGGTAGAGTATTTATCAACTTGGTATCGAATTGATGAACTTGTTGAAATGGTTCAGTTTGTAGGGGTCAATCGACCTGGTTATTTGAAAGAAACCCCTTATCCTATTATTTGGGTCGATGTGCCTTTAATGTCACTAAGTTCAACCGCTATTCGCCAAAAAATAAAGCAAGGGTGTTCCGTCAAGTATTTTTTACCAGATTCAGTGATTGATTATATAATGAAAGAAGGGTTATACAAAGAATGACAAAACAAACTGAGTGGCGTCAAAACTTTGTTGCTTTATCACGTGATGAACTTTTAGTTAAAGTCGCTTCTCAAATGAGTAACAAGCGATTTCAACATGTTTTACGTGTTGAAGAAAAAGCTCTCGAAATTGCAGGGAAATTTCCAATGGATTTAGAGAAAGTTAGTATCGCAGCCTTAACACACGATTATGCTAAAGAACGCCCAGATGAGGAAATGATTGCAAGAATTAAAAAAAGTCAGGTCGATCAAACCATCCTTTCTTTTGGTAATGCCATTTGGCATGGTGTGATGGGAGCTGAAATTGTTCAAGAAGAATTAGGAATTACGGATGCGGAAATTTTGCAAGCGATTCGTGTGCATACAACGGGAGATGTCGTCATGACTTTATTAGACAAAATTATATTTGTAGCCGATTATGTTGAAGAAGGTCGTGATTTTCCAGGTGTAGAGGACGCACGTCAACTAGCTCTGACTAATTTAGATGAAGCCGTCAGATATGAAATCAAGCAAACACTTTTATTCTTAGCTTCAAAGAATCAAAAAATTTACCCAAAAACAATCGATGTTTACAATACATGGGTAGCAAACTACAAGGAGGATTTATGTTAGAAAGCAAACAACTTTTAGAAATAGCAGTAAAAGCAGCAGACGATAAACGTGCCGAGGAAATTATAGCATTAGATGTGTCAAAGGTGTCATTATTGGCCGATTATTTTGTGATTTGTCATGGAAATAGTTCGAAGCAAGTGGTGGCTATTGTTGATGCAATCACTGACGGCGTCTATAAAAACAAAGGCGAAGTGAAACAAGTCGAAGGTCGTGATTCTGGTAAGTGGGTACTTGTCGATTTAGGAGATGTGATTGTTCATGTCTTCAATGGTGAAGAAAGAGCCTTCTATAATTTAGAAAAATTATGGCGTGATGCACCACTAGTTGATGTTTCAGGTATGGTTGATTAAAATGGCTAGCTATGAAACATTTGCTAAAATCTATGATGAGGTTATGGATGATAGTCTGTATGAAGATTGGTTGGCATTTACTCAAAAAAGGTTACCTCAATCAGCACAACGTATTTTAGAATTAGCTTGTGGGACTGGAGTTTTATCTCTTTTGCTAGCAGCTAAGGGATATGATGTGACTGGCTTAGATTTATCATCTGAGATGGTTAAATTAGCTAAGGAACGTGGTGAAGCCGCTAACTCAAATGCTAAATTTGTAGAAGGCGATATGTTAGAATTATCGCAAGAAACTCTTTTTGATGCGGTGACTTGCTATTCTGATTCATTATGCTATATGGCAGATGAAGAGGCATTGGCACAAGTTTTTGAAGGTGTTTATTTAAGTTTAAAAGAAACGGGAACCTTTATTTTTGATGTGCACTCCATCTCTCAAATAGAGAATGGTTTTAAGGAGTACAGTTATCATTATCAGACGGATGATTTTGCCTTTTTATGGGAATCTTATCCTGGTGAAGTTGACCATAGTGTTGAGCATTTTTTAACTTTTTTCATCCAAGAAGAAAAAGAGAAATTCACTCGATATGATGAACTTCATGAAGAAAGAACGTATCCAATCGAAACTTATCTGACACTTTTAAAACAAGCAGGGTTTAAAATGATTAAAACGTATGCTGATTTTACTGATCAAGTACCAACTCAAGAATCTAAACGTTGGTTCTTTGTCTGTGAAAAATAATAAAATTTAGATAAGGTTGTGGCAAAATGAAACTATTTTGTTGCAACCTTTTTGTAAATAAAAAAAGAGAGAGGAAGAAACCCGTGAAAAGTTGTGGTTTAATTGTTGAATATAATCCTTTTCATCTTGGGCACGCGTATCATATCCAACAAGCGCGAAAAAAAAGTCAAGCGGACGTCATCGTAGCAGTGATGAGTGGTAATTTTTTACAGCGTGGCGAACCAGCGTGTCTCGATAAATGGCGACGAACAGAAATGGCCTTAGCGTCAGGTATCGATTTAGTTGTGGAATTACCTTTTGCTTCCGCCGTTCAATCTGCCGATTATTTTGCATCAGGTGGTATTAAGTTACTCCATGCATTAGGTGTGGATAGTTTGTGTTTTGGGACTGATCAAACAGAAACAATGGATTATGCAGCTTTTGGCAAGTTTCATGTGAGTCAGGAAGCACGAATTAACCAACGTTTCCAAGAATTAGAACAACAAAATGCTAGTTATCCAGAGCGAATGACTACTATTTATCGTGAGTTACTTCCTGAATGGACCCTTGATTTTTCATCACCTAATCATATTTTAGGAATGGCTTATGCTAAGGAAAACGCAAGATTTGATGAACCAATGATACTTTATCCGATAGCGAGAAAAGGAAGTACTTATCATGAGGTGGAACTTAAAAACCAAGAATTTACGAGTGCAACTGCGATTCGTCAAGCTTTAGTAAGAGGTGAGCTGCCGACGATTCAATCCTTTGTTCCTCAAACAAGCTATCGTTTATTAGAAAATACCCCCATCACGCAATGGTCTGATTTTTGGCCGTTACTTCAATATCGCCTATTAACCAGTTCAATCTTGGAACTAAGTCAAATCCATCAAGTGTCAGAAGGCTTAGAATATCGATTAAAAGAAATGAGCAAAAAAGCAACTTCTTTTGAACATTTGGTTGAATTGCTAAAATCTAAACGCTATACGTGGACACGAATTCAACGACTTTTGACCTATGTCTTATTAAATATTAGTAAAAAAGAAATGCTTGAAGCGAACGCTTCTTCTTATTTAAGAGTTTTAGGCTTTAATGAAAAAGGTCGTTCCTATTTAAAACAGCAAAAACCGAAAGTATCCTCACCGTTGATTACTAATATCAATCGTAAAAATGAAAAACGATTATCATTAGATATAAAAGCTGGTCTGGTTTATCAATTAGGCCCTATTAAAGGCGAACAAGATTATTTTCGTGCGCCACTTTATCTAAAAGACTAGAAAAAGCTCAGACTAGAAATAGATGAATAAATCCAACTCAGGTCCTATGACAATTGGCAAGAAACTTGGCATAATAGAGACATAGGAAAGACCTATTATAAGGAGGCTATTAAGATGCAAGAAAGAGAAAGAATTTTAGACTTAGTAAAGCAAGGTGTCTTGTCAACTGAAGAAGCATTAGTGCTACTTGAAAATATAGCAACTGAGAAAGATGAAAAACTAGTTGATGAAGAAGCAGCTCGTGTAAAAACGAGTTCACAAGTCAATGAAACTTATGAAGCCGAACGCGAAGAACAATATGCCAAGTTATTAGAAGAAGCTAATTTAGTTTCTGTCCATTTAGATCAAGTGAATGAAGATATTCATTTAATTAAACGCCAAATGAGTGATGCGCAAGAAGTAATTACTGTAATCGATACGTTTGAAGATTTAGAAGAAATATCAGCTGAACAAGTAGTAGAACGTGAAACACATTATGATCGTTTAGAAGAATTAGAACAAACATTAAAACGTTTGCTACTAGAAAAAGAAGGGTTACAAAATAAATTAGAAGGCATCAAAAAAACGCAACGACATCAAAAGAAAGACGATCTGCTCTCTAAATTTGATCTACCAGAAGATTGGAAAGAACAAACCAATGAAACGATTAATCGTTTCGCCAACAAAATGGGAAAAACAGGGAATCAGCTTGGTACGATTGTCAAAAAAACCTTTGAAACTGTGAGTAGCTCAGTCAATGATAATATTGATTGGAAAGATATTAACATTAAAGTTCCAAGTGTGGTCACTCAGAGCTTCACGCATGAATTTATCTATCCAGCGAATGAAGCGACGATTCTTGATATCAAATTGGCAAACGGTGAAGTTCAACTTGAAACCTGGGATCAACCCGATGTTAAGATTGAAGCTGATATTAAATTGTATGGTAAGATGAATGCAGGGACACCGTTAGAAGCTTTTCTAGAACGTAGTCGCCTTGAAGTGGATGATGATAAGATCTTAGTTCATATTCCGAATAAACGGGTACGTGCCGAGTTAAAAATCTATTTGCCAGATCATATGTATGATTATTTAGCTATCAAGATGCTAAATGGTGACATTCATTTGAATAATATGGATGCGACAGATGTTTTCTTAAAAACGACGAACGGTGACATGACTGTTACTAACTTTACAGCAACGATGGTTGAAGTTGAAGGCGTCAATGGAGAAGTGAAAATTAAAGACAGCAACATTACGGATTTCTTAGGAGATTTAGTGAATGGGGATGTAACGATTAGAGGCAATGTTGTTAATCAACAAATTAATCTAATCAATGGAGACGTGAGAGTAACCGCAACTGACTCAACTTATCGTCGTATCGAAGCGAGTGTTGTGAGTGGTTCAATTAAAGTTGCCCTTCCTAGTGAATTGGGTGTGGAAGGTTTATGTAAGACAAACTTTGGGAATATCAAAAGTCGGTTAGCAGAGTTAGAAATTATACGTGAGAAAAAAGATCGTAGTAGTCAAAAGTTAGAAATGCGTCGCTTGAAAGAAGAAATGGTACAGTTGAAATTAAGTACAACGACAGGGAATATTTATTTGAAAGATACTGATAGCAAAAATTAAAGATAAAATTAGAGGTGAATAAAATGAAAAAGAGATTAACAAAATCAAATACTAACATTGTTATTTCAGGATCTTTAGCAGGAATTGCAGAATACTTAGGGATTGATCCAACTGTTTTAAGGGTATGTTATATCATACTATCCTTTTTCTCAGCAGGTTTTCCAGGCATCATGGTGTACATTTTATTGATGATTTTAATTCCTAAATCAAGAGAAAATAAATCACGCAACGACTTTTTTGGGCAATCAACGCATTATAAGGAAAATCCTTATTATCAAAAACGACAAGGAGATAGTCGTCCTAGAAAAGAAGCTAAAAAAGTGGATGATGATGACGACTGGAGCGATTTTTAATGTCTGGTTTTCAGCGAATTATTGTTAATACTTTAGCATTTGTATCACTATCGGTGATGTTCCCTTCTAAAATTTATGTCGGCAGTTTCTTGATTGCTGTTATCGCTAGCTTGGTTTTAGCTGTTTTGAATTTTACGATCAAACCATTGCTTCACATTTTGTCGTTACCTTTAACGATTATTACTTTTGGTTTGTTTAGTTTTGTGATTAATGCTGCGATGTTAATGATGACCTCAGCTATCATGGGCGAATATTATTTTGCTTTTTCTAGCTTTGGTTCAGCGTTATTTATTTCATTGATTTTATCAGTGATTAATTCAATTGTTGCTAATCATAATGCCAGTAAATATATATAAAAAGTCGAAAATAAGATTCGGCTTTTTTTATTTGGTTAGATTTCTAGTAAGAGTGACTATAAAATGCTAAAATGAAGCAGTCAACTGTAATCGAAAGGAAGTGTTTGTGACAAATGCCATTAGTAGAAATTAAAGAAATCGTTAACCAATTGCAATTAAACGTCTATTCAGGAGAAGAATTTTTAAATAGAACCGTTTCTTCCAGTGAAATTTCACGACCTGGACTAGAATTAACGGGATATTTTAATTATTATCCACATGATAGAATCCAACTTTTTGGTCGTAAAGAAATTACTTTTATTGAAAAGATGACTTCTGAAGAACGCTATATGATTTTTAAAAGTTTATGTCGAAAAGATACCCCTTGTATTGTGATTGCACGAGGTTATATTCCTCCACTAGAAATGGTTGAGCGAGCGAATAAAGCAGGAATTCCAATTATTACGTCTACGATTTCAACCTCACGCTTATCAGGAATTATTTCTAACTTTTTAGAAGGTGAACTGGCCGAAAGAACTTCTATTCATGGCGTTCTGGTCGAAGTGTATGGTCTGGGAGTTTTAATTCAAGGACATAGTGGAATTGGTAAAAGTGAAACCGGTTTAGAGTTAATTAAAAAAGGCCATCGGTTAATTGCGGACGATCGCGTTGATATTTATCAACAAGACGAAAGAACCGTCATAGGGGAAGCGCCTGAAATCTTAGAACACTTGATGGAAATTAGAGGGGTTGGTATTGTTGATATCATGAATCTCTTTGGGGCTAGTTCGGTAAGAAATAGCTCACAAATTTCATTGGTGGTTAATTTGCAGGATTGGAGTAAGGATAATAAGTATGATCGTTTAGGTTCAGCCACAGAATCAATTGTTTTAGGAAATGTTCCTGTTCCGAAAATTACAATTCCTGTTTCAACAGGGCGAAATGTAGCGATTATTATTGAAGTCGCTGCTATGAACTTTAGAGCCCGAACGATGGGGTATGATGCCACGAAAAAATTTGAAAATAATTTAGCTCAATTAATTCAAACGAACTCAGAAGGAAAGGATGATTAATTGATGTTAGCAACTGTTAATCCTACCGCTTTCGAGATTTTTGGGATTGCCATTCAATGGTATGCGATCATTATTGTTTCAGCGATTGTTTTAGCCTCTTATCTTGCTAGTCGGGAAGCAAAACGTGTCGGACTGAGAGAAGATGATATTGTTGATTTTATGCTTTGGGCGATTCCAATTGCATTTGTAGGGGCCCGTCTCTATTATGTTCTTTTTGAATGGCACTATTATATTAAGCATCCATTAGAAATATTAGCGTTTAGAAATGGTGGGTTAGCCATCTACGGTGGGTTAATTGCAGGTGCGTTAGTGGTTTATTTCTTTACCCAACATCGCTTTATCTCGACTTGGAAATTTTTAGATGTTTTAGCACCTAGTGTTATTTTAGCGCAAGCAATTGGCAGATGGGGTAACTTTATGAATCATGAAGCATTTGGGGAAGTGACAACAAAAACTTTCTTAGAAAAACTTCATTTACCAAACTTTATTATTGAGAATATGTATATTGAAGGGGCTTATCGTCAACCTACTTTTCTTTATGAAAGTAGTTGGAGTCTTTTAGGTTTTATTATTATTATCATCCTTCGTCGTCGGACGAATTTCTTTAAAGAGGGAGAAATCATCTTGACGTATGTTATTTGGTATTCGTTTGGTCGTTTCTTTATCGAAGGAATGCGGACAGATAGTCTGATGTTATTTAATACGTTGAGAATCTCACAAGTTTTATCTGGAATCCTTTTCGTAGCAGCTATTGGTTTGTTTATTTATCGTCGCAAGACACAAACGGTTCCTTATTATACTCGGAATAAAGCCTTACCATCTTAGATGAGCTATGTTAAAATAGAAGAGAAGTCAGATTAGTTTAAGGAGAATGATAATGAGACAAAAAATCGCTGTTTTAGGTGCGGGTTCTTGGGGAACGGCATTAGCTATGGTTTTAGTAGAAAATGGTCATGAGGTAACTCTTTGGGGTCATCATAAAGATCAGATTGAAGAGATTAATACAATTCATACTAATAAAAATTACCTTCCTAATATTGAGTTGCCACAGGCATTAAAAGCGTCTGAAACAATCGCTGAGTGTGTTAAGGAGGCAGATGCAGTTCTGTTTGTTGTTCCAACAAAAGCGATGCGGGAAGTGTCGAGATCATTTAATGAAGTGTGTGAAAACCAACCGATTATTATTCATGCAAGTAAAGGGTTGGAACAAAAAACACACAAACGAATTTCGATTGTTTTAGAAGAAGAAATCGCCGCAAATAAACGTAAAGATATCGTGGTCTTATCTGGTCCTAGCCATGCAGAAGAAGTGGCAGTTAAAGATGTAACAACAATTACCGCAGCTTGCAGTCATTTAGCAAGTGCTAAATATGTTCAAGCTATTTTTTCAAATGTTTATTTCCGTGTTTATACGAATCAAGATGTGATTGGTGTTGAAATGGGTGCTGCCTTGAAAAATATCATTGCTTTAGGTTCAGGAGCATTACATGGTTTAGGTTATGGTGATAATGCACGAGCAGCAATTATGACGCGTGGTTTAGCAGAAATTAGCCGATTAGGTGTAGCAATGGGAGCCGATCCATTAACCTTTATTGGTTTAAGTGGCGTTGGCGATTTAGAAGTAACGTGTAATAGTATCCATTCTAGAAATTGGCGCACCGGTAATTTATTGGGTCAGGGTCAAAATTTAGATGATGTATTGGAGAATATGGGGATGATTGTTGAGGGTGTGTCGACAACGAAAGCAGCTTATGAATTGGCTCAGGAACGTAAAATTGAAATGCCAATTACAGAAGCGATTTATCGCGTCCTTTATCAAGATGGATCGATTGCTTCAGTTATTAAAGAAACGATGTTGAGAGATTATAAATCTGAACAAGAATTTTAATAAGGAGATCTATAAAATGAAAAAAGTTAAAAAAGCAGTTATCCCTGCTGCTGGTTTAGGGACTCGTTTTTTACCAGCAACGAAAGCGATGGCGAAAGAAATGTTACCTATCGTCGATAAACCAACGATTCAATTTATTGTTGAAGAAGCACGGGCTTCAGGTATTGAAGATATTCTGATCGTTACAGGTAAAGCCAAACGCCCGATTGAGGATCATTTTGATTCGAATCTAGAGTTAGAGATGAATCTGAAAGAAAAAGGTAAAACGGATTTATTAAAACTAGTTGAAGAAACAACAGGGTTAAATTTACATTTTATTCGCCAATCACATCCTTTAGGCTTAGGCCATGCCGTACTACAAGCAAAATCTTTTGTAGGCAATGAACCTTTTGTTGTGATGCTAGGTGATGATCTAATGACCGACGAAGTTCCATTGACGAAGCAGCTAATTGATAAATATGACCATACTCATGCGTCAACTATTGCCGTAATGGAAGTGCCTAAAGAAGACGTCAATAAATATGGCATTATTAATCCGGGAAAAGAGGTTGAACCTGACTTATTTAATGTGATTAATTTTGTTGAAAAACCTGCTGTAGATAAAGCACCAAGTAATATGGCAATTATTGGTCGTTACCTTTTAACTCCTGAAATTTTTAACATTTTGGAAAATCAAAAACCAGGAGCAGGCAATGAAATTCAATTAACCGATGCCATTGATACTTTGAATAAAACACAACGCGTTTTTGCTAAAAATTATAAAGGGAAACGCTACGATGTTGGCGATAAATTTGGTTTTATGAAAACAAGTATCGAATATGGCTTGGAGCATCCTCAAATTAAAGAAGATTTAAAAAATTTGATTTTAGAATTGAGTGACCAAATTCGTTCGGAAGAAAAGAAAAATTCGAAAAAAGAAAATAAAAAATAATTAGTTGAGAGGGGTTGTAGCGGATGTTCTAATCTGTTACAACCCTTTTATAGAGGAGACGATAGGATGGAAATTACGAAAGCAATCTTGCATATTTTAGATCGGGAAGCGGGACATTTAATTTGTTCACAAGCAGTTTTAGATTTAAATGAATATGCAGTCAAACAATATTTAGAAGGAGTGGTAAAACAACTTCAAAAAGCAGAATTTAAATTAGGTCAATTATCTGAAGAAACGTTACTCTATCAAAAAATTAAAGAGAGTGATGTCTCGTTTGAAGAAAAAACAGCAGATATTGCTCAAGATTTATTTGATAGTTTAGCGATTAGTGAAGATGCACCAAGTGGAGACTTACTCTTTTTTGAAGGTAAAGATCAAAAGGGCCCTCTTTTCGGAATTGTTAAATTTAATTATAAACCCAGTTATACGCATTTTGTTGACTATCAAGAAGATATTATGCAAAACAATATTATTTTAAATAAAACAATTTTTCCGTCTCCCACCCAACGAATTGAAGAGTGTCTCTTAGTTGATCAAATGACTTATCAAACACAAATTGTTGAGAAAAAATATCAATTTGAAGGACAAAAACGCTTTTTTATCACCGAACGTTGGTTAAAAATCGATCCAACGCCGACGGTTACTGAAAATTTAAAAATCGTAAAAAAAGCCGTGAAAGAGATATCTAATAAGTATAATGAATCTGAATTTGTTGCTTTTTCTCAGGCACAACAGGCTATATTTGAGAGTATTGAAGAACAGGGAAGTTTAGATAATCAACGAATAGCAGAAAGTGTTTTTGAAACGAATCTCTCTGCGCAAAATGATTATTTAGATTTGGTGAAACAAACTCGCTTTTCCGAGGAAATTCCAAATAATGTTCCGAAATACGAAAAAAAATATAGTAAACAAAAATTTAAATTGACGAATGGAATTGAATTGACGATTCCAGTTGATGTTTTTAAAGATAAAGAAATTGTTGAGTTTATTAATCATCCTGATGGCACTTTATCTGTGATGATTAAAAATGTCGAAGAAGTCATTAGTAAATTTTAGAAATAGAATAAAGAAGTTGATAAATTGTTTAGCTTCCGTTATAATAAATTAAATAAATCAATCCTTTAGGGGAGTAACCGGCAAAATATTGCGATGATATCAACAGTCAGGAAGTTTCTACGTAACTTTCTGGTATCATCTTAAATGGTGAGACCTAAGGCAAGGGTAAATCCTGCCTTAGGTCTCTTTTTATTTCGGGCTTTGAGGATTAAAAAAATATAAGGGGAATGTCGATTGAAAAAAGAAATGTATCAAGAAGCTATTGAAGCTATTTTTAAAAATCTCAATAGTTCAGAGCAAGGATTAACGAAAGAAACCGCAAAACAAAGATTAGCAGAAAATGGTCCAAATGCTTTGAAAGAAGCCGCGAAAGTAAGTAGTTTTCAATTGTTTTTAGAGACATTTAAAGATGCAATGGTGATTGTCTTACTTGTCGTGGCAGTAGTTCAAATGGTCATGGGTGCCTATATTGAATCTATTGTTATTTTCGCCGTTTTATTATTGAATTCAGTCGTTAGTGTGATCCAAACTAAAAAAGCAGAAGGTTCCTTAGATGCATTGAAAAGTTTATCAGCACCAGATGCAACGGTTATCCGTGAAGGCCGCGAGCAAAGTATCCCAGCAAAAGATTTAGTTGTAGGTGATATTGTTATTCTTGAAGCGGGAGATTATGTTCCGACGGACGGCCGCTTGTTAGACATTAGCTCACTAAAAGTGGACGAAGGAATGTTGACAGGTGAGTCTGTACCTGTTGAAAAAACATTAACCGATATTTCAAATGTCGTTCCAATTGGCGATCGAACAAATATGGTTTTTAGTGGGACGATTGTTACTTACGGTCGTGCGAAGTACCTAGTGACAGCCACTGGTAATCAGACAGAAATTGGTCAAGTCGCAAGTCTTTTAGAAGGAACAACTGAACAAAAAACACCACTACAACGTGGTTTAGATACATTTAGTAAGAAATTAAGTATTGGAATTTTGATTTTGTCACTTGTGATTTTAGGTGTTCAACTCTTTAGACTATTTGTTCATGGTAGCCATGGAGATATGACGACAGAAATTGTCAATGCCTTTATGTTTGCCGTTGCTGTAGCCGTTGCTGCAATACCAGAAGCCTTACAATCGATTGTTACGATTGTATTATCGATTGGCACTAAAAAAATGGCAGCACGCCATGCGATTATTCGTAAATTACCAGCGGTTGAAACGTTGGGTTCTACAAGTATTATTTGTACGGATAAAACGGGAACGTTAACTCAAAATAAAATGACGGTTCTCGATTATTATTTACCAAATGGTCAAACTGGAGCATTTAATTCACAACCTGAAACTTGGACAATGGCTGAGCGTCGCTTGATTGAAGTCAGTGTTTTAGCTAATGATGCGACGATTACAGACGAAGGAATTAAGCTGGGTGATCCAACTGAAATTGCTTTAATCGATTATAGTGACACCAATAACCAGTCATTTAAAGCCTTACAAAAAGCACATCCTCGTTTGACTGATTTACCTTTTGATTCGGAACGAAAATTAATGTCAACATTAAATAAAATGAATGACGAAACATTAATGATGACTAAAGGTGGTCCAGATATCATTTTCAGTCGTTGTTCACATGTATTACTTGATGGTAAAGTTGTTCCATTGACTGAAGAAATTAAAGGCCAATTACAAGAACAAAATGAGGCTTTTTCTCAACGAGCATTACGTGTTTTAGCTTTTGCGTATAAACCTTTAGAAGAAACAACCTTAACTTTAGAGGATGAAAATAATTTAATATTTGTAGGTTTATTGGCAATGATTGATCCACCACGTAAAGAAGTATATGGTGCGGTTGCAGATGCTAAATCGGCAGGGATTAAAACCGTGATGATTACGGGGGATCATAAGACAACCGCCGTAGCGATTGCACGTGAAATAGGTATATTTGAAGATGGTGATATGGCTTTAACAGGAACAGAACTAGATGCATTGAATGAAGATGAGTTGATGCGTGATTTAGAGAAGGTTTCGGTGTATGCGCGTGTTTCTCCAGAAAATAAAATTAGGATTGTTAGAGCTTGGCAAAATAAAGGGAAGATTTCTGCAATGACCGGCGATGGTGTGAACGATGCACCGGCACTTAAGCAAGCTGATATTGGAATTGCGATGGGAACAGGAACGGATGTCGCAAAAGATGCGGCTGCAATGGTCTTAATGGATGATAATTTTGCTTCAATCGTGAGTGCGATTGAAGTAGGTAGAAGTGTTTTTGATAATATCAAAAAAGCTATTTCTTATCTTTTCTCAGGTAACTTGGGTGCCATTATCGCTATTATCTTTGCTTTAGTGGTGGGTTGGAATAATCCATTTACTGCTTTACAGTTACTATTTATAAATTTAGTCAATGATTCATTACCAGCGATTGCTTTAGGTATGGAAAAAGCAGAACCTTCAATTATGAAGTTAGCACCTCGTGATCCTAAAGAAGGGATTTTTAGTGGACGCACATTGAATTCAGTTATTTATCGTGGTGTTATCATAGGAGCGGTTGTAATTGTAGCACAATATATTGGTAATCTACATTCACCCGAATTGGGAGTAGCAATGGCGTTCTCGACTTTGATTTGGAGTCGAACACTACAAACTTTTCCAGCACGATCAAATACACAAACAGCCTTCAAAGCTGGATTTTTCAGTAATCGTATGGTCCTTTTAGCGGTTGCTTTATGTGCGATACTTTATAGTGTGACTCTATTGCCAGGATTACGAACAGTCTTTTCATTACCGGCTAGCTTTACGTTAAATTATATCTTTTTAAGTATTGGTTTAGCTTTAGTTGCTGTTGTGTTAATGGAAATTACGAAAATTATTTTAAATCGTGTGCAACACAAAACGTATAAAGTAATGGACCAACCTCTTAATAAATAAAAATGAATGAAAAGACTGACTTACTTCAATTTTGAAGTAGGTCAGTCTTTTGTTTTTTTCACTAAATTAAGCTAGAAGCTCCCGCCTCCACCACCATGACTAGTTCCACTACTACCAGTGAAGGTAGAGGAACCACCACCCATATTCGAACCAGAACCTCCATTGTTTTTAGGGATATGTCGTGTCGTGATAATGTTGCTTGTTAAAATATCTTGATGCACTTGAAATTCAACTTCACTCTGAGCAAGATAATCGTAGTGATAATCTGGATCTTTCAATTGATAACGACGGATAATGATAGTTACAAAAACAAAAGCGACGACAATGCCACCGATGAGGGCAACGATAATTTTAGTGGCTGAAAGGTAGCGATAAGTCTCGACTTGCCCTGTTTTTGAATTGTAACGATAGCCTTTAGGAGCCCCTTTTAAACTATAATCTTGAACTAAAGATAGAAGAAGGTTAAACGTTTCAAAATAGTTTTCTTCTAACATAGGTTCAGTTAGTTGGTCGGTTATTTTTTTAATTCGTCTGTCTGAAAAAACGGCAATTGGATGGCCAGTAGTGACAAAATAAAACTCTCGAGCTTGCATGTTGATAATGAAGATGACGCCATCCTTTGTTTCATTAAAACCGAAACCACCATAGTCGTAAAAGTCAGCAGCAAACATTTTTGTCTCTTGTCCTTGAGTGTCATTTGTCGTTAAAAGGACAATGTCGATTTTAAATTCTTTTTGCAAGTCTTTAATTTTGTCATTGAGCTCATCCTTTTGTTCAGTGGATAGGAGCGTTGCTTCATCGAAAATACGGTTATCGGTTTCAGCAGGTGTTTGTGCAAAAGTTGGACTAGCGAATAAGAAAACCCCACTCAATAGTATGATAAAAAATAAATTCATTTTTTTAACAGTCATTAGAAAATCAGATACCCCCCAGCTAGAAGGAGTCCAGCAAGTGCGGCTCCTATTAATAAGGCATAACTAAAAAGTTTGCTTTTTTTAATGGGGAGGATACCACTAACTTTACCCGTTGCACCATTCATCGCATAATAATAAACTTTTTTTGTTTTGGTATCTTGATAAGTAATCAACCATAAAGGCAATAAGAGATAAAGATTAGATTGATCAATTATTTTTGTTTTTGATTGTTGCCGTGTCACTGAAGTATATCCATAAACATCATTTAATAAGACGTCTTTGGTAAAGTGACTTAATTCTTCATTAACTTCTTGATGAAGTGAGGTAAATTCGATATCTCTTTTTTCCGCTTGAAATCCTGAAAGAAATTGACTGTGAAACTCTTGAACATCTTCCACAGGAAATGGTTGAACGGATTCTATCATATTTTGTTTATCATTTTTGGAGAGCGCATTTTTTAGTAAAGCTTTAAAAGAAATCGTCCCATTTCGGATAATATCATAACGTCTCGTTCGTGTATATTCGGTTTCTCCTACCCGCCAAATATCGATTTTTGTTGCTTTAGCTGTTGCTTTTCCTTTTGTGGTTGCATCCACATTCCAATAAGGGAAGTAAACCCCTGTTAATTTTTCGATTTGTTGTTTATTAAAAAAACCACTAGGAATAAATTTTTTTCCTTTAGCCCAGTTTAAAAATTTTTTTTGAGCGTCGTCTTTTGAAATCTTAAAAGGTAAAATTGCATTAGGCAAGAAATCACCAGTGATTCGGTCGGTTAAAACAACAGGATTGTGACAATAATAACAAAAGGTAGCAGCAGTGGTATCGTTGGTAACGACTTCGCCACCACAGCTTGGACAATGATAAAGATTAAATGTTTTTTCTTTTGTTTCTTGGAGGTTTTCTTGTTTTTCAGCGAACTGGTCGGTCAGAATATCTTGTTCTGTAAATTTACTTAAACAGTATTCGCAATGGAATTGTTGCTTCTCTGGATCAAAAAGTAAAGGTCCATCACAATTGGGACACTTATGCGAAACCACATCATTCATTTTTTTCCAATCCTTCCTTTTTATAACGGAACGGCTTGGAAAGGCTGTCCGCATTCTGGGCAAAACTTAGGCAATTGATCGACAACGGTAATTACGGCATGACAGGCACTACATCGCATTTTAATACCTTGTGGCGTAGTGGCTTCGGGTTTTGGTAACCCACATTCCGAGCAGAACTTTCCAGTATTAACAGTCTGATCCTTGGGACAAGTCCAATTTTCATCATTGCTTGGTTGAGCTTGTTGTTGTTTGATTTGTTCTTGATTTGTTTGGGATGCTTGGCCAAAGAAATGACCAGAGGCCCCCATGCCAGCGCCCATTCCCATAAAACCAGTCATGCTTCCATTTGGATTAGAGCCTGCATCTTTCAAACCTTCAGCAATCGAACCTTGAACAAAACCTTCACGAATATTGGCGTCACCAAGCATGGCTCCTTTATTTCTCATATTGATTAATTCTTTAGAATCATCCGTATAAGAGATGCTCGAAACAGCAACAGAAACAACTTCCATTCCACGTAAAGCTCGCCAGCTATCATCTAAAACTGTAGCCATTTGTTGGCTGAGGGCTGTTGTTTTTGAAGGAATATAAGAAATTCGCTCCCCCATCATCGACATTTCACCGATTGAGGTTTGAAGTGCCGTTAAGAATTCTGCAAGAAATTGCTCGTTAATATCATTCATTTCGATATGCTCTTTATTTTTACCTGCGACATTCGTGTAGAATAAAATCGGATCCACAATTTGAATCGAATAGTTTCCGTGAGCTCTTAAAAAGAGTTCGGCGTTATAAAAATTATCAAAATAATTGATGGGACTACTTGTACCAAACTTAATCCCTCTAATTTCTTGTAAGTTAATATAAATCACTTGTTGTTTTTGTGGAGTGACACCTCCAAATTTAAAACGATTGAAAGATTCTTGAATAGCTTCTTTCATTCCACCAGTAAACATGGATGGAGCAAGGTCATTTTTAACAGTGAAATAGCCTTCTTCAGCAGTAAAGTCAATAATTTTTCCACCATCGACTAAAAGCATCATTGTATTAGGATAAACATGGATAACGGACCCATCTGAAACAACGTCTTCCGTTCCTTTACGATTTGAACCGCGACGATCATTTTTTCTGACTTTAATTCCTCTAGTTAGAACGGTTTGATCACTTAAGTTATCTGGTTCAATGATTTCTAGCCATTGATCAGCTAACCCACCAGATAGTGAACTACTTGCAGCTTTAATAAGTCCCATAATTAAATCACTCCTTTGTTCGTTATCATTATATTTTATCATAGTTTTTACAAGACTAGCAATCATTCTAAAGTCTGAGGAA
This sequence comes from Vagococcus sp., assembly GCF_052102835.1. Classification (NCBI taxonomy): domain Bacteria; kingdom Bacillati; phylum Bacillota; class Bacilli; order Lactobacillales; family Enterococcaceae; genus Vagococcus; species Vagococcus sp. The sequence continues at coordinate 57,240 of NZ_JBQEIL010000003.1, forward strand.
AGAAGAGTAATTTATCATAATTGATGGTAATTTTAGGCCAGTTCACGTATAATGGAAGAAGTGATTTCATAGAAAAGGGAGGAACTGAATGTGACGTATCAAGCTCTGTATCGAGAGTGGCGTAGTCAAACGTTTGATGACTTAGTTGGTCAGAAAATGATGACACAGACGTTGAAAAATGCAATTATGCATCAAAAGATATCACATGCCTACCTCTTCACAGGACCAAGAGGAACTGGGAAAACGAGTGCAGCTAAAATATTCGCTAAAGCAGTCAACTGTCCTCATAGTGAAAATGGTGAACCCTGTAATAAATGTGAAAGTTGTATTGGCATTACTGAGGGTAAAATTAACGATGTTTTAGAGATTGATGCTGCGAGTAATAATGGTGTTGAAGAAATTCGTGACATACGTGATAAGGTAAAATATGCGCCAACACAAGTTAAATATAAAGTTTATATTATTGATGAGGTTCATATGTTATCAACGGGTGCTTTTAATGCGCTTCTTAAAACATTGGAAGAACCTCCAGGACATGTTGTTTTCATATTAGCAACAACAGAACCACATAAAATTCCAGCGACGATTATTTCAAGAACGCAGCGTTTTGATTTCAAACGAATCAGCTTACAAGAAATTGAAGCACACTTACAAGTAATTTTAAAAACTAAAGCAATTGAGTTTGAACCAGAAGCTTTGAAAGTGATTGCTCGTTCTGCTGAGGGGGGGATGCGAGATGCCTTAAGTATCTTGGATCAGGCGATTTCATTTAGTTCAGGTAAAGTAACGTTATTAGATGCTTTAGAAGTGACGGGGAGCTTGACGAGTGAAAAAATGGATGATTATTTAGCTGCTTGCCAACAGCAAGATTCGGAAGCTGCATTACAAATGATGGGAACTTTAATTGAAGAGGGGAAAGAAAGCCAACGTATCATTGAAAATCTTTTATTATATTGTCGCGACTTATTGATGTATAAAGAAGCAGCAACTTTAGTCGAAGAACAAAAAGGCTATGTGACGGATCAATTTAAAATATTAAGTCAGTCATTACCGAAAGAAAATCTTTATGATTGGATTGCGGAGTTTAATCAGACACTCAAAGAAATTAAATTTAGTGATCAACCAACGATTTATTTAGAAGTATTGACAATAAAATTAGCAAAACGGACCGTAACGTTTGACCAACAGGATGGGGTGTCAGCAGAGCGTTCTAATGGTCTGATTGCTGAGTTACATGCTAAAATTGAGACGCTAGAAAAAATCGTCGGTCAATTACAGCGACAAATTCAAGAAGATGGTTTAAGTGTTGTTTCTAAAAAAGAAAAAAAAGCGACTAATAAAAAAACAATTAAACCAAGTAGTTTTCGTGTACCGACGGAAGCCGTTTTTGAAGTTCTTGAAAGTGCAACTAAAGAACATTTAGAACAAGTCCAAGGTGCTTGGGAAGAGTTAGTGAGCATGTTAACGGTCACTCAACGAGCGTTGCTTAAGGCATCTGAACCTGTTGCTGCGAGTGAAAAAGGACTTATTTTAGCATTTGATTATGAAATTTTGTGTCAGAAAGTGAATCAAGATAGTGAATTACAAAGTGTGTTGCAACAAGGTTTAGATCGATTGATTCACTATCATCCTCATTTAATTAGTATACCTAAAAGTGAGTGGGGAAATTTAAGACAAACGTTTATTAACCAAATGAGCGAAACTGAAACAGGTCCTAAAAAAGAAGCTGAAAAAGTCAATCCAGTTGTTGATCAAGCAAAAGAACTGTTTGGTTCTCTCGTTGATATTATGGATGATTAAAAAATAAATGAAATATGAAGGAGATTATTAATTATGATGCGTGGAATGGGAAATATGCAAGGTATGATGAAACAAATGCAAAAAATGCAAAAAGAAATGACGGCTGCCAAAGACCAGTTGGACCAAAAAGAATTTACAGGACAAGCAGCAAATGGTTTAGTAGAAGTTATTATGACTGGAGATAAACGTGTAAAAAGTTTAACGATTAAACCTGAAGTTGTCGATCCAGAGGATGTTGAAATGATTCAAGACTTAGTATTAACAGCTGTGAATGAAACTCTAGAAATAATTGACCGTGAAACTGAAAAATCAATGGGTCAATATACAAAAGGTTTACCAGGATTTTAACCTTTTATAACGAGGAGAACTCATATATAAAATAAGAAGGCTTGGAATACTGACTAGTTTCCAAGTCCTTTTTAGCAGAAAGAGGGAGTTTTAATGCAGTATCCAACACCAATTGCAAAACTGGTAGAGAGTTATATGAAGTTACCGGGTATCGGGGCTAAAACTGCGACTCGTTTGGCTTTCCATACTTTAAGTATGCGGGATGAAGATGTCACTGAATTTGCAAAGGCGTTAATTAGTGTCAAACGTGATTTACATTTTTGTACGATTTGTGGCAATATAACGGATGAAGAGACATGTGAAGTCTGTCGAAACCCTTCTCGAGATCGTTCAACAATTTTAGTTGTGGAAGAGTCAAAAGATGTAATGTCGATGGAAAAAATGCGTGAATACCATGGTTTGTATCATGTTTTAAATGGTGTGATTTCTCCTATGGACGGTACAGGTCCGGACGATTTAAACATTCCAAGTTTACTTAAGCGATTACATGATCCCGAGATCAAAGAGGTTATTTTAGCGATGAATGCTACAACTTCAGGTGAAGCAACAGCCATGTATTTATCACGTTTAATCAAACCTGCTGGAATAAAAGTGACACGTTTGGCTCACGGTTTAGCGGTGGGGAGTGACATTGAGTATGCAGATGAGGTCACACTTTTAAGAGCGGTTGAAGGACGGACAGAATTATAAAAAAGAAATAGGCGGTATAAAAAATGAGTGGAATATTTATTACAATTGAAGGTCCAGATGGGGCTGGAAAATCAACAGTTATAAAAAAATTAGCCCAAAAAATAAGTGAAAATAGTTCAGTTCAGGTTTTGTTAACGCGTGAACCGGGAGGAATCGATATTTCTGAAGCGATTCGTGATATTATTTTATCACCTAAAAATATAGCAATGGATGAACGGACAGAAGCACTACTTTATGCTGCGGCCAGACGTCAACATCTTGTTCAAAAGGTTGAACCAGCTTTAAAAGAAGGAAAACTGGTATTATGTGATCGTTTTGTTGATAGTTCTCTCGCTTATCAAGGTGCGGGTCGTGAAATAGGAATGGAAGCTATTTGGTCAATCAATCAATTTGCGATAGAAGAAACGATGCCAGAATTGACATTGTATTTAGATATTGATGCTAAAATAGGATTAGAACGTATCAATCAGGGAAGAAAATTTGAGGAGTTAGATCGTTTAGATCAAGAAGGTTTGGTTTTCCATGAACGTGTTCGTGCAGCCTATTTGGAATTATTATTAAAATATCCAGAAAGAATTCAAAAAGTCGATGCATCAAAATCGATAGAAACTGTGATTGATGCGTGTTACAATTTAATTAAGGATAAATTTCCGAATTTATTTAATTAAGAAAGGGATGTTTAAAAATGAAGTTAATTTTAGCCATCGTTCAAGACAAAGATAGTAATCGTTTATCAAATGAATTTACCAAACATAATATTCGTGTCACAAAATTATCAACGACAGGTGGTTTTCTAAGAGCTGGAAACACAACTTTTATCGTCGGGATTGAAGACGAACGAATTGAAGATGTTCTTGAGCTAATTAAGGAAACTTGTCAGTCGAGAGAACAATATATAACGTCACCGTTAAGTTTAGATATGCCGATGGATTCTCATAGTAGTCGTCCAATCGAGGTTAAAGTTGGGGGAGCAACCGTCTTTGTTCTCCCAGTGGAAGGATTTTTCCACTACTAATGAAAAAAAAACAAACCCTGATGTTATCAGGTCAGCCTCAATGGGTTCGTTTTTTTAAAAAAGTTTCTTTAGAAAAAAAAATGAGCCATTCTTATATTATTGAAGGAAGTGACTCAGAAGAGCTCCTAGATTTTAGCTTGTGGCTGGCTCAATTACTTGTTTGTTCACATCAGAAAGAAGACGGAGATGCCTGTGGCGAGTGTCTGTTTTGTCAAAGAATTAGACAAGATGACTATTCGGATTTATTGGTAATTGAACCTGATGGCCAATCAATTAAAGTGGAACAGATAAAAGAAGCGAAACAAATGATGACCAAAAGTGCGATTGAAGGACGAGCAAAAATTTTAATGGTGCGAGATGCTGAGAAGATGAATGCCAGTTCACAAAATCGATTATTAAAGTTTATTGAAGAACCAGAAGGAGATACTTTTGTTTTTTTTCTAACGAATCAATTGAATCGGTTGTTATCAACGATTCAATCACGTTGCCAGCAAATTATCTTAAAACCGACATCTAAAAAAGAATTACGATCGTATCTAGAACAAGAAGGAATACCAGAAAAAACGGCACATTTACTTTCAGAAGTGACGCATTCAAAACAAGCAGCAGTTGAATTATTTCAAAATGAATGGTTTAATAATGCTAAGACAACTGTTGAAAAATGGTATCAACATCTGCAAAAACGTCATCCATTGGCATTTGTTGATGTTCAACAACATTTAGTTAAAATAGCTAAAGAACGTGAGCAACAGTTGCTAATATTCGATTTATTACTCTTTTTTATGAGAGATTATCAAGGAATTCAAGGAATACAAACAAAAGACGTTGAACAAGTATTGCTTGCTCGGAATAAATTAAAGGCCAATGTCAGCTTTCAAAATATTTGTGAACAACTTGTCTGGCGATTGATTGGATAAATCTAGGAGGAAAGTTTATGGTTGAAGTAGTAGGAGTCCGTTTTAAACCAGCTGGACGTATATATTACTATGCTCCGGAACGTCAAAAAGAATACGGTTATAATGATAAGGTCATTGTTGAATCTCAGAAAGTCAAAGAATTAGCAGAAGTTGCCATTCCAAGTAAGGTCGTGTTACCTGAAGACTTACCAGATGAACTACAGACCATTTTATATACAGCAACAGAAAAGCATTTAAAAAAAGAATTGAAAAATCAAGAAGATGCAAAAGTGGCATTAAAAGCAACGCATCAATTAATAAATAAACATAAATTAGCAATGAAATTAGTCAGTGTTAACTATTCTTTTGATCGAAGTAAAATGATTTTTTGTTTTACTGCAGAGAATCGGATTGATTTTAGAGAATTGGTTAAAGATTTAGCTTCTATCTACAAAACACGGATTGAATTAAAACAAATCGGTGTTCGTGACGAAGCGAAAATATTAGGGGGCATTGGTCCTTGTGGTCGTCCATTATGTTGTAGTACTTTTTTAGGTGATTTTGTTCCTGTCTCTATAAAAATGGCTAAAGAACAAAGTTTGTCTTTAAATCCATCTAAAATTTCAGGTTTGTGTGGTCGCTTAATGTGTTGTTTAAATTATGAAAATGATGAATATGAACGAATTCGTAAGATAATGCCTGATTATGGACAACGAGTGATGACACCAGATGGTCAAGGTAAAGTCATTGGTCTAAATATTTTGGATGAAATTGTTAAAATAAAACTTGTCAGTCGTGAAACCCCAGTTGAGTTTGATGCAAGTGAAGTGAGTAAAGTTAGTGTCGACTAAAAGAAGTAATTTTGTTGAAAAGGAAGATTGACATGGAAAAGATAAAACTATATGAAGAATTGGTTGATTTTGAAAATAAATTACAAACCATGTTAGGTCAAGTAGGTGAGATGAAGCATGTCGTAGATCTCTTACTAGAGCAAAACTTAAACTTAGAGCTCGAAAATCAGCACTTGCGTGATAAATTAGAAAAAACGGAACTATTACATGATGATGGCAAGCAAGAATTATCGAAGTCACGCTTAAACTTAGAAAAACTTTATGAAGAGGGCTTCCATGTGTGTAAAGATTTCTATGGCTCAAGACGTGAAAACCATGAAGAATGTGTTTTTTGTTCAAGTATGATTTATGGAAAATAAAAACTGGTTGGGAACTATTCCTTACCAGTTTTTTTAAAGGAGAAAATAATGAAACGACAAAAAAGTTTTAAAGAAATAACAGATCAATACGGTGTTTTATATTTAATACCAACTCCAATTGGTAATTTAGAAGACCTAACGTTTCGGTCTTTAAGAATGTTGAAAGAAGTCGATCTCATTGCGAGTGAAGATACGCGAAATACACAAAAACTACTCAATCATTTTGAGGTTTCAACTAAACAGATTAGTCTTCATGAACATAATGTAAAAGAAAGGGTACCTGAGTTGATTCAGCGGTTGTTATCAGGAGAAACAATTGGTCAAGTCAGTGATGCAGGAATGCCTTCTATTAGTGACCCAGGGCATGAATTCGTCTTAGCAGCTATTGAAGCAGGGATACGAGTTGTTGCTTTACCTGGTGCGAGTGCAGGGATTACTGCTTTGATTGCATCTGGAATATTACCACAGCCTTTTTTATTTTATGGGTTTTTACCACGTAAGAAAAATGAACAAAAAAAAGTTTTTGAGACTTTGAAAACAGAAAAAGCAACGCTCATTTTTTATGAATCTCCTTATCGTGTGAGTAAAGTTTTAGAACAGATGCAACCTTACTTTGGTTCAGAACGTTTGGTGACGGTGTGTCGAGAATTAACTAAAATACATGAAGAATATTTACGTGGAACATTAGGGGAAGTTTTAGAATATCTTCAAGAACATGAACTAAAAGGAGAATGTTGTTTAATTATCGAAGGTCAACTTAAAGAAGAAATCATCATACCAGATGACCTCCTTAATTTAACAATTAAAGAACAAGTAGAACAATTGATAGAGACTGATAAAATAACCTCTAAAGAAGCAATAAAACAAGTTGCTAAATTAAGAGGATTAAAAAAACAAGATGTTTATCTCGAATTTCATCAATAAACAATGGAGAACAGAGTAAAGTCTATTGCATAATGCGACAGTTATGCTATAATTTTATTGTATATCTTTGTGTCTATTTTTTCAAAATAAGATTAAAAGACGACTATTTAAACAAGAAATGAAAAAGTGTAAATACTAGGGTAGTGAGGTGACGTTGATTGTTTAGTAACTGGTTAAAAAGAAAAGACAACCAAGATGATCCATTAAATGAATCAAGAGTTGAATCGGGTTCATCAGATCCAAGAGAACAATCTTCCACTTTAGATAAAGAAGAGGAAGAATTAACATCATTGGATGCTGCACGTGAAATCCTTGATCAAGATTTTGAGTTAGAAAAATCTGATGATGATTATTTTTATTATTATTATTATGTAGATGAACCGGTTTCAGTGGGACCCACTATTCCTTTGATGACTGATGAGGAACAAGAGGTAGAAGAACGTGTTGTAACACCGACAGAAGAACAGGCATCATTGGCTCTTTTTGAACTTCAACAAGAAAATGCTGAATTAAGAGAATTACTCCAAAAAGCGTCGAACGATCAAAGTAATATTGAAAGTTTACGGGAAAAAATAACGCTCTTAGATTCAGAATTCGCAAAGATAGCTCAAGAATATGCTGATAATAAAGCAAAGACTGAACAAGAACTTCTAAGTAAAAATGAATTGATTGCAACATTGAACACTCAATTGGACGATTTTAAACAAGATAAAGAAACACTCACTAATTTAAAAAGTAAGTTGAGTGAGCTTTCAGAAAGCAATTTACTAATAACTAAACAATTTAAAGAAACGAGTGAAGAATTAGCTAGCAAAGATAATGAAATAAAAGTAATTCAAAAACAATTAGCTAATAAAGATAGTCAAATTAAAAAAATAACTCAAGAATTGACAGAAGAAAAACAAGCATTGCAAGAAGAAGTCGAGTTAAGTAAACAAACGATTAGTAAACTAGAAGAACATAATCAAGCAGTAACGATTCAAGATAAAAAAGAAGAAAAAGAACAAGAGAAAAACTTAAAGTTATTAGAACAAGCGATGATAAAAGAAATTAGTTTGCATAATGAATTAGCCAATTTGAGAAGTGAGAAAGAAACATTAGAGACACGACTCGTCGGAGTGCAAGAGTTAACATCGACTCATTCAACAGAAATGAATCATCTAAAAGAATTATTGTTAGCCAGTCGTTCTGCTTATGAAAATGAGCAAAATGTTAATGATAAGTTATCTCAAGAATTGAATGCTATTCAGGAAGAAAATCAAAAATTGGTACAAAGACTGGATGCGCTTGCAGAAGAAAAAGAAGGACTAAATCACCAATTAGGTCAACTTCAAACGTATCTCACTGAAAGTCAAACAGCTTATGAGAAAGAACAGCTAATCGGGAATGAATTATCACGTGAGCTTTCAGAACTTGAAGCTGAGATTGAACAGATGAAAGAAATCGAAACTGATTTAACGAGACATTACGAAGAAAAATTGAGTGAAATGTCAGAAAATAAAAATGAAACAGACAAAAGTGAACGGGAGTTAGCTGATATGAATGAAAAGTTAGAAAAAGAAGTTAGTCAACGAGAAAAATTAGAAAAAGAATTGGCAGAATTAAGAGATAATCAAGAATTAATGACCAATTTAGAAAAAGAAATCATGAATATGAAAACACAACAACAAACAGTAGCAACGAGTTTAGCAGAATTAAGTTCAGAAAAAGAAAAAAACCAAAAATTAGCAGCGGAATTAGAACAAGCAAAACAATTAGATGGTACTGATATCCAAGCCATGAAACGTGAATTAGATCAAGTGAAAACAGAATTAAGAATTGCCAATGATCAATTAAGTCAAGCTGGTGGGATGAACCAAAGTGATATCGCGCAAGTGATGTTAGAAGCCCAAGCAAGAGCAAGACAAATTGTTGAGGTTGCAAATTATGAAGCAAAACGTAAAGTCTCTGAAGCGGAAACAGAACTAAGCGTAGTCAGCCAAGAAGCAAGAAATTATTACCGTAAATTAACGAGATTAAAAGCAGAATCTGAAGTTATTTTTTCTGATCTTTTACGTAAATTAGACTCAATCGGTAATGTTGATCGTTTACAGTAAAAATAAGAGGTGATAGCTTTGACAACTAACAAACATTGGGGAATACGTTTTAGAAAAACGGTATCGGCTGTTTGCGTAGGGGTAACGCTATTTTCACTGGGTTCGCCAATCATTGAAACTTATGTATTTGCGGAAACACTGATAGAAGGACCAACAGAATCAAGTTCACTAGTAAGTAATAGTGAAGTTTATAAACATAAGAAAACATTGTCTGCGGCTTCTAAAGAACAGACAAATGCGACAACGTCTAAACCTGATAAAGAAAATTCTTTATCAGGTGGTGAAGAGACGGTTTTAACCGCAAGTGAAGAACAAGAAGTAGAAAAAGAATCATCCAAACAATCATCAACCAAGGATGAAGATTCTTCTGGCACTAATAAAACATTAACTGAAGAGGAAAATATCATTTTTCATTCTGAAAGTTCAGAAGAAGACAATAAAAAGTTAGAAGAAGCTCAAGAACAAGCGAAAAAAGAGAAACAAGACGACAATCGTCCAATTGTTTATACTCGTAATCTTTCTACTTTAGAATTTATTGAAGAAATTGGTGAGCAAGCTCGTCAAGTTGGTCAAAAATATGATTTGTATGCGTCAGTAATGATAGCACAAGCTATTTTAGAAAGTGGTTCTGGAAATAGTCAGTTATCCTCTAGCCCTAATAACAACTTATTTGGAATTAAAGGAAAGTATCAAGGAAATTATGTTGATATGTCAACTTTAGAAGATGATGGAAAAGGCGGTATGTTTACGATATCTGCTCGTTTTAGAAAATACCCATCAACTAAAGCGTCGATTGAAGATTATGCGTCTTTGATGAAAGGTGGAACCTCAGAGCAATCTAGTTATTATGCAGGTGCATTTAAATCAAATACCAAAAATTATCGTGAAGCAACTAATTTTTTAACGGGACGCTATGCTACGGACATTCGGTATTATGAAAAACTGAATGGCTTAATTGAAACCTACGAATTAACAAAATATGATAATAAAAAGGCTCAAAAAGAGATTGGTAAAAAAGAAGAGAGCACTGAGAAATTCATTAAATCTATCTCTAAAGAGGTTGTAAAAATTGGCGATAAAAATGATTTATATCCATCTGTTATTATTGCAGAAGCTATTTTAAAGAGTAATTCTGGTCAAAATACATTGGCTAAAAATCATAACCTATTTGAAATGACCGGTGAATATAATGGAAAATCAGTGTCTATGGAATCTTTTGAGAAAGAAAAAAGTCAATTTATTTTAAAGAACACAAAATTTAAAGAGTATTCATCATATGAAGAGAGTATCTCTGATTATATTTCTGATTCTAAAAAAGACATGGATCACTACATGGAAATGACACGGAAAAAGAAGAATAATTATCGTAAGGTGACAGCCTATTTAACAGCCCAAAATAAAGATGATCGCCAGTATCATAAAAAATTAAATAAAATTATAGAAACTTATCAATTGACTAAATTTGATAAGTCAGAAGCTTCAAAAGCAAATGAAAAAATGAATAAAAAAGAAAAAGATAAAAAATTATTCATGTTAAATAAAGTCGGCAATAGTTTATCAAAAACATTATCAGAAAGTTTGAAACAACCGGTCAAATATGAAATTGGTGAATCTTAATTTTTTGATAGAGCAATTCTCGGGAATGGAGTAACATTTTAGAGAATTGTTTTTTTAATCTATCGTTTAAAGGAGCAAAAAATGGAAATTTTAAAAAAGATAATTAAAGATAAGGCAAAGGTTTTAGATGAGTCGGTCTTGAAAGTAGATACTTTTTTGACTCACCAAGTTGATATCAATTTGATGGATTTAATTGGGACTGAATTTTATCAACGTTTTTCTAATCAACCGATTACTAAAGTCATCACATTAGAATCTGCAGGAATTGCACCTGCTGCATTTGTGGCACAAAAATTTGGTGTACCTATGATTTTTGTTAGAAAGCATAAGAGTATAACGATGGACAAAGAAATGTTAGAAGCGTCTGTACACTCATTTACAAAACAAGTCACTAATAAAATTACCCTTTCAAAAGATTTACTGACCAGTGAAGATTGTGTTTTAATTATTGATGATTTCTTAGCTCAAGGTCAAGCTGCTTTAGGGTTGAGTGATTTATGCCATCAAGCTGGAGCAAAAGTTGCTGGGATTGGTATAGTTATCGAAAAATCTTTTCAAGAGGGAAGACTATTACTGGAACAAAAAGGCTACCATGTTGAGTCTTTAGCAAGAATTACTTCATTTGAAAATAATCAAGTTCACTTCTTAAATGAATAGTGAAGGTGTTATCTAATGTTTATTGAATGATTTATTAAACTAGAAGTAAATAGATTGTTCATTAGAATTGAATATGATTTTAATCCACCCCGTAAAAATGAGATTGTTATTTTTATGGGGTGTTTTACAAATAAAATAATTATAATGATTATCATTTAAAGCTTTACACGTTTCCTTTCGATTGTTACTATTAGGTTATGTTTAAAAGGAAAAGAAAGTAGTTGAGTATCGTGTCAAAAATAATATTACCAAAAAAGACAATTGGTATTATTGGGGGAAATCACATTAGTCGGTTTTTAGGCTTATCTGCCAAAAAAATGGGGTTTAATATTGCTATATTAGATCCTAGTGAACAGTGTTCAGCTTCGTCAGTTGCAGATACTCATATCATTCGACGATACAATGATGAAGTGGGCTTGTTAGAATTATCTTTAAAGAGTGATATATTAACCTATGAGTTTGAAACGATTGATTCACAGGTTTTACGTTATTTATCAAGTGAAACACATCTTTCTCAAGGAACGTTGGGATTAGAAATTACACAAGATCGAATGTTAGAGCGAGAATTTTTAAATGATCACATGATAAATATTTCCCCCTATACGTCTGCGGTTTTAATTTCAGACATTAAAGAGACCGGTTCTAATTTAGGTTATCCTCTAGTTGTCAAAAGTGTTCGAAGAAGTGTTTTATCAGATTTAAGTATTATCATTCGTTCAGAAGGTGATATTAATCAAGCGGTGCCACTCATTCAACAGGGGGCTTGTTTAGTAGAACCTCTTTTAAAAATTGAAAAAGAATTATTTATATCAGTTGGGATCAATAAAGAAGGCGATTATACGTTGTTTCCAATTGTTGAGACAAAGCACGGTTCGGATGGAAAATTGAAAGAAGTTTATGCTGCGTATGATATGCTCAGCGAAGATTTAGAAAATCAAATTACTATTATTGCGAAAGTAATTGCTTCTGAACTATCTGTTACAGGGGTTGTAGGAATAGCCTTGTTCTTAACAAACGAAGGCAATCTTTATGTGAATGAAATATCGACGCGACCACAAGATGCAGGATGTTTCGCTTTGGATAGTTGTAATTTTTCTGAATATGATGTTCATGTTAGAGGACTGACCAATCAACCCTTACCAGAAATTTGTCAATTTATTCCTTCAATTTCAATTATGATAACGCATGAAAATATTGAATTAGTTTTATTGATTATGAAAAAGAAAAAGAATTGGCATTATTACTTTTATTATGAGCAAATTTCCACTGACTTTATGGGCCAATTGGGTCATATTACGATTCTTTCAGAGAACTTTGCGGAAACAAAACAAGAATTGAGGTATCTAGGTTTAATTAATTAAATAAATAGGGGTAGAATGCAATGGGGAAGAAAATAAAAGCACAAGAGGTAGCTTATCGATACATCAAAGAGCAAATTGATTCTGGGCAGTTTGAAACGGGAGTCAAGTTAATTGAGCAGAATATTTCTAATGACCTTGAAATTAGTCGTACTCCAATTCGCGAGGCCATTTCTCGATTGGTTGAGGAGCGGTATTTGATTAGAATTAAAAATAAAGGGGTTGTTGTTCATAAGCAAAAAATTTCTAACAAAGAATTTATTGAAATGACTCAGCTACTAGAAATATTATTATCACATTATCTTTTTCAGTTACAGATTAAAAATGAAACGTTGTTAGGAACAGAGATTTTAGTACCGCTAGGTCAACTAGAGTTTTCAACTAAATTGAATGAACGCCAAAAGCTCATGCAGTTATTTTTGATGAAATATTTAGAAAAATTAGATAATCAAATAATGAAACAATTAATAATGAAACAATTTGAGACCATTCATTATGTCGATTTTCCTGATGCGTCAACACATTTTCTTTATGATGAGTGCTGTCGTTCTTTTAAACATATGCTTCAACATATTAATGAAAAAAAATATGATTTTGCTCGAAAAGATGTTCGTATTTTAGTCAATCGCTTGAATTTAGAATTAATCGATCAACAAATATAAAGGAGTGTTTGAGAAATGAAAACAGTATATTTAGGACCAGAACGTTTAGAAGCGTCACAATTAATATTAGGCTGTATGCGTATTTCTGAAAAGTCATTGAGTCACGTTGAAAAATTACTTCAAACAAGTTTAGATCAAGGAATCAATTTTTTTGATCATGCGGATATTTATGGTCAAGGTGAATCTGAAAGCTTGTTTGGGCAAGCAATCAAACAAATGAAGGTTCCACGCGAATCGATAGTGATCCAATCCAAAGGCGGTATTAGAGAAGGTTTTTATGATTTTTCAAAAGAACATTTGAAAGCAACGATTGAAAAAAGCTTACAACGACTACAAGTTGACTATTTAGATTATTTTTTATTGCATCGTCCAGATGCTTTGGTAGAGCCTGAAGAAGTCGCTGAGTTATTCGATGAACTTTATAATGAAGGAAAAGTTCGTCATTTTGGTGTGAGTAATCAAAATCAAAATCAAATTGAATTATTAAAAAAATATGTTAAACAACCGCTTGAAGTGAACCAATTACAATATGGGGTTCAACATTCTCAATTAGTTTCTACGGGGATGCTAACGAATTATGCATCGCCAAGTTTAGATAATCAAGCAGGTGGCTTGTTAGACTATCTACGTTTAAGTGATATTACCGTTCAAGCGTGGTCCCCTTTACAGTATGGTTATTTCGAAGGTGTGTTTTTAAATGATGAAAAATTTCCGAAATTAAATGCTTTGCTAAGTAAGCTAGCTTTAAAATATAATGTGACTCCGAGTGCCATTGCTATCGCTTGGATTAGTCGCCATCCAGCAAAAATGCAAACGATTTTAGGTTCTACATCGCCGGAGCGTTTAATTGAAATGGCAACATCTCAACAAATAGAATTAACCCGTGAAGAATGGTATGCTGTTTATCAAGTAGATGGTCAAGTTTTACTTTAGGAGTTGTTAGGAGGGGTAAAAATGAAGATTGAATTAAATAATGTAAGTAAAAAATATGGTGTTTTCGAAGCTCTAGCAATCGATCATTTATTTTTTGAAAGTGGTCAAGCCTATGGGATTATTGGTCCAAATGGGTCTGGGAAGACGACTCTATTTAAATGTATCACCAATATTATAACGGATTATTCAGGAGATATTTTAATTGATGATCAACTAGTAAGAGAAGAAAATCATATTTTGGCTAATGTCGGTATCGTCTTAGATGACATGTCATTATATAAAAAACAATCGGGCTGGTTTAATATTCAGTATTTTTCCAAATTAAGAGGCTATGAAAAGGAAGAATTAGCTCTTGAATTAGCTAAAGAGTTAGAAATAGCAGAGGTATTAGATGAACCAGTCAGAACGTATTCATATGGAATGACAAAAAAATTAATTTTATTAATTGCACTATTAAATCAACCAAAAATATTGATTTTAGATGAACCGTTTAGAGGTTTAGATGGTGAAACAGTGACTTGGTTTAAAAGTTATTTAAAAAAATTAAATGAAACTGGATTAACGTTATTAATTTCGAGTCATGTTAGAACAGATATTGTTTCACTTTGTCAAAAAGTCATGGTTCTTCGTAAAGGTAAATTTGAAAAAGAAATCGATCTTAACGAGTTTAATGAAAAAATGATTCGAGATTGTTTAACGACTAATCAAGACTGTTTAATAACAATTTTAGATGATTTGAATTACTATTATCAAGTTCGTGATCATGTGATTCGTTTAAATATTAATGATGAGCGTTGGGCAGAAGTTAAACGACGATTGGATCAAGAGGATGTTGAAATAACTTCACTTTCTATCGTCAATTTTTTAGAAAATCAACTCAATTAGTAAAAGGAAGTGATTGAATATGAATCCATCATTGATTTTCAAAAGTGAAATATTTAAATATTATAAAGATAAACCTTATATGGTGACAACCCTAATCTTGACTTGTTTAAATTTATTTTTTGCTTTATTTTTTAAATTTTATCTAAGTCGTGACTTAATAACAGAAGAAAGTTTTTTATTTGTTGGTTTAATGACGATGTTCGGTGTTATTTGCTTATTTGCCAATCTATTCTTTTTAATTTATTATCCCTTTCATTTATTAGCAATGGATTATCGTAATAATGTTTTAGCGCTCCTCGTTGCATCCGGTGTTAATCGAAGACAGCTTTTTTTCTCAAAAATTGGAGCAGCTTTAGTTTGGTCGTTAGGTGTGGGATTATGCTTAATGTTTGCACCGATTCTAATTTTATTAAGTGAATTTGTGAAATATCCAGAATTTTTTGAGGTGATTAAAGAATTTTATAGATTACCACTTGAAAAGACGTCAATATTCTTGATTGTTATTTTAACAATGATTATTGGTCAAATTTATTCATTAGTTTTAGTTTTCTTTGCAACGATAGTGACTAAAGGAAGTACGCTAGCAATTTTACTTTATTTTGGTTTAAGTTGGGTCGGCAGTATGGTGAGTTATCTAATTTTATTAGTCACCCTTAATTTAGATTTTAGTGAATTGGGTATTAATTTATTAAATTTATTGATAGCATCATTATTAACCGTTATTTTTGGAGTACTTGCTTTAAAAACAATGGAAAAACAAAATTTTTAACTAAAAGACGAACATTAATAAAGAAAAAAGCAAGAAAGATTATCTATCGCTTGCTTTTTTCTTTGGAATGGGGTAGATTGTCATAGGAGCTTACGAATTGAAAGCACTAGCTACTTTTCGTTCGGTTTTCTCCCAAAATATTGAAGCTGTCTAGGAGGAAAGACAAATGAAGATATTTGATTACGAAGATGTACAATTAGTTCCTAATAAATGTATTGTTCAAAGTCGTTCAGAATGTGATACATCTGTTAAGTTAGGTGATCGCAGTTTTAAGTTACCAGTGGTTCCTGCAAACATGCAGACCATCATCGATGAAACGATTGCTGAGAAGTTGGCAAGTGAAGGCTATTTCTATATCATGCATCGTTTTGATGAAGAAGGACGAATTCCTTTTATCAAAAAAATGCAAGAAAAAGGTTTATTTGCGTCTATTAGTGTCGGTGTAAAAGCGGCTGAGTATGATTTTGTTAAAAAACTAGCTGAGGATAGTTTAGTTCCCGAGTATATCACGATTGATATTGCTCATGGACATTCAGATAGTGTCATTAATATGATTAAACACCTTAAAGTTTATTTACCTGATAGTTTTGTGATTGCTGGAAATGTCGGCACACCTGAAGCTGTACGGGAATTAGAAAATGCTGGAGCAGATGCAACCAAAGTTGGTATTGGGCCAGGTAAAGTTTGTATCACAAAACTTAAAACTGGTTTTGGAACGGGTGGTTGGCAACTATCAGCATTAAGAAGATGTAGTAAAGCAGCGCGTAAACCATTGATTGCTGATGGAGGAATTCGTACGCATGGAGATATTGCTAAATCGATTCGTTTTGGAGCGACCATGGTAATGGTGGGCTCACTTTTTGCAGGCCATGAAGAGTCACCAGGGCAAATGAAAGAAGAAGAGGGTATTCTATATAAAGAATATTTTGGCAGTGCTTCTGAATATCAAAAAGGCGAACATAAAAATGTTGAAGGTAAAAAAATCTGGATTAAATATCGTGGTAAATTGAATGATACACTTGATGAAATGCAACAAGATTTACAGTCTTCTATTTCATATGCTGGTGGTAAAGATATCGGCGCAATCCGTAAAGTTGATTATGTGATTGTTAAGAATTCAATTTTCAATGGAGATATTTTTTAGAAACCAAAAAGGACCTTACTGAGTACATACTACTTAGTAAGGTCCTTTTTTTATTTTAAAACCCATTCATTAATGGCGTAAGCCACCCCATTATTATCATTTGATTTGGTCACTTTTTTTGCTGCTTTTTTAACAGAATCAAGCGCATTTTCCATTGCGACACCTAGTCCGGCAAATTCAATCATAGATAAATCATTTTCGTTATCTCCTAGGGTCATTACTTCTTCCGCTGAAATTCCTAAAATGGCACACATTTCTGCAACAGCAGCTCCTTTAGTTGCTTTTTTGTTTAAGATTTCAAAATAATAAGGAGCACTTCGAACCATTTCAAAACGGTTGAAATGGTCTGTTGGAATATTTTTAATCGCTTCATCTAAAATATTTTTTTCATCAATCATCATCGTTTTTAAGATAGAAACGTTAGCCATTTCATCTACAGCTCGATAAGCTAATGGAATTCCTGTTAGGATGGCTTCATTGATCGTATATTTACTAATCTCACGGTTTGCTGTATACATCGTATCATAATCTTGGGTATGTAAGTGAACACCAAGTTTGCGGGAAAGGTACTCAATTTCAATATAGTCATTAAAATTCAGACCATGCTCAACTAAAATTTCTTTGGTCCCAGTATTTTGAACAAGCGCACCGTTATAAGTAATCATAAAGCTATGGTCATTTTCGAGATTTAATTCTTGGATTAAATCAAGGACACCTATTGTTGGTCGCCCTGTCGCAAGAACAATATTAACCCCTGCTTTTGTTGCATTTTGAATGGCTTGTTTAACCTCAAGCGTTAGTTTTCTTTCTGAGTTTAATAAAGTACCGTCAATATCGATGGCCACTAATTTTATTGCCAAATTCTCCACTCCTTGTTTAGTCGCTAATAATGGCACCATTTTTTAAGTAACGATTAAAAGCATTAATTTTATCCTCAAATAGAGTATAGGTATCTGATTGATGAGATGCAAGCATTTCTTTTGGAAAATAGAATCGTTGGTCTCCTGAGGTTTTGCCTGCAAGCGCATTCACCAGTTCACTTGCTTGCGATAGCTCAATCAGAGTTCCATCTGGTTGGTAAAGTTCAATTTGAGTTCGATGACGATTTTCAGCGGGGTGGTAAAAATCATAGGGTAAGTCAAAGCTAGAATTGATTGCAGTGTAATATTCAATATCAAATCCGACTTTTTTGATAAGCCCTTTTAATTCAGTGAGATATTTTTCAGTTTCAGGATTAAAAGCAACTGATTTTAATGGTTTACGATTAAGAAATCGTTTGGCTAAGTCACTCAGAATGGCATCCGGGTGTTCGGACCATAACGTAAAATTAGCGAGAAGAATACCATCGTCTAGTTTTAAATAATCAGTAAGAGAAAATTCGTTTTTTAGAAAAGGGACAATGAGTTGAGACTGTTGTTTAAAGTAGCTAGGATCCTCTCTAAACAAAATTTTCGCTCGTTTGAGCAAATGATCAAGGATGACCTCCATCCCTCTAGAAACAGGGTGAAAGTAGACTTGCATGTACATTTGATAACGACTGACAATATAATCTTCTACAGCGTGCATTCCATTCATATGGAAGGTAATCCCATTTTTATAGGGACGAATAACACGTAGAATACGAGTCAAGTCAAAGGAACCATATTCAGTACCTGTATAATAAGCATCTCTTAAAAGGTAATCCATGCGATCAGCATCGACTTGACTTGAGATTAATTGAACAACTTGAGGATTATGATAGGTTTTCTGAATGACACTAGCAACTTGGTCAGGAAAATCTGGCGAGACTTGTTTTAAGATTTGATTGACCTCAGTTTGTTCAGAAGTAATAATTTCAACGGTAATTTGTTCATGATCGGTATTAAAAATACTTTCAAAAGTATGAGAATAAGGACCATGGCCAATGTCGTGTAGGAGTGCAGCACAAAGAGCAATTTTCTTTTCCTGATGGTCCCAGCCATTTTCCGGATCATTTTTTATTGAGTAGTGGCGATGGAAAGAATCGCAAATTCGTCGAGTAATCTCATAGACACCTAAAGAGTGACCAAAACGGGAATGTTCAGCTCCATGAAAAGTGAAGGAGGTAGTTCCTAGTTGTTTAATCCGTCGTAAACGTTGAAATTCTTTAGTGTTGATTAGCTCTAAGATAAGTGGATCGGCAACGTGAATGTAATTATGAATTGGGTCGCGGAAGACTTTTTCCATTGGTAATTTGTTGAAAGGTGTCATCTTTATTCCTCCTTGAGTTCGGTTAATATCGTATTTCGTTGTTCCATCCGAGTCTGTTGTTTATCAAAATCAATTTGCCATACATCACTATCGAGATAACCGTTAATAGGATGCTCTTTTAAGTTAGTTAAATCAAATTTTTTACTAAGTGCTTTTTCGATTCTTTTTTTGACTTCTTCAATTGAGAAGTTCGTTTTAAGTAGGTCATTTAGATTTGCCATTGAATCTGGTCTAACGGGAGGATACCCGTCTTTACCAAAATTATCTCCAAGCGATTGCCGATAAAAATTTTCAATTAGTTTTCCTCGTTGTCCTTGTTCACCAAAAACGCTTAAATAAATCATAATAGCAATTCCTTTTTTGACCCGTCGTTGGGCAATCCCAGCAAATTTGTACCCGTTAATACTTAAATCAAATTCACCAGGGCAATAGGAATCACTAACTTCAAATGATTCAATCGTCATTTTTTGGTCTTGAAAAGCGAGTTGGATAATTTCTTTCATCATCAAGTAACCTTCTTCAATTGAATGAAGGTGATTTTTCCATTCATGTGGTAAAATTAACGTAAAATTAAGAATGCCTTCATCGCTCACAACAGCGAGCCCACCAGAATTTCTGACAACAGCTTGGTAGTTCAATTGATTAATGGCTTTGAGCCCCCTTTTTAGATCAGGTACTCGAGTGTCTTTCATTCCAAGAATGACGTGTTGCTCTAATTGCCAAAAGTGAAAGAAAGCGCAATTTTTTTCACCTGCAAAGGTTGTAAGTAAGTCAGTGTAAATAAATGGTGTATAATTTTTATTTTTTGAAATCATTTTTTGATCAATGAGTGTGCCTAATAATTTTTCATTCATGATGATATCCCCTTATTGATTAATGGTTTCATTATACCGACTGAAAAAGGATTCGGAAAGTAATCATGACTAGAATGTTTGACAAAACTGAAAAAAATCAGCAAAATGAAGAAAAGCTATTAGAAAGATGAATGAGGTGGAACAATGGAAGAAAGAATTTCAGTACCAGTAGAAATTAAAATAAAAACAGAAGTATTTCAAGAGAATGAATTGGTTGAACACGTTGTTGAAGTTTCGGGAAAAATGGTTCGTATCGGAGAAGTTCTCTATTTACGTTACGATGAAAAGATGGAAGGGGTTGACTCGGAAATTCCTGTAACGTTAAAAATATTACCTGATGGTAAAGTTGAATTGATTAGAGCGGGTGAATTAAGGATGAAATTGCGTTTTCATTATCAATCTCGTCAAGAAACGGCGTATAAATCTCCTTTTGGACAATTAGATATTGCGACCTATACAAATAATATCAGAGTGAGTTTGAAAGATCGCCCTTATTCTGGAAGGGTCTTAGTTGACTATGATTTATTTGCAGGAGCCGATAAATTAGGAGTTTATCACTTAGACTTGTCTTTTACTGCATAATATCGATAAAAAAACGATATTCAATTGCAATTCGCTATCATTTTATTGTATTATAGAGAGTAGACTGTGAAAGGACGTGTGCCAGTTGGAAATTAAAGCATTAGAAGACAAAATTAAAAGTGAATTATCAATGATTGAAGTGGCTCATGCTATATTAGAACAGCATGGTGACATTATGGATTTTTCTGACTTAGTGAATCAAATTCAAACTTACTTGGAGAAATCAGATAGTGAAATTAGAGCGACGTTACCTCAATTTTATACTGATTTAAACATTGATGGAAGTTTCATTTCCCTAGGTGATAACCGTTGGGGCTTACGAGGTTGGTATCCAATTGATTCAATTGACGAAGAAGTCACTGGAATTGATGAAGATGAAGATGAAGCACCACGTCGTAAAAAACGTAAAAAAGTGAATGCCTTTATCGGAGCTGATGAAGATGCAATTGACTATAATGATGATGATCCAGAAGATTTAGAACTAACAGATCATGACGACGAAGACGATTTATACGATGAAGACGAAGATGAAACCAAAGAAATTAAACAATACACAACTGATTTAACAGAAATTGGGGCTGACGAAGACGTTGAAGAAGACGATGTTGCTGACAATTTAACAATTGTTGATGATGAAGAATTATTTGGTGACGACGAAGAAGAAGAAGAAGAAACAATTTAATAAAAGGGGAGACTGTTTTCACGAGTCTCTTCTTTTTTTTAAAATCATTAGGAGATGAGGCAATGTTGTTATATTTATCACAAATAGTTGAAATAATTGTGCTTATTTTAAATGCTTTTTCTATTTTAATTTTAGTGATTGGAGTTGGAAAATCCGTCATTGATTTTACTAAAAATGAGACAGAAAAAGGAACGCGTTATGAAATTGTGCAAAGAAACAATCATATAAAGTTATATCTTGGTTCTTATATTCTTTTAAGTTTAGAAGTTTTAATAGCCTCTGATATTATTGAAACCATTCTTAATCCAACGATTGAAGATATTCTGATTTTGGCAGGTGTTGTCGTAATACGAACAGCTATTTCCTATTTTTTAGGTAAAGAGATCGAACATATCGAACAATGATTTTTTTAAAATGATAACTTATATTAAAAGGGAATGAGAATCTTTAAAAAAAGGTTCTCGTTTTTTTATGTACATTTTGAAGTGTTTTAGTACGTTTAATTGTTTTAATTTTGTTATTTAACACTAAAGTTAGGCGAATGAAAAAACTTTGTAAATTATTGCATATTGTTATGAAAAAAACGAAAAAAAAAAAACGTCTCGTGTTATTATCGAAAATGTATAGACGTACTGTAAAATGTCGTTTTTTTGAAAATATAATTAATATGAGGAGTGATTTTTTAGTGAGGTATCGCATGGGGAATTGGGTAAAACTCTTTACCCTCTTAATATCAATTTTTACACTATTTAGTGTACGGGGAGAAATAGTCGAGGCAAAGGAAGTTAGTGTAATCCAAAGTCTAGAATTAAAAGATGGTCGTAATCAGGAGATTAATGAAAAGACAACATTATATCCTGGGATGGAAGTCTATTTTCATGGTAAATGGGCATTAAAAAATAATACTGCGGTCGCAGGTGATTATTTTGAGATAAATTTACCAGAGGCGTTACGGGGTGTTGACGATTTAGGTGATTTTAAAGATTCAGATGATCCAAGCATTGTTTATGCTACTGGAAAATATATCGAATCAGAAAATAAATATGTATATACCTTTACAGAACAAGTCGAACATAGTACAGGTGTAAAAGGCGGTTTTGTCATTGCAGCTAAGATGAGTGAAACATTAGGCAATCAAGACGTTAAAATTGAAATTGATGGTCAGGTATTTGTTGACACAACAGTCAATGTTACTGAACGTCCATCAACGGAAGGCCCTCGTGATGTATTTGGTGGGGTAGTTTACAAAGCAGGAATTCAAAATCTACATGATACTAATAAAATTGATTGGTATGGGGCAATTAATGATGTTAAGCGAGATGATTACATCACAAGTAAAATTCATTATGAAGATACCCCTGCTGGGGAACAAGAGATATTACTAGATACTATCCAAGTAACATTAGACGCTTTTGTTTATACAGCTGAAGGCGACAAATACGATAGTATTAGTCCAGACGCTTCTTTAAAACAAAAGATGAATGAAATTGAACTTAAGATTAAGCAAAGTGTAAAACAAGAGGGTTCAAAATTTAGTTTTGAAATACCAAGTTTTGAATTAAATGAGTCAGTAGAAAACAAAAAAGTTTATTTCCATTATAATTATCAGTATCAAACAAAATATACTGGTGAATTTGGAAAAGGTGATACTAAAATTACTAATGGTGTAAAATTAAGCTATGATGGTAAAGAAACTAAAACTCATGGAGAGGTTAGTTTTAATAGCGATTTATGGTCAACGGGTAATCGAAACAAAGAAACTATTCAATTAGAAAAAAAAGATACAGACACAAAAGAGAAATTAACAGGAGCTAAATTTAGTTTAAAATCTGTTGTAGACAATAAAGTCTATTTTTCAACAGAAGTTAGTAATACAGGAGTTTATCAATTCTTAGATGAACAAACAAATGAAGAGATTATTTTTGATACTGGCGAGTATGAATTAACAGAAATAGCAGCTCCAGCGGGTTATCAAAAATTAGATAAACCAATTAAAATTGTACTTGAATCAGGTCAAACATTAACAGAAGAAATTTTAAATAAAAAATTTGATCCTTGGCTTCCATTAATCCCTGCGACAACGAAAGTTTCGATTGAGAAAAAATGGGATGTTAAAGATAACGAGTTAGTTCAACCAGTAGAAGTATCATTGATGAAAACAGTGGGAACTTCAGATGCGGTTGAAGTGAAAAAAGTTACATTGGATGAAAGTAACAGTTGGAAACAGGAAATTAAAGAGTTACCAACAACAGAAAAAGTGGCTGGAAAATTAATTAAAGTAACTTATTCAGTTAAAGAAGTTAATGTAAGTGATCGTTTAACGTCAACAATTACAGGGGATATGGAAACTGGTTTTGTCGTAACGAACACACAAAAAACAGAACCAATCAAACCACTGACACCATCGACAACGAAAGTTTCGATTGAGAAGAAATGGGATGTTAAAGATAATGGGTTAATTCAACCAGTAGAAGTATCATTGATGAAAACAGTGGGAACTTCAGATGCGGTTGAAGTGAAGAAAGTTACCTTGGATGAAAGTAACAGTTGGAAACAGGAAATTAAAGAGTTGCCAACAACAGAAAAAGTGGCTGGAAAATTAGTAAAAATTGAGTATTCTATAAAAGAAGTTAATGTAAGTGATCGTTTAACATCAACAGTTACAGGGGATATGAAAACTGGTTTTGTCGTAACGAACACTGAAAAACTAGGAATACTTGAGATTAGTAAAATAGATTCAAGTGATAGTACGAAGGTTCTTGCGGGGGCGGAATTTAAAATAATTAATGAAAATAATGAAACAATTGCTACTGTGACAACCAACGAATGGGGAGTAGCTCAAGTTATAGATTTACCATTTGGTAACTATCAAGTGGTAGAAACAAAAGCACCAGTAGGCTATATTTTAGACACACAAGAAAAACAAATTGAAATTAAAAAAAGTGTAGATGAACTTAATAAAAATTCGTTAATAATTACTAATACAAAAGAAGTACCAATCTTGCCTGTAGAAAAAGGCAAGGTAATGATTAAAAAAATAGATTCAAGTGATAGTACAAAAGTCTTATCAGGAGCCGAGTTTAGGTTAACTTCAAAGGATGGTAGTTATTCTCAAACAGGACTCACTGATGAAAATGGGCAATTAATATTTGACCAATTAGACTTAGGTTTGTACACACTGAAAGAGATTGCGGCTCCTTCAGGGTATGAAATAAGTGAAAAAGAAATTAATGTGAGTGTTGTTAAAAATAACAACAATAATACTATCGGTTTATCGATACCAAATATTAAGTCAGTCCCTTTAATTCCAATTGAACCTAATGGTGGAGTGGGATCTTTAAAAGTAATTAAATTTGATATTGAACAGTCTGATATTAAATTATCAGGAGCGCAATTCGAATTAGTTTCTATTGATAATCCGGAAAAAGTATTTAGTGCAGTAACTGGAAACAACGGTGAGTTAGTATTTGAAAAAATACCTTCTGGAAATTATAATTTGATAGAAACTCAAGCACCAACAGGTTATGAGTTAGATACAACACCTCAACTTGTTGTTATAGAAAAAGATCAAGAAAAAATAATGAATATATCGAATAAAAAAATTGAAATTCCAATAGTACCAGAATTCGGTGATTTCAAAGTGGTTAAAATTGATGCTTCTGATAAAGAAAATCATTTAGCAGGTGCCGAATTTACATTGACATCAGTTGCAAATTCAGAGGAAACATTTGTTTTAGTGACAGATGAAAATGGTGAAGCTAAAGTTCAAGATTTAGAGTTTGGTCAGTATACTCTAACAGAAACAAAAGCACCCGTAGGTTATGAAATCGACCAAAGTGATCGTACAATAACAATTGGTCAAACTGAGTTAGGAATAACGATTGAAACAGTGACTAATCAAAAAATTAAAGATGCAGAAGCTGGTGAAAATGTTGATAAACCGGAAAAAGAAAAACCAGTGAAGCCGGAAAAACCAGAACAAGAAAAACCGGAAAAAGTAACACCAGAAAAAGAAAGTGAAGAAGATGTAAAATCAGCAACTAAAAAACCTAACAAAGGCTTAGTGGCTTCAAATAAAGAAGCTAAAAAGAGTAAAGGTAAAACACTTCCTCAAACGGGAGATAGTGTTAATCCCTTGATGATAGGTGCTGGTGTACTGATTGTTTTAGTTGGACTTGTCTTAATTTTGAAAAAGAGAAAGACAAATTAATTAAGTATAGCGGTTAAAAATAGAGTGTGATGTAATGATTTCCCAAAGTTAGATTAAAAATCTAACTTTGGGAAGTCGATTCATCATAACTCTGTTTTTTTATTTACTGATGTTTATGCTAAAATAAAAAGTATGATAAGTGATTAAATT
Organism: Vagococcus sp.; assembly: GCF_052102835.1. Classification (NCBI taxonomy): domain Bacteria; kingdom Bacillati; phylum Bacillota; class Bacilli; order Lactobacillales; family Enterococcaceae; genus Vagococcus; species Vagococcus sp. The sequence continues at coordinate 82,951 of NZ_JBQEIL010000003.1, forward strand.
TATTGTTAAAGGAGTAAAGATGAAAAAAATAAAGAAAGTAATTTTAATAAGTTTGTTAGTCATTTTTATAGCAGTTGGTAGTTTAGTCGGATTTTTAAGTTTGACTGAGTATCGTCCGGAAAGTGTTGAAGTGCTCGAACAAACGAAGGGAACAAAAGTTTTATCGAAAAAAAATGGAGTAGGGATATTAACTTATAATATTGGTTATAGTGGATTGAGTGAAAAGGAAGACTTTTTTATGGATGGTGGGAAAAAAGTTCAACCAGATAATATAAACTTGGTCGAAGAAAATTTAAAAGGCATCACAAAAACGATGAAGGAATCTGGGGCTGATATTTTTTTGTTTCAAGAAGTTGATCGAAATTCAAAACGTTCCTTTTATATTAATCAAGAAGAATATTTGGCGAGAAAGCTGAACTCAGACACTGTTTTTGCGAATAATTTTAAAGTGGATTTTGTTCCTTTTCCGCTACCACCTATTGGCAAGGTTGACAGCGGTCTAGTGACAATGACTAATCTAAAAATGACAGAAGCAAAACGTATATCCTTACCAAATCCCTTTACTTGGCCAATCAGAATGGCAAATTTGAAACGTGCATTATTAGAAACGCGTTTTCCAATTGAGGGAAGTGAAAAAGAACTCGTTGTTTTTAATTTACATTTAGAAGCGTATGATAGTGGCGAAGGTAAGATAGCACAAAGTAAAAAATTAACTAAAGTTTTAAATAAAGAATATCAAAAAGGTAATTACGTCGTCGCTGGAGGGGACTTTAATCAGGTGTTTGAAGGAAGTGCTGATTTTCCTAAGGTCAATAAAAAAGGTTGGCGACCGGGGAGTATGCAAAATAAAGATTTACCAAATCATTTTTCTTTTAAGTTTGATGAAGTACATCCGACGGTTCGCGTCTTAAATGGTCCATATACCGGTTCATACCAAACATCAGAAGTTCATACGATTGATGGGTTTATTGTTTCAGATAACCTAAAAGTAGCGAGTACTCAAGTTTTGAATCATGATTTCAGATACACAGATCACCAAGCGGTTCAACTAAACTTTGAATTCAATTAGTAGAATAAGAGAAAGAGGAAACGGGCTGAAACGCCCTTGACTTCTTGACTAATTTTGGATAGATTGTTTAATGAAATACAACCTGTTACACTAATAAAAAAATAAAGGAGGGAGAAAATTGCCGACAATTAAAGATATCGCAAAATACACTGGAGTCAGTCCGACCACTGTATCTAATGTCATTCATGGTCGATTTTCAAAAGTTTCTCCAGAAACAAAAGAAAAGGTTGAGAAAGCTCTCAAGGAGTTAGACTATTCGTCTCATATGGCGGGTCGATTATTAGGAAAACATGGTTCGAGAATTATCGGTGTTATCATTCAAGATGAATCGGCATTGATTGAGCAATTTTATGATAATCCCTATCATGGTGAATTAATACAAGCACTGGAATTTAATATTCGTGAAATAGGTTATTTTATGATGTTTCACCGGGTTTCTAATTTTAATGAAGGCGCTCGGTTAGTCGATATGTGGGATTTAGAAGGGGTGATTGTTTCAGGAGCTTCTAATGAGGATATTTCTCGTTGGCAAGAAAAAGTAAAGGTTCCGATTGTGTTTCTAGATAGTTATGCTAAAGAAGCTCAAGCTCCATTATTAAGTGTCGGATTGGAAGACTATGAAGGAGCTTTTAAAATGACCAAACATTTGATAGATTATGGACATGAGCAGCTGATGTTTATTGCTAAAGAAGAAAATCCTGCAAATTGGGAAGGGGTTGATGCCTTTCGTGCTCGTGGCTTTTTAGAAGCGGCTAAAGAGCGAGGTGTTCAAGCTGAACTCTATGGTTTGATTTCTACATATCGACATTATCAGACGGCGATTAAAAATTTAGTTGCTCAAGAATTTAATGGTTGTACTGCTTTGTTTTTTGCTTCAGATTTATTAGCTGTTCAATCGGTTTCTGAATTAAACACCCTTGGAATCAAAGTACCTGAAGATATTTCTATCGTTAGTTTTGACGGCACACCTTACAGTCGCTATGCTAATCCTCAAATCTCATCGGTTTATCAAGATGTACAAGAAAAAGCTTCTGTTGCCGTTACTTTATTACTGAATGCAATTCAGTCACAAGAGATCTTTTCAAAACATTATCGGATCGGGACCGAATTAGTTTATGGTTCCTCTGTAAAAAAAATACTATAAAGATGTAACCGCTTAAAAAAAATAATTGACAATCTTTTTTCAACATGCTATATTTCTAGAGAAGGGTGTTCCGCAACACCTAAAGAGAAGAATAAGGTTTAGATTATTTTTTTTAACAATAGGTGTTTCGTAACACCTTAAAGGAGGACAAAGATGAAAAAGAAAGTGCTTATGACTTTAGCTGCTTTGAGTTTTGGAGTTCTGATTTTATCTGGATGTACAAAAGAGGAAACCGCAGATAAAACAAAAATTGAGTTTTTTAGTAGTAAACCAGAAAATCAGCTTGTTTTCAAACAATTTGTTGAGGAGTATGAAGAAAAAAATCCTGATATCGACATTGTCTTTACTTCACCACCTGAAGCTGGAACAATTTTGAGGACTCGTTTGGTTAAAAATGATATTCCAAATGTGATTGCATATGGCGGAGATAATACATATACCGAATTAGCTAATGTGGGTATGTTAGAAGATTTATCAAAAGAACCTTTTGCTGATAATTTCGTACCTGCTTATAAAAAAATGACACAAGAATTACAAAAAGATCGAAAAAAACTTTACGGAGTTCCTTATGCAACCAATGCAGCGGGAGTCATTTATAATGAAGCATTATTTGAAAAGTATAATTTAGAAATACCTAAAACATGGGATGATTTTTTAGAGGTTTGTGCTGTGTTTAGAAAAGAAGGGATTACACCGATTGAAGGAACCTTCAAAGATGCTTGGACCATTCTTTCTATTTACAATCCATTAAGTGGAATTTTAGTAGAAAAAGACTTTATGGATTTACGACAACAAAATAAAACAACCTTTAGACAAGGTTGGGTTAAACCAATGATGCAACTAACAGAAGTAATGAAATTAACACAAAAGGATGCTATGGGAACGAATTATCCTGACGGTATTCAAAAATTTGCTAAAGGACAAGCGGGCATGATTATCAACGGCACGTGGGCCATTCCAGAAGTAGTCAAAGCAAATAAAGACATTCAGGTTAATATTTTCCCACTACCGGCAAGTAATACACCAGATAAAAATTTCGTAACAAGTGGTGTTGATGTGATGCTAATGGTAGGAAAAGATACAAAGAATCAAAAAGAATCAAAAGAATTTATTGAGTTTTTGTTAGAGAAGGAACAAGCACAACGTTATGTGGATGACCAATTTGCTTTTTCTGCGATAAAAGGGGTTAGTCAAACCGCACCAACATTAAGTAATATTCGACCAAGTATTGAAGCCGGTAAAGTGAATGACTTTGTCGATCATTTCTTACCAAACGGCTATGATTTAGCGGCGATATTATCAGAGTTTGCGTTAGAGCAGACTAAACCAAATGTAAATACGAAAGAAAATATTAAAGCATCATTGAAAAAAATGGACGAAGCTTATGATGCCGCTAATATTGATTAGGAGGAAAGAAAATGAAAAAACCTTATAAGATCCATCCGGCCTTTTACTTTATGGTTGCCCCACTTGCTATTTTATTCTTTATTTTCCATACGATTCCTTTTTTAGAAGGTATTTTCTACAGTTTTACTAACTGGCGTGGATATGGTGATTGGGATTTTGTTGGTTTGAGAAACTATCTTCACATGTTTTCAGATCAAGATATTGCGAATAGTTATCTTTTTACTTTTAAATTTGCTATTATTTCGACTATCTTGGTAAATATCATCGGTTTACTCATTGCTTTAGGATTGAATTCTAAAATAAAATTTCAAAAATTTCTTAAAGCTGTTTATTTCTTACCTTACATGCTTGGAACTTTAATTATTGGTTTCATTTTTAATTTTATCTTTGCTCATTTAGTACCTCAATTTGGGACAGCGGCAGGTCTAGAAGCATTAAGTGTTAATATCTTAGGGACAGAGTATGCATGGGTTGGTATTGTCGTAGTGACTGTCTGGCAGTCGCTAGCGTTTAATACGCTAATCTATTTATCTGGCTTACAAACTTTAGATCAAAGTGTATATGAAGCAGCTGAATTAGATGGTGCAAGTGGTTTTTCTTTATTTAGAAAAATTACGTTTCCGTTACTCGCTCCTTTCTTTACCATAAATATGGTCTTATCAGCTAAAGGTTTTCTGATGGCTTTTGACCAAATTATCGCTATGACAAATGGTGGACCAGGTACATCAACCACATCAATTTCACTGTTAATTTATAAAAAAGGATTTACCGGTGGTCAGTTTGCCTATCAATCCGCTAACTCAGTGGTTCTTTTCTTAGTTGTAGTTATTATCTCATTCGTTCAATTACGTGTACTTGAAAAAAGGGAGGCAAATATGCAATGAGTCGGATAAAAAATTTTTTCAGAAAAAATAATGGTGACATCAACTGGCCTCTGACGGTTCTCATGTTTATCTTAGCCGTCGTTACTATTTTTGGCCCTTTATATATGACCTTAATGATTGCAGTGAAGGATCCTTCACAAATGGATAATGTTTTGAGTTGGCCAACCAAATTTAATTGGCATAATTTTTCAGATGCATGGAAATTAACAGACTATCCTCAAAAATTTTTAAATACTTTATTTATCACAGTAATTAACTTAATTTTCACGGTTTTTACAAATAGCTTAGCAGCTTATGCAATTACACGTAAACGTTCACAATCTAAATTTTTTAATGCGATGTATTATTATTTTATAAGTGCCATGTTTATTCCTTTTAACGTGATTATGTTGCCATTGGTTAAACAAGCATCTTTATTTAATTTAGATAATATTTTAGGAATTACCTTTATCTATATTATCTTTGGTTTACCAATGAACACCTTTCTTTACACAGGTTTTATTAAAAAAATACCCGTTGCTTTAGATGAAGCAGCTGAGATTGATGGTGCAACCCCACTTCAAGTTTTTCGTTACGTGATTTTTCCAATGTTAAAACCAGTTCATGCGACAGTCGCTATTTTAAGTTTTATGTGGACTTGGAATGATTTCTTAATGCCGTTGATTTTATTAAGTAAACCGGAACAACAAACATTACAATTATCACAATATATTTTCCAAGGACAATTTTCTACGCAGTATAATTTAGCCTTTGCCTCATATTTATTAGTGATTTTACCAGTATTGTTAATTTATATTTTCTTCCAGAAATGGATTATTGCAGGTGTAACCGATGGAGCAGTTAAATAAAGATAAGGAGTCGATAAAATGTCTAAAAATAAATGGTGGCAATCTGCCGTAGTTTATCAAATTTATCCAAGAAGTTTTCAAGATACAAATGGTGATGGAGTTGGTGATTTAAGAGGAATTATTAATCGTTTAGATTATTTAGAAAAACTAGGGATAACGGCATTATGGTTAAGTCCTGTCTATCAATCGCCCAATGACGACAATGGCTATGATATTAGTAATTATCAAGAGATTATGGAAGAATTTGGAACGATGGCTGATATGGATGAACTCATCGAAAAGGCTAGTCAACGAGGGATTAAGTTAATAATGGATTTAGTGGTTAATCATACGTCAGATGAACATGCTTGGTTTATTGAAGCTAAAAAAGGAAAAGACAACCCTTACCGTGATTATTATGTTTGGCGTAATCCAATAAATGGAGAGGTTCCAAATGATTTAGTTTCAACTTTTAGTGGTAGTGCTTGGGAATTAGATGAAGCGAGTGGTCAATATTTTCTCCATCTTTTCAGTAAACGTCAACCGGATTTAAATTGGGAAAATGCGAAGGTTCGGCAAGAAGTTTCAGATATGATGAACTTTTGGTTAGACAAAGGAATTGGTGGCTTCCGGATGGATGTGATTGATTTGATTGGTAAACTACCGGATGAGGGCATTACCGGAAATGGACCTAAGCTACATGATTATCTACAAGAGATGAACCAAGCGAGTTTTGGTAACTATGATGTGATGACAGTCGGTGAAACGTGGGGAGCAACTCCTGAAATCGCGAAATTATATTCCGATCCAGAACGTCATGAATTATCGATGGTCTTTCAATTTGAACATATTGGTTTAGATCAACAAGAAAATAAAGACAAGTGGGATTTAAGGCCCTTAGAAATGAAAGAACTTAAAGCTGTTCTTTCAAAATGGCAAAGCTCACTAGGTGACGAAGGTTGGAATAGTTTGTTTTGGAACAACCATGATACACCACGTATTGTTTCACGTTGGGGAAATGATACAGACTATCGAGTAGAAAGTGCAAAAGCTTTTGCGATTTTACTGCATATGATGAAAGGAACCCCTTATATTTATCAAGGTGAAGAAATAGGGATGACTAACTATCCCGTGACAAGTATTAAAGAAGTCGAAGACATTGAAAGTATTAACTTGTATCATGATCGTTTAGCTAAAGGGTATAGTGAAACAGAAATCATCCGTTCGATTAATACTAAAGGGCGTGATAATGCACGTACGCCAATTCAATGGTCAAATGAAGCAAATGGTGGGTTCACAACTGGAACACCGTGGCTACACGTTAATCCTAACTATGAAACACTGAATGTAGAAGCGGCTTTGGCAGACTCAGACTCTATTTTTTATACTTATCAAAAATTAATTCAATTGCGTAAAGAAAATCCTTTAGTTGTTTGGGGTGATTATAAATTACTATCAGAAACAGCGGATAAAGTTTTTGCTTATATCCGTCATTATGAAGGGGAAAAAATCTTAGTTGTAGCGAATCTTTCAAATGAAGAACAAAGTTTTAACTATGATGAAACTATCAAGGAAATTTGGATTGAAAATATGAAAGCACCTCAAGAATTACAGCAATTAACACTACAACCTTGGCAAGCTTTTGTTGCTGCTATCTAATAGATAAATCATTTAAACGAATCTTTGAGAAGAAGATTCGTTTTTTATTTTTAAGATAGTCTTTTAAAATTATTTTAAAGTATGCTAAAATTAATAAAAAAGGAGAATGAAGCCAAAATGCCAATTGTACATATTGAATTATTAGAAGGTCGAACGCAAGAACAGAAGGATCACTTGGTTAAAGACGTTACAGAAGCAATTGTTAAAAATACAGGGGCACAACGTGAAAATGTTCATATTGTTATTCATGATATGGAAAAAGGGAACTATGCTGTCGGTGGTGTTACTAAAAAGTAACGATAATGTTGAATAACAAGATAATTTTTATTAAATTATCTAGAATTTTTAAACGACGTATGGTAGTATTAATAAGATATCAGTTAGATTGAAGAGACTAGGAGGGTACATTGTGTATAAACTCTTACTAACCATTATGCTTATTTTATCTGTTTTGATTATTGTGGCTGTTATGATGCAGCCAAGTAAACAAAATAGTGCAGCCAGTGCTTTTTCTGGTGGAGCAAGCGAATTATTTGGTAAATCAAAAGCTAGAGGATTTGAAGCTTTTATGCAACGTGCAACAGCCGTAATGGGTGTCGCATGGATAGCACTAGCTATTGCGTTAGCATTCTTATCTTCAAAATAAAAGCCTCCTGTGACTCTACAGGAGCTTTTTTTATTATGATGATTAGTCATCTGTTTTTATCGAGGTAAAGGGGGAACCATTTGTGAGTGGTTTATATTTTAAAAAAGGACCTAAGGCAGTTGTTTTACTTCATGCTTATACAGGTAGTCCAAATGATGTTAGAATGTTGGCACGTAAATTAGAAAAAGAAAATTATACGGTTATAGCACCACTTTTTTCAGGACATGGTACAATGGATCCTAGAGATATATTAACTTGTTCACCATTAGAATGGTGGGAAGATGCTAAACAGGCAGTCCAGGTTTTAATAGAGGATGGCTTTCAAGAAATCGCCGTTTTTGGCTTATCTTTAGGAGGTATTTTTGCTACTAAATTAATGGAAAACTATCCGGAAATTGTAGTAGGAGGAGGTTCATTTAGTTCACCTATTGTGCCGAATCAAACATTGCAGATTTTCCCAAACTTTCTAAAATATTGTGAGATTATATTTAAGAAAAAAGGGTTGACAGAACAAGAAATACAGACGGAAATTGCTCAATTATCTTTACCATTAGAAAAGCAGTTAGAAGCGATTGGTCAAGTCACCACCGAAGTTTATGATAAAATGACAATGATTAGAGTTCCAGTATTTTTAGGACAGTCCGCTAAAGATGAGATGGTCGATGCCACGAAAGTTTATGAAATGGGTCAAAGACTAGCTGAAACGGATCATGAAATTCATTGGTATTCAAAAAGTACACATGTTTTAACAATTAGCAAAGATCGTCATCAATTTGAGCAAGATATTATTTACTTTTTAAGTAAACTAGCATGGGACGTGGAATAATGGTAAAACATATAAAAGAACAAATAATTGACCATATGAAAGAAAGTCAAAAACGATCTTTTTCAATGGAACAATTAGCTGAAGGATTAAATTTACAAAAAAGTAAAGATTTTAAGTTTTTAGTTCAAACCATTGCACAAATGGAGCGTGAAGGTTTGATCGCTTTTAATAAAAAAGGTAAGGTGAAATTAGTTAATAAATCAATGGTTTTAGAAGGTCTTTTTCGTGCTAACGAGCGTGGCTTTGGTTTTGTAACTATTGATACTGAGGAAGATGATGTTTTTATTCCAAAGGGACAAACGAATTTTGCTTTAGAGGGAGACACGGTCAAGATTGAAATCGTCGCGAATGGTGATCCTCTTGAAGGTAAAGCTGCAGAAGGTAAAGTAATTAAAGTGATGGAGCGAGGTTCAAGTCAACTTGTGGGCATTTTTACTTTATTTGATGAAGATGAAATTAAAGAAACTGATTTATATGGTGTGGTTATACCTAAAGATAAAAAACTATCGAGTTATAAAGTTTTTATTACAGCTACAGGAATTAAGCCGGAAGATGGGAGTGTCGTTTTAGTCGAAATCACTCACTATCCAACGGTTGATTATACAGCTAGCTTTGAAGGCATCGTCAAGCAAGTTGTTGGCCATAAAAATGACCCTGGTATGGATATCCTATCCATTGTTTTACAATTAGGAATACCTACAGAATTTGATGAGGCGACTTTAAAAGAAGCAGAAGCTGTTCCAGATGAGGTCTTACCAACAGAATTAGAAGGGCGTCGTGATTTACGTCAAGAATGCATCGTGACGATTGATGGCGCGGAAGCAAAAGATTTAGATGATGCAGTTCGTGTTGAACGATTAGCAAATGGTAATTACCAACTGGGTGTCTACATTGCTGATGTTACACATTATGTTAAAGAAAATTCAGCGTTGGATCAGGAAGCCTTAGATCGAGCAACAAGTGTTTATTTAACCGATCGTGTGATTCCGATGCTACCAAGAAAACTGTCAAATGGTATTTGTTCACTTAATCCAGATGTTGATCGCTTGGTAATGGGATGTGAGATGGAAATTACCCCGGATGGGCAAGTTGTTGGCCATGATATTTTTGAAGGTGTGATTCATTCAACTGCACGAATGACTTATGATGCTGTGAATGAAATTTTAGATAAAGGTCAGCCAGAGACGTTAGAAAAGTATCAAGAATTAATTCCTTTCTTTGAAACAATGGCTGAACTGCATCATATATTAGAAGGCAAACGTAAAAATAGAGGAGCCATTTCATTCGAAAGCCGTGAAGCTCAAATTTTAGTTGATTCTGAAGGTCGTCCAGAAGAAATCATTCTACGGACGAGAGGTGTCGCTGAAAAAATGATTGAATCTTTTATGCTATCAGCTAATGAAGCGATTGCCGGGCACTTTAATCGTTTAAATCTACCTTTTATTTATCGAATTCACGAACATCCTAAAGAGGAAAAAGTTCAACGTTTCTTTGAATTTATTACTAATTTTGGCATAGTAGTGAAGGGAACTAAGGATAGTGTTTCTCCAAAAGAATTACAAAAAGTACTTGATAAAATTGCAGGCCGACCGGAAGAGCCTGTGATAAATATGATGCTATTAAGAAGTATGCAACAAGCAAAATATGCTGAAACACCTGTTGGACACTATGGTTTAGCAGCGGATGATTATACACATTTTACTTCGCCAATTCGCCGCTATCCAGATTTGCTCGTTCATCGCTTAATTAAAGACTATCAGCAACATCCTGTCACTCAAAAAACACAAGATAAGTGGGATGCAGCCATCCCTGAAATTGCAGATCATAGTTCAAGAATGGAACGCCGTGCTGTCGAAGCGGAAAGAGAAACCGACAGTATGAAGAAAGCTGAATTTATGCAAGATAAGGTCGGAGAAGAATTTGACGGTGTGATTACTTCGATTACAAAATTCGGAATGTTTATTGAATTATCAAATACGGTAGAGGGCCTTGTTCATGTCAGTAAGTTAAAAAATGATTATTTCCATTTTATTGAAAATCATTTAGCTTTAGTTGGAGAAAGAACAGGCGTTGTTTATAAGATAGGACAAGCAGTAAAGATTAAAGTGACCAAAGCAGATCCTGAAACACGAGAAATCGACTTTGAATTAATTTCAGCAACACCTGTCGAAAGTAGTGTATCTGAAAGTATTCAAATTGAAAAACGAAGAAAACGGTCCCCACGCCCTCAAACGGGTTCCAGAAAGTCAGATGAAAAAGAAAAAAAGACAAGCAAACAACCTTTCTATAAAAAAGCCGTTAAGAAGAGTAAAAAAGGTCGAAAAACAAAAAAGTAGTAGGTGATAAAAATGCCAAAAGGTGATGGAAGTTTAATTGCACAAAATCGTAAGGCTCGTCATGATTATGCTGTTATCGATACAATCGAAGCTGGAATCGTTCTGAAAGGTACTGAAATTAAAGCCATTCGTCAACGTCGAGTCAATTTAAAAGATGGATTTGCTCGTGTCAGAAATGGTGAAGTCTACTTGTTAAATGTGCATATTAGCCCTTATGAACAAGGAAATTTATTTAACCACGATCCACTTAGAACAAGAAAGTTGTTGATGCATAAACGTCAAATTACCCGCTTGACCAATGAAACGAAAAACACTGGAATTACGTTGGTTCCTTTAAAAATCTATATAAAAGATGGATTTGCTAAAGTTTTAATCGGAATTGCAAAGGGGAAAAAACAGTATGATAAACGTCAAGATTTGAAACGAAAAGATATGAATCGTGAGATTAATCGAGAATTACGTGAAAGACAAAGATAAAAATAAAGCTAATTCTAAGTGAAAACTAAGAGTTAGCTTTTTAGAATGTTGGACAAAGGGACTGTGTAATACTCGAAAGGGACAATTTAAATGATTGTGGTTAAGTTTTTTAATAAAACAACCGATATTATAAATAGTTGTTTTTTTAGAACCTTTTCATTATATTTATCTTAGAAAAAAATAAGATGGTACCGTTTTAAACTAAGAAAAACAAGTGTAATTATGATAACTGCTTTAAAGTTATATTGTGAAGAGATAATAAAAATAACGATTGATTGTTAATGAAAATAAACTTAGAAAATAAAGTTTTTTTTCATTAATTTACTTTGTGTTATTAAGCATTTGGTGGTATCATGTTTCTAGTTGGTTGCAAAATACTTGACAACTAACGGGCAATGTTTGGTAGCTTATTGTGACAGCTTACCAAGGAAAAAAAACTTCTTTTTTTATGTTAAAGAAGTATTTATAAAAGAAAAGGGGTGAGGTCTATGGAAGAGGTATCCTGGGTAAAAAATATTGGGGGCGTCTATTTTGACTTAACTATATGTATCATGACAGTGTTGACTTGTCTAATCGTTTTTGGAATTGTCTATTTTTGTAGTCGGAATTTACAGATGAAACCAAAGGGCAAACAAAATGTATTAGAATTTGTAATCGATTTTGTCCGTAATATTGTTTCAGACAATATACCGAGGAAAGAAGTCGATAATTATCATTTACTCGGCTTTACATTTTTTATGTTTATATTAGTGTCAAATATACTCGGCTTAGTGACAAAAGTTTCGCTATTTCCAAGTGACGTGTCACTTTGGAAGAGTCCGACAGCTGATCCTTTAGTGGCGCTAACATTAGCCTTTATCTCGATTATCTTGACCAACTATTATGGGATAAGAAAGCAAGGTGTCAAAAACTATTTTGTTAATGGTTTTATGAAACCAACTGCCATTTTATTACCTATTAAATTAATCGAAGAATTTACTAACGTTTTAACGTTAGGTCTCCGTTTATACGGTAATATCTTTGCAGGAGAAGTACTATTAAGTTTAATTGCCAATCTTGGAGCATCGAGTCCAGTCAAATTTGTACTGGCACTACCACTTGAAGTTATCTGGCAAACATTCTCACTATTTATCGGTGCGGTACAAGCGTTCATCTTTGTTACTTTGACAATGGTGTACTTATCACATAAGGTAGAAGTGGAACACGAATAATCAAATTTATTTAAGAAGATTTTATAGGAGGAGATCAGTAATGCAATATATTGCAGCAGCTATCGCAGTTTTTGGAGCAGCTATTGGAGCGGCTTATGGTAATGGTAAGGTTATTTCTAAAACATTGGAGTCAATGACTCGTCAACCTGAAATGTCAGGTCAACTTAGAGGAACAATGTTTATCGGTGTTGCGTTAATTGAAGCAGTCCCAATTTTAGGTGTGGTAATCGCATTATTGTTGGTCTTCAAGTAAGAAGCGATGTCTAAAATACATCTAAGAAAGTATCAGCTATTGAATGTAGCGATACTTGAGGAAGGAAGTGTAGTAAGGATATGATCAATCAATTATTGATTGCCAGCTCTGGACAAACTACGCTTAGTACGATTCTTTTTGTTTCTGTTTCGTTTCTGATATTAATGTTAGCATTGAAGAAATTTGCATGGGGCCCAGTTGTCAATATGATGGATGAGCGTCAAGAAAAAATTGCTAATGATATTGACAATGCTGAAAAGTCACGAGGCGAAGCAAATACACTAGCTAAACAACGTGAAGATGAGTTGAGAAAAGCACGTACTGAAGCGCAAGTTATTATTGGTCAGGCTAAAGAAACGGCTGAAAATAATGCACACGCTATTATAGTAGATGCTGAAAAGCATTCTAAGAGAATGAAGCTACAAGCTCAAGAAGACATTAAACTTGAGCGTGCACGAATGATTGAAGAAGCTAAAAAAGAAGTGGCTGATTTATCAGTTGAAATTGCTTCTAAAATATTAAAGAAGGAATTGTCGGCTACAACTCATCAAGAGTTAATTCAATCAAGTATTGAAAAGCTAGGAGTCGATAACGATGAATAGACAATATGCTATCGCTCGTACATACGGCAAGGCAATTTTTAAAGAAGCTGTAGAAACAAAGGAATCAACAGAAGTCTATCAAGAGCTTTTAAAATTACGAGATGTTTATTTACAGGTTCCAGATTTAGGCGAAATCTTAACGGATGATCGCTTGTCTGGTTATGAAAAAGTAAATATTATCAAAGATTTAGAAAAAAATTTTAGTGATACAGTCGCAAAGTTCATTCATACTGTTTATGATTATGGAAGAATGAATGAATTTCCAGAGATTATCGACTCATTTGAAGAACTGTATTATGAACATTATGGTATTGTCTTAGTTGATGTAACAACAGCTGTTGCTTTAACAATGGATCAAAGACATGAACTTGAAGAAAAATTAGCCAGACAATTTTCTGCTAATAAAGTAATTTTACGTCCGCGATTAGATACTAAAATCATGGGCGGTGTGATTGTAGAATCTGAGCACCGAGTAATTGATCAGAGTGTACGGACTCAGTTAGAAAACCTACACGCTGAACTTTTACAAGATTGATGCTCGTTGACAAAGTGAGAGGTGAAATACATGAGTATTAAAGCGGAAGAAATTAGTTCGCATATTAAACAGCAACTTGCTAAATACGAAGAATCGCTAACGGTTGATGAAGTGGGAACCGTATCATACGTTGGTGATGGTATTGCACGTGCTTACGGTTTAGAAAACGCTATGTCAGGAGAGTTATTAGAATTTGATAATGGCGTTTTTGGAATGGCTCAAAACTTAGAAACTGAAAGTGTTGGGATTATTGTTCTTGGTGAATTTGAAAAAATTCGTGAGGGCGATAAAGTCAAAAGAACTGGTCGTATTATGGAAGTTCCTGTTGGAGATGCTTTAATTGGTCGTGTTGTTAATCCTTTAGGTCATCCAATCGATGGCTTAGGCGAGATTATTACAAATAAAACACGTCCTATTGAAGCAGCAGCTCCTGGGGTTATGGCGAGACAATCTGTTGACCAACCTTTACAAACAGGGATTAAAGCAATTGATGCTCTTGTTCCAATTGGTCGTGGCCAACGTGAGTTAGTGATTGGTGATAGAAAAACAGGTAAGACATCAATTGCCATTGATACAATTATTAATCAAAAAGATCAAGATATGATTTGTATTTATGTTGCGATTGGTCAAAAAGAATCAACGGTTAGAAATCAAGTAGAAACATTAAGAAAATATGGTGCGCTTGATTATACGATTGTTGTTTCTGCCGGTGCCTCACAACCTGCGCCATTATTATATTTAGCACCTTATGCAGGAGCAGCAATGGGTGAAGAATTTATGTACAATGGAAAACATGTTTTGATAATCTTCGATGATTTATCAAAACAAGCTGCGGCTTATCGTGAAATTTCATTGTTACTTAGAAGACCTCCAGGTCGTGAAGCATTTCCAGGGGATGTTTTTTACTTACATTCTCGTTTGTTAGAACGTGCAGCTAAATTGAATGATTCCTTAGGTGGCGGTTCGATGACCGCATTACCATTTGTTGAAACGCAAGCAGGAGATATTTCAGCTTATATTCCAACGAATGTTATTTCAATAACTGATGGACAAATATTTTTAGAAAGTGATTTGTTCCGTTCTGGTATTCGACCTGCTATTTCTGCTGGTTTATCAGTTTCCCGTGTTGGTGGATCTGCTCAAATTAAAGCAATGAAACAAGTGGCCGGAACCTTACGTTTAGATTTAGCGAGCTATCGAGAATTAGAAGCCTTTACTCAATTTGGTTCAGACTTAGATACAGCAACTCAGTCCAAATTAAATCGTGGTAAGCGTACAGTTGAAGTTCTTAAACAAAATGTGCATGAACCAATGCCTGTTGAACAACAAGTCTTGATTTTATTTGCATTAACAAAAGGTTTCTTAGACACAATACCTGTTAATGATATTTTACGTTTTGAAAAAGAATTATGTGAATATGTGGGCAATAACTATCCTGCTATTTACGATACAATAAAAACGACTAAGAACTTACCAGAAATTGAAGATATGAATAAAGCAATTGATGAATTTAAAGAAATTTTTAGTTCTAGTAAATTCTCTGTTGCTGATGAATTGAAATAATCAAAGAAAGCGGTGATTGAAATGAGCGGCTCACTTATTGATATTAAGAAGAGAATAGCTTCAACAAAAAAGACCAGTCAAATTACAAGCGCTATGCAAATGGTAGCAGCCTCTAAATTGACAAAATCTGAACAATCATCCAGACGTTTTCAAGAATATGCTTCGAAAGTTCGATCAATAACAACACATTTGGCTTCTTCTCGATTAGAGGATATTGATAATGTTTCAGATCCTAACTATGAGAACAATATGAAGATGTACAATCAATTATTGGTTGAACGACCTGTTAAAAAAACTGGCTATATCGTTGTCACTTCAGATAAAGGATTAGCAGGTGGTTATAATAGTTCAATTATCAAAAAAACTCTTGAGATTTTAAAAAAAGATCATGAGGGTCAAGATAATTATGTCTTAATGGCTATTGGAGGAACGGGTGCTGACTTTTTCAAACATCGTGGCATGCCTGTCGCATATGAGTTGAGAGGGTTGAGTGACTATCCGAAATATGATGAGATTCGTAAAATTGTAAACTCTGCCATTCAAATGTATAATAGCGAAGTTTTTGATGAGTTATATGTTTGTTATAATCATCACGTTAACACTCTTTCCTCAGCTTTTCGTGCGGAAAAAATGTTGCCGATTGTTGACTTAGACGCTAGTGAAGCAACTGAGTTTGAACAAGAATACATCATGGAACCAGATGAAGAAGCAATCCTAAATACGTTATTGCCTCTATATGCGGAAAGTTTGATTTACGGAGCTGTTCTAGATTCAAAAACTGCTGAACATGCTTCACGTATGACAGCAATGAAGAGTTCAACTGAGAACGCCAATAACATTATTGATGATTTAACTATATCGTATAACAGGGCGCGTCAAGCCGCAATTACAGAAGAAATTACTGAAATTGTTGGTGGAGCCGCAGCATTAGAAGAATAACGGGGAGGAAGACGATTAATGAAAATAGGAAAAATAGCCCAAGTAATTGGTCCCGTTGTTGACGTAGTATTTCCCTTAGACCAATCGTTACCAGATATAAATGACGCTTTAGTCGTTTATAAATCGGAAAACAAACAAAAAGTTGTTCTTGAAGTTACATTAGAACTAGGTGATGGTGTCGTAAGAACCATCGCTATGGAATCAACTGATGGACTACAACGTGGGATGGAAGTCGTATCAACAGGCGAAGCAATAAGCGTTCCTGTTGGACAAGAAACATTGGGTCGTGTCTTCAACGTCTTAGGTGAAACAATTGACTTAGGTGAACCTTTACCAAAAGATATGAAAAAACACAGTATTCATACAAAAGCTCCAAGATATGAGGATTTAAGTACTAATACTCAAATTTTAGAAACTGGGATCAAAGTAATCGACTTGTTAGCACCTTATCTAAAAGGTGGTAAAGTAGGCTTGTTTGGTGGAGCCGGAGTTGGTAAAACCGTACTGATTCAAGAGTTAATTCACAATATTGCTCAAGAACATGGTGGTATTTCAGTTTTCTCAGGTGTTGGGGAACGTACACGTGAAGGAAATGACCTTTACTTTGAAATGAAGGATTCTGGTGTTATCAAGAAAACAGCCATGGTTTTTGGCCAAATGAATGAACCACCAGGTGCTAGAATGCGTGTTGCTTTAACTGGTTTGACAATGGCTGAATATTTCCGTGATCAAGAAAAACAAGATGTTCTTCTTTTCATTGATAATATTTTCCGTTTCACTCAAGCGGGTTCTGAAGTGTCAGCTCTTTTAGGACGGATGCCTTCAGCTGTTGGTTACCAACCAACTTTAGCAACAGAAATGGGACAATTACAAGAAAGAATAACTTCTACCAAAGATGGTTCGATTACGTCAATTCAAGCGATTTATGTGCCAGCTGATGACTATACGGATCCGGCTCCAGCAACAGCGTTTGCCCATTTAGATGCAACAACTAACTTAGAACGTTCTTATGCTGAACAAGGGATTTACCCAGCGGTTGATCCATTGGCTTCATCATCAAGTGCATTAGAGCCAAGCATTGTTGGCGAAGCGCATTATCAAACAGCGACGGAAGTTCAACGTCTATTGCAACGATATAAAGAATTACAAGATATCATTGCTATTCTTGGGATGGATGAGTTGTCTGATGATGAAAAAGTTATCGTTGGACGTGCAAGAAGAGTCCAATTCTTCTTATCACAAAACTTTAATGTGGCAGAACAATTTACAGGTCAACCAGGTAGTTATGTACCATTGAATGAAACAGTTAAAGGATTCAGAGATATTTTGGATGGTAAATATGATGATCTTCCAGAAGATGCTTTCCGAAACGTTGGTCGCATTGAAGAAGTCATTGAAAAAGCCGAAAAAATGGATATTAATTAATAGGGAGAGATGAAAATGAGTTCTTTCGTAGTTAATATCGTCACTCCAGATGGTATTATTTTTGACCATCATGCAAAATTTTTAGTTGCTAACACGGTCGCAGGATCATTAGGTATTTTGCCTAACCATGCACCTTTAATATCTCCGCTTCAAATTGATGCTGTTCGAATTGATTTAGATGAAGAGGATAATAAAAACTCTGAATGGGTTGCCGTAAATGGCGGAATTATCGAAATTCGAGACAATGTTGTATCGATTATTGCTAATAGTGCTGAAACTGAAGAAAATATTGATGTTTCACGTGCCAAGTACGCAAAACAAAGAGCGGAAGAGAAAATTGAATTAGCAAGACAAAAACAAGATGAAACTATTGATATGGACCGTGCAGAAATTGCGCTGCACCGTGCTATCAATCGTTTAAATGTTGCAAATAAGAGAAGATAGAGAGTTTTTACTCTTTATCTTTTTTGTTTTATAAGGAGGAAAAAATGAATATCTATGGTGTAGATACTTTAGTTCGAATTATTAGTCACTTATTTTTTATTTCACTTTCTTTTTGGACGCTACAATCACTAAGACTTGATATGCTTTTTAAGAAGGGAATACAATATGAACGACAGATAAAGATGTTTTATTGTTTACTCGCAGTAGTGATTGGATTTGCAGTAAGTAATTTCTTTTTAGAGATTATATATTTGATGAGAACTTTGATTCAAGGAGCAATTTAATGAGGTCCAAATTAATAAAATACTTTTAAAATACCAATTCTAAGTATTCCATGTTATAATCAAGAAGGTTTATACTTATTCCTTATGTTTTTGGAGGGAGAATTATGGAATACATTATTGTTCGCCGTTCTGATAAACTCAGAGGGCAGGTCAAAATTGAAGGGGCAAAAAATGCTGTTTTACCAATATTAGCGGGCACTTTGTTAGCTGATAAAGGTATTTCTACAATTAAAAATGCACCGATTCTTTCAGATGTTTTGATGATGAATCAAATGATTAAACATTTGAATGCAGAAGTTGAATTTAATCAAGATGTAAATATTATTCATGTTGATGCCACAAAAGATTTAGGTTGTGAAGCTCCTTTTGAGTATGTCTCTAAAATGAGAGCATCGATTGTTGTAATGGGTCCTCTTTTAGCGCGAAACGGGCATGCGAAAGTAGCAATGCCAGGTGGCTGTGCTATTGGTTCTCGTCCAATTGATTTACATTTAAAAGGATTTCAAGCTTTAGGAGCAACGATTACACAGGAAAATGGATATATCGAAGCGAAAGCTGATAAATTAGTTGGCGCTCGTATTTATTTAGATTTTCCAAGTGTTGGAGCAACGCAAAATATTATGATGGCAGCAGTCAAAGCCGAAGGGACAACGACGATTGAGAACGTTGCACGTGAACCAGAAATTGTTGATTTAGCTATCTTTTTAAATAAAATGGGAGCTAAAATTACAGGAGCTGGAACTGAAACACTTCGTATTGAAGGTGTTACTGAACTCATAGGAACGGATCATTCAGTTGTACAAGACCGGATTGAAGCAGGTACATTTATGGTTGCTGCGACTGCAACAGGTGGAAATGTCCTAATTGAAGAGGGTTTAATGGAGCATAACAAGCCACTAATCTCAAAATTAAAAGAGATGGGGGCAACCATTACTGAAGAAGCTCTGGGTATCAGAGTCATTGGTCCTGAAAAATTAAAACCAACGGATATTAAAACATTGCCACATCCTGGCTTTCCAACCGATATGCAGGCTCAAATGAGTGTGCTTTTAACGTTGGCAGAAGGGACTAGTATCTTAACAGAAACTGTTTTTGAAAATCGCTTTCAACATTTAGAAGAAATGAAACGTATGAATGCAAAATTTGATATTTCAAATAATGTGGCTCATATTGAAGGCGTATCTGAGTTACAAGGAGCGGAAGTATCAGCGACTGATTTACGTGCCGCTGCAGCTTTGATTTTAGCGGGGATGCGAGCAGGGGGACTGACCAAGGTCACTCATCTCGAATATCTAGATCGTGGTTATTACAATTTCCATAAAAAATTGAAAAAACTTGGAGCAAATATTGAAAGAATTAATGAAGCGACTGATATTTTGGTTGAAAACACCGAAATATTAGTTTAAGAAAGGATGATTTCTACGATGAATATGACTGGAAAAAAAGTAATCTCACAACTGACATTATTATTATTTTGTTTAATGTTTTTGGTTGTTTTATTCTTTATTGGTATTTTCATCGGCTATGTCTTTATCGGCAAGGGACATCCTTCAGAAGCCTTTAATGTAAGTAATTTTCAACATATTTTAGATTTTATGAAGTAAGGAATAATAAAGGGGTTAAGACAAAATCAAAATTTGTCATAGCCTCTTTTGTTTCGTTTTAAATTATGCTGAATTCTGAGTAGGAGTGTTGATGATAAAAAAGATTTTTATATTACCTGTACGATTTTATCAAAAATTTATTTCACCTTTATTACCTAAAAGTTGTCGATACTATCCAACGTGTTCGCAATACATGATTGACGCTATCAACACTCATGGAGCTGTCAAAGGACTCACAATGGGAACAAGTCGTATCTTGAGGTGTCATCCATTTGCAAAAGGTGGAATTGACTATGTGCCATTAAAATTTACCTTGCGTAGAAATAAAGATGAAACTTATTATGGTCCATATACAAAACCGATAAAATTTAGAAAAGGCCGATGAGGCTTTTTTTTTATTTAATTTTCTGAATTTTCCGAAAGTTGAATTGACTTTAATTAATTTTTATCATATATTAATATGAAACTCATATGTTTTTAATAAAAGGAGGGACACTATGAAAAAATTAATAGGTATTATGTTTTTTTTATTAGTCTTCATGAATGGTTGTGGCGTTCCTGGTGGAGGAGTATCAGGAAACAATGAAGTCATAAAAAAAGTACAGGAAGAAAGCCAAACAGTAAAAATTGGTGTGAATTTAGAACTATCAGGAGCAGTTGCTTCTTATGGTAATCAAGAAAAAGAAGGAATCGATCTAGCGGTCTCTGAAATTAATCAAGCAGGTGGAATTAAAGGAAAAAAAATTGAGTTAATTCAAAAAGATAATAAATCTGATACTGCAGAAGCAGCAACGATTGCCTCTAGTTTAACAACCAAAGACGAAGTGATTGCAATCATAGGTCCAGCAACATCTGGTGCTTCAAAAGCAGTCATTCCAAATATTACAAAAGCAATGACACCTACAATTACACCTTCCGGAACGGATGATAGTATTACGGTATTTAACGGCAAAGTTCAAGAGTATATTTTTAGAGCAAGTTTTCAAGATTCATTTCAAGGTGTCATTTTAGCAAATTATGCAATGGATTCTTTAGAGGCAAAAAAAGCCGTCATTGTTGCAGATGTCTCAAGTGATTATGCGAAAGGATTAACTAAATCATTCGAAGAAACTTTCAAAGGTGAAATTGTTGCAGATGAAAAATTTAATCAAAAAGATAAAGATTTTAAAGCGATTTTAACAAAACTACGTAAAAAAGAGTTTGATTTTATTTATTTACCAGGTTATTACGAAGAAGCGGGTTTAATTATCAAACAAGCTCGAGAAATGGGGATTGAACAACCAATTCTTGGGGGTGATGGTTTTTCCGATGAAAAACTAGTTACAATTGCGGGAGCTAAAAATATGAATGATATTTTTTATACAACCCATTTTTCAAAAGAAGCACCAGGTTCTGAAAGAGTCATTGAATTTATTGAACAATTTGAAAAAAAATATGATAAAAGTCCAAGTGCTTTTAATGCATTAGCTTATGATTCTGTCTATATGTTAAAAGAGGCCCTAGAAAAATGTAGTAAGACAAATAGTGAAGAGTTAACGAAGGAATTAGGTAAACTTACTGATTTTGAAGGAGTTACAGGAAATATGACGATGGACAAAAATCATAACCCTAGGAAACCAGCTGTTGTCATTGGGTTACAAAAAGGAAAACAAGCAAGTGCTGAAGTTGTGAATCCTTAAAAGAAGACTATCTAAGTCTATTTTTAAATAAATTGTTCCTAATATTCTAAATTTTCTGAATATTCAGTTGAATTTAGCTATTTAATAGCATATATTATTTAACAACTTGTTTATTTCTGATAATTGGGAGGATGGAACATGAAAAAAAGCATTGGGTTATTTTTAGGGCTCTTATTTTGCTTAGCAGGATGTAGTGCCCCGATTGGTGGGATACCAGGTGGCGGATTAATTGGAGGAACGGAAGCAGTTAATCAAGCGCAAGAAGAGAATAAGGAGTTAAAAATAGGTATTGACTTAGAACTGTCAGGTGCAGTAGCTTCTTATGGCCAACAACAAATGGAAGGCATCCGTTTAGCCGTTAAAGAACTTAATGCTAAGGGTGGTATTAAGGGTAAAAAAATAAAGTTAATTAAAAAAGATAATAAATCAGATACATCTGAAGCAGTTTCAATTGCTTCGAGTTTAACCACTAAAGATCAAGTAGTTGGTATTGTAGGTGGAGTCACTTCGAGTTCATCAAAAGCAATAATCCCTAATATTACAAAAGCTAAAATACCAGCAATTACACCGTCCGGAACAGATGATAGCATTACTGTTTTAAACGGTCAAGTTCAGCCCTATATGTTTAGAACGAGTTTTCAAAATTCATTTCAAGGTGTTGTCTTAGCAAATTATGCAATGAATTCTTTACAGGCTAAAAAAGCAGTTATCATAGCTGATGTCTCTAGCGATTATGTTAAAGGACTAACGAAAGCTTTTAAGGACACTTTTCAAGGAGAAATTGTCGCAGATGAAAAATTTAATCAAAAAGATAAAGATTTTAGAGCAATATTAACGAAGCTCCGAGAGCAAGACTTTGATTTTATTTACTTACCTAGTTATTACGAAGAAGCAGGTTTGATTGTCAAACAAGCTCGAGAAATGGGGATAAAGCAACCAATACTTGGTGGAGATGGTTTTTCTGATGAGAAGATGGTCACTATTGCTGGTGAAGAAAATATGAGTAATATATTTTATACGACCCATTTTTCGGAAAGTGCTCCTAGCTCAGCTCGAGTTCCGGATTTTATAGTATCTTTTAAAAAAACATACGGTAAAAATCCAAGTGCATTTAATGCATTAGCGTACGATTCGATTTATATGATGGCTGCAGCTTTAAAAAATAGCGATAAATTAAATAGTCAAGAATTGACAAAAGGACTAGAAAAATTAAAAGATTTTGAAGGAGTCACTGGAATCATGACGATGGATGAAAATCATAATCCTCGTAAACCAGCCGTTGTAATTGGTTTGGAGAAAGGAAAACAAGTTAGTGCTGAAAGTGTTAATCCTTAAATAAAAAAGAGATAAGAGAAGGTGAATTTAGATGGAAGTAATCCAACAATTTGTAAATGGTTTATCATTAGGAAGTGTGTATGCCCTTTTAGCTCTAGGGTATACAATGGTTTATGGGATTATCAAATTAATTAATTTTGCACATGGTGAAATCTATATGTTGGGTGCTTATATTGGTTTTTATGTGATCCAACAATTCAAATTTGGTTTAATTCCAACACTCCTACTTGCGATGTTAGGGTGTGCGATAATTGGTGTGATCATTGAGTATTTAGCATATCGTCCTTTACGAAATTCTACTCGTATTGCAGCGTTAATTACAGCAATTGGTGTGTCATTTTTTATTCAATCGGTTATGATTTATTTTGTGGGAGCGGATACGAAGCCATTTCCACAAATAATTGACAATAAAAATTATGATTTGGGTTTATTTATGATTAGTAAAATTCAAGTCATTATATTAGTAACTTCGATGATATTAATGGTTTTACTTCAAATTATTGTTAAAAAAACAAAGATGGGGAAAGCAATGCGAGCGGTTAGTGTCGATCCTGCAGCAGCGCAGTTAATGGGAATTAACGTTAATCATACGATTTCATTTACTTTCGCTATTGGTTCTGCCTTAGCAGGAGCTGGAGGTGTTTTGATTGGTTTGTATTACAATAGTATTGATCCGATGATGGGCGTTGCACCAGGGCTGAAAGCCTTCATCGCTGCAGTGTTTGGTGGAATAGGTATTATACCTGGCGCCGCATTGGGTGGTTTCTTAATTGGAATTATTGAGACTTTCGTAAGTGCATTGGGCTTTACAGCTTATCGAGATGCTGTTGTTTATGCAATATTAATAATTATTTTACTTGTTAAACCAGCAGGATTGCTAGGTAAACATCTAAAAGAGAAAGTGTAGGTGGATGACTGTTGAAAAATATAAAAGTAAATTTAAGCTGGTTAGCTTTGATGGTTTTAGGTTTTGTCGTTTTGGCTGTTTTTTATGTGACAGGTTTAATGACACCAGTCATCGAAACAACTTTGGTGATGATTGGTATCAATATTATTTTAGCAACTGGACTTAATTTAGTCATCGGTTTTGCAGGTCAATTTTCATTGGGACACGCAGGTTTTATGGCTATTGGTGCCTATGCAATGGCTATTATTACATTGAGAATGCCGACATTTACAGGATTTTTATTAGGTATCTTAGTTGGAATTTGTTTGTCAGGCTTTATTGCTTTAATCGTCGGAATTCCAACGCTTCGTCTATCAGGAGATTATTTAGCCATCGCGACTTTAGGCGTTGCAGAGATTATTCGAATTGTGATTATGAACTTTGATAGTTTGACAAATGGTCCCGCAGGCCTTTTTGGAATTAAACCATTTGTTACTTGGTCGATGGTCTACTTGAGTGTCTGCTTAACAGTGATTGTGATTACTAATTTTATTCATAGTGCTTCAGGACGAGCAACTTTATCTGTTCGTGATAATGAAATAGCTGCTGAAGCGATGGGGGTTAATCCAACTAAGTATAAGGTCATTGCTTTTGTTATTGGAGCGATGACAGCAGCTTTAGCGGGTGGTTTGTATACTAGTTATTTTCAAACAATCATGCCCCAAAATTTTGATTTTATGAAGTCAATTGATATTTTAATTATTGTTGTTTTTGGTGGAGTTGGAAGCATAACAGGTACTTTTTTAGCGGCTATTTTATTAGGTTTTTTAAATATGTTTTTACAAGATGCGGGAACCATTCGTATGATTATTTACGCATTAGCATTAATTATTATTATGATTTTTAAACCCTCTGGTCTATTAGGAACAAAAGAGCTATCGATAAAAAAATTATTTAAAAAAGGGGGACGAATGAATGTCACTACTAGAAGTAAATAATTTAACAAAAAACTTTGGTGGATTAACAGCTGTTTCAAATGTTAATCTTGTATTAGAAGAAAATGAATTAGTGGGTTTAATTGGTCCCAATGGTGCAGGAAAAACGACTTTATTTAATCTTTTGACGGGAGTTTATGTTCCAAGCAGTGGGGATGTTTTATTGAATAAGGAAAAAAATGAATATCGCCTAAATGGTTTAAAGCCATTTAAAATAGCAGAGTTAGGTTTGAGTCGAACGTTTCAAAATATCCGTCTTTTCAAAGACTTGACCGTTTTAGAAAATGTATTGGTGGCTATTAATACTCGTGTCAAGCAAAAAACATTAGTGGGTTTGTTACGACTACCTAAATTTTATCATGAAGAAAATGACATGGAAGAGGAAGCATTAAAGCTATTAGCAATTTTTGATTTGGAGAACAAGGCAGAAACAATTGCTAAAAATTTATCATATGGTGAACAGCGTCGCTTAGAAATTGTCAGAGCTTTAGCAACACAACCTAAAGTTTTATTTTTAGATGAGCCGGCGGCAGGGATGAATCCACAAGAAACTGCAGAATTAACAGATTTAATAAAAAAAATACAAAAAGAATTTGATTTAACCATACTTTTGATTGAGCATGACATGTCTCTTGTAATGGAAGTGTGCGAACGTATTTATGTTTTGGAATATGGCCAGTTGATTGCGGAAGGCTTACCAGCAGAGATAAAATCGAATAAAAGAGTTATAAAAGCCTATTTGGGTGGTGAATTGTGATGTTAAAAGTAGATAATTTATCTGTACATTATGGAATGATACACGCAGTAAAAAAAGTTAGTTTTGAAGTGAAACAAGGAGAAATTGTTAGTTTAATTGGAGCGAATGGTGCGGGGAAAACGACTATTCTACATACACTTTCTGGGTTAGTCAAGCCTAGTGAGGGAACAATGACATTTATGGATGAACCACTTGAAAAAATGCCAGCGGCTAAAATTGTGAAATCTGGTTTGATTCAAGTACCAGAAGGACGACATATTTTTTCTGGTTTAACAGTGTTGGAAAATTTAGAATTGGGAGCCTATCTTTACCCGAACCGAGCAGAGAGTCAGATGATAATGAAAACTGTTTTTGAGCGTTTTCCTGTTTTAGCTGAACGAAAAAATCAAGAGGCATCCACACTTTCTGGTGGTGAGCAGCAAATGTTGGCGATGGGAAGAGCCTTAATGTCACGCCCAAAATTGTTACTGTTAGACGAACCATCAATGGGGTTAGCTCCCATTTTTATCCGTGAAATCTTTTCGATTATTAAAGAAATTAATCAACAAGGAACAACGGTCTTACTCATTGAACAGAATGCTAAAATGGCATTGAGTATTGCGGATAGAGGATATGTTTTGGAAACAGGTAAATTGGTTTTAGAGGGAACAGGAGAAAATCTACTTCAAAGTTCCGAAGTTCAAAAAGCATACTTAGGAGGTTAAGCAAATGCTAGTAAAAGATTTTATGCGTACGGGAGTTATTACAATTACTGAAGATGAAAAAATAGTTTGTGCAGTAGAATTAATGAAAAAACATGATATTCATCGTCTACCAGTTATTAAGCAAGGAAAATTAATTGGATTAGTGACAGAAGGAACGATCCAAGAAGCAATGCCGTCTAAGGCAACTAGTTTGAGTGTTTATGAGATGAATTATTTGATTAATAAAACAGTGGTAAAAGACGTGATGATTAAACAAGTTAAAACGATTGGCCCCGATAGCTTATTGGAAGATGCCATTTATGAAATGCGATCAGCTAATATAGGTGTTTTACCAGTTGTTAATACGGCAAATGAAGTTATAGGGATTATTACGAATAATGATATTTTTGATGCATTCCTGGAAGTCACGGGTTATCTAGAGGCTGGCACGCGAGTCGTTGTAAAAATACCAGATGATCATACCGGTGTTTTAGCTCATTTGACACAATTATTTTCAAAAGAAAAATTAAATATTGTACAAATTGTTGTCTTTCGTAAAACGAATGAACCGATTATTATTATTCAATTAACAGCGACGGATGCTGAAGCGGTAAAAAGATTATTAAGTAGCAATGGTTACGATGTTCTATCAGCATTGGCAACTTTACCTAAAACAGTTTGAAAATCTCATCAATTTAAGTAGAGCTTGTCGGAGCTCTGCTTTTTTATTGATGTAATCTGAGATAAGACTTAACAAATAAGCTGATTTATGATATCCTCAATAAGGTTACCACAAGTTATGAGAGGATGTTGCGAAGTGAAAAAAAATAAACCGATTGAAGTTTCGATAAATGAAATCGTTAAAGATATTTCTGGAACAGAACAAACAGTCTACGAAGTATTAATTGGGAAAAAAATAATTGGTGAAGTTTCTGAAATTATAGGAAATAAATTTCAAGTCAATGGTTTAGATGATTTTAAATTAACTAGTAAAAGTCTTGATGATGCAATTGAAGAATTATTAAAACACTGGAATTTGAACAATTAAAAAAACTTTTGAAAAAGACTTGCATTTTAGTTGAATATTAGTTATTATATTGAAGTCGGGTTGATAACCAATCAACTGATTTGGAGGGATAGCGAAGTGGCTAAACGCGGCGGACTGTAAATCCGCTCCTTCGGGTTCGGCAGTTCGAATCTGCCTCCCTCCATTCTTTTTTTTTTTTTGGGCTATAGCCAAGCGGTAAGGCAACGGACTTTGACTCCGTCACTCGTTGGTTCGAATCCAGCTAGCCCAGTCATTTTTAAAAGATGTTTGCTATTGACTAATTAGTTGATAGCAATTTTTTTATTTAATTTAATTTTTATGTTATAATTAAGGTGGATTAAAAGTTAAAACAAGGAGTGAGTCTTGTGGAAAATTTATCAGAAAAATTAACAGATCAATTATTAAATTATCGAGAAGTCATAAAAAATGCAGAGGTTTTAGATCAAATTAAAGCCAATGGTATAAAAATGAAACCTTCTCGTGTCAATTTTTACCAACGTGAAAAGAAAAATTTAAGAAAATGGCGTGCAAAAGTAAGATAATTAAAAAAAGGATGAATTACCTAGTCCTTTATGATTAATGATGAGAAAACGTGGAAATCGAACTTTGATTTAAACGCGTTTTCTCATTTTTAGGCTTGTTAGTACCGTCTATACCGTTTATAATGAAAAGTAAGACTATGACTGTAAAGGATGTGCTAATGATGGTTTCATCTAAATTACCTGTGTATCTTCAAATACATGATGAGATAAAAAGTAAAATTGTAGCTGGACATTGGAATATTGGGGACCGCCTTCCATCGGAAAGAGAATTATCAGAAGTCTTTGGTGTTAGCCGTATGACATTAAGACAAGCGATTCAAACACTTGCAGATGAAGGGATTTTGGAGAGAAAAGTTGGTTCAGGAACTTATGTTGCTCAACGAAAAGTTAAGGAAACGATGCTTGGAACAACAAGTTTTTCTAAAATTGTTGCATCTCAAGGGAGTATTCCTTCAAGTCGAACGATTTCTTATTTTGTCACAAAACCTAGTTCGAGTGAGATGGAGCGCCTTCAGATTGGTAAAGATGATGAAATTGTTAAAATGGAAAGAATACGTTATGCTGATGACATCCCAATTTGTTTTGAAGTTGCAAGCATTCCCTATCAAATTATAGCTGAATTTGATAAAACCGAAATTACTAAGTCTTTGTATACTGCTTTAGAAAAACAAGGACACAAACGAATTGGAAAATCTTCCCAAACGATATCTGCTTTAATTGCTTCAGAAAAAATAGCTGATTATTTAGAAATAAAAAAAGGTGATGCAGTTTTACGGTTACGTCAAGTCTCCTGCTTTTTAGATGGTCAACCTTTTGAATACGTTCGAAGTCAATATGTAGGAGAACGCTTTGAGTTTTTCTTAGAAAAATAAAACAAGGATTATGATTAATATTTTTTTAATCGTAATCCTTTTTATGTTAAGTTAAATCTAATTCAATGTAGTCTGTATTTCCTAAAGATAGTTCACATTGGTTGTTTAGGAGATTGATCAGTTTCTCTTGAATGTTTTTTACGTTATCTTCATCAACCATAATAATTAAAGTGACTTTATCTGTAAATTGACTTTCTTTGATAATGAGTTCTTCTTGCTGGGTAAAATATTCTACTTTACTATGATTAGAGTATTCAATTTTGACGATTAATTCTTGTTGCAAAGTTCCCTCAACAAGTCCTACATTAAGTAATGCCTCTGAAACAGATTGGCTATAGGCACGAATTAAACCACCGGCACCTAGTTTAGTACCTCCAAAATAGCGGGTAACAACAGCTAAGACATTTTGAAGTTCTTTGACTTTTAATACTTCTAACATCGGGACACCAGCAGTACCACTGGGTTCACCATCGTCGCTAGAGCGTTGGATTTCTTGATTTTCACCAAGAACATAGGCCGAGCAATTGTGGTTCGCTTTCCAATGTTCTTTTTTTATCTTTGTGATGATACTTTTGGCCTGTTCTTCATCTTTGATTCGATAAAGAGAACAAATGAAACGTGATTTTTTTATTTCAATTTCATAAATACTATCTTTTTTTATGGTATAGTAATGAGATGACATGATAAAAACCTCCAATGTTAGTTATAGAAAGGAATGTTATTGTGCAGAAAAAAAAATAAATTTATTACTACTTTGCTCGCTTTTCTTTGTTTTAATCGGCTGTCAAAAACAGCAGCAACCTAAGGAGCATAAAAGTAAATCGCCAGAAGATGCTCTTATTTATACGTTTGATTTTGATAAGCAAGATTATCAGTTTAGATTATTAGATGGTTGGATTAAGTTTCCAGAAAAAGATTCAAAGGTTGCTTTTTTTGTGGCTAACAAAGAGAAAAAAGCGTTTATGTCTGCAGGATTTGAAGAGAAAAAAGCACTGACTCTCACCCAGTACACAGAAACTTTTGTTAATAAGGTAACGGATGCAGGTGGTAAGATTAAAATAAAACCTGAAGCTAAGAAATTAAATGGAAAGTCCGCTGAATATTTAGGGTTTCAATTGCAAGATCAGAAAAAACGTTGGTTAACTTATCGTTCTTATTTGATAGAGATGGATCAATATTATATTAATCTTGCTGCTTGGACAAGTGATGAGAACCCAGATCAAGCCTTAATCGACGAGCTAAATACCATGTTATCACAATTTAAAGAAGTTGATAATGAATAAAAAAATAAAAAGACGAGAGACACACCCCAGTTTTGTAGTGAGTTCTCAGTCTTTTTTGTTTTATTTAAGGAGCTGAGCAGTTAGCCAGTCGTATAAATCATACATGATTTCTTCTTGCTCCTGCTCATTTAAAATTTCATGTCGTAGTTCGTGATATTGTCTTAAAGTGACATTATTAAAATAATGATCACTTAAATCCATAGCTACTTTACGAGGGCCTTTCCCATATTGACCTACCGGGTCTTGCTCACCGCTAATAATGAGGATAGGCAAATCAGTTCGAATGGTTTGATACCAATTTTTTTTAGTTGCTTCATCCATTAAGGAAACGAGAGTATAAAAACCATTGTTAGTGAAGATAAAACCTAATTTATCATTTTTTTCATAGCAAGAGACATTTTCTTCATCTTTAGATAGCCATGCCATTTTTGAATTTGGGCGATGGATTTTTTTATTAAATTGACCAAACATTAACTGATGAACTCCACGGTTGACGATTTTTGGGCTAATGGTATTTAGCCCCTTAAGTAATTTTCTTAGCACTTTTATTTCATCACGTCGTCCACTGGTTCCCATTAAGATCGCACCGTCAATTTGTTGACTATATTTCTTTAGGTAATTTCTTAGAACGAAAGATCCCATACTGTGACCTAAAATAAAGAGGGGAACGTTTGGATATCTTTTTTTTACGTAATCGGTGATTTGATAAGTATCTTCAATCAAAATCGACGTCGCATTTTTTGAAGAAAAATAACCGTAAAGCGGATTTTCGGGATCAACAGAATCACCGTGCCCTAAGTGATCATGACCTATCACTAAAATCCGTTGTTGATTAAAAAAGTCAGCTAAGGGCTCATAGCGCTCAATAAATTCAGCCATGCCATGAACAACTTGAAGAATAGCTTTAGGCTGAGAAGTGATTTCTGGTTGCCAAATAATCCCATTTAAATCGGTCTTTTCATCCATAGACTCAATGACAAAAAATTTTTTCATGTTAAATCCTTTCCTTTACGTATTTTAAATTGAATACTATTATTATAGTCTATTTATTGTCAGACAACTAGTCATTCGATTATTCTTTTAAAGGAGTTTAAGAAATGAAACCTAAATTGGAAGAACTTTATGGTAGGCGTTTGCTGTATAAAGATTTGGAAAAATTAAATATTTCTCAAGAAGTATTTAATTATTTATCTCATTCATTATCAATGGTTGAGGAAGATGAAAAAATTATCTGTGTTCGTTGTGGGACGGAATATTTAAAAAAAGATGTGAAATTAAGTCTTCCAAATAGTTATTATTGTCCAGAATGCCTCATTTTAGGTAGAGTCGATACTTTGTCTGAATTATATTATTATCGTCAGAAAAAAGGTCGAAAACATAAGGTTGATTTTACTTGGCAAGGTCATTTGACGAAAAAACAGAAAAAAGTAGCTTCAGAATTAGTTCAATCTTATCGTCATCGGAAAAATCATTTAGTTCATGCTGTGACGGGAGCAGGGAAAACTGAGATGCTTTTTCCATTAATTCAAAAAATATTATCTGAAGGAAAACAAGTCGCAATTGCAAGTCCAAGAGTGGATGTTTGTTTGGAGCTTTATCCTCGTCTTCAGAAAGCGTTTCAAAAAGAAAAAATTATTTTA
The DNA here is from genome assembly GCF_052102835.1 of Vagococcus sp. Taxonomy (NCBI): domain Bacteria; kingdom Bacillati; phylum Bacillota; class Bacilli; order Lactobacillales; family Enterococcaceae; genus Vagococcus; species Vagococcus sp. The sequence goes on from NZ_JBQEIL010000003.1 coordinate 114,806, forward strand.
TTATATGGAGAGGCTAAAGAAAAATATACATATGCTCCTTTTGTCATTTGTACAACTCATCAGTTACTTCGTTTTTATCATGCGTTTGATGTCATTATACTAGATGAAGTAGATGCTTTTCCTTATGCTGAAAATGTAGCGTTACATTATGGAACCTTTCAAGCAAAAAAAAGACAAGGCTGTCTATTTTTTTTAACAGCGACACCTAGCCCTAGAGATTATAAGTTTATTGAAGAAAGTCAGGGGAATATTAGTTGTTTATTCCAGCGGTTTCATGGTTTTCCTTTACCAGTCCCACGAGAGATTTGGATTTGGCGATTGAGTCAAAAAATAAATGAAAATAATTGTCCTATCAAATTATTAAAAATATTAAAAAAACAACACCGTCATTTATTAGTTTTTTTCCCAAGTATTGCACTTTTAAAAAAAGGTTATCAATTATTAAAACGTCTTTTTCCTAGAAAAAGACTTGCTTTTGTTTATTCGAGTGATCTTTATCGTGAAGAAAAAGTTTTGAAAATGCGTATGGGTAAAATCGATTGGTTGTTAACTACGACAATTTTAGAAAGAGGGGTTACATTTGCTAATATTGATGTGCTTGTGATTCAAGCAGATCATCCAGTATTTAATCCATCTAGTTTAGTTCAAATTGCCGGACGAGTGGGAAGGTCTCCACAATTTCCAACGGGATCTGTTTATTTTATACATAGTGGTAAAAGTCGAGCAATGAAACAAGCAATTCTTCAAATCAAAGAGATGAATGCAAATGATTAAACAAAATAAATGTGCCATTTGTCAAAAGCCATTTACCCATTCAGTCAAATTGTTAGAATTAATTAACTTTCAGCCTTTTTTATTTAATCAATGTTGCCAGCCTTGTTATCAAGAGTTTTTAAAAATTGATTTGAGTAAAAAACACTGTCCTTATTGTTTAAAACAGTTAGATAAAACTCAATCGATTTGTAGTGATTGTTTAAGGTGGAAGAAAGAAAATAAAAATAAGTTTGTTTATCACACGTCGTTGTTTTATTACACGGATTCGATGAGTACTTTTTTTAGTCATTATAAATTTGAAGGAAATCTCGAATTAGCGAAAGTTTTTGCTTGGGACCTGTTTAGTTATTTAAAACCCCTGTTAAAAGAATATACATTAGTCCCTATTCCATTAGCGCCAAATACCTTTCAACAAAGAGGGTTTAATCAAGTGATTGAATTATTAAGCAGTGGTGGACTCTCTTATGATAATTTTTTAATTAAACCAAAAGAAACAATCAGTCAAACTAAAAAGTCAAAAAAAGAACGTTTATCTTTAGAGCAACCTTTTTTATGGAATCCAACCTATAAAAAAGTTGAAAATAAAAAAAAGATTATATTAGTCGATGATATTTATACAACAGGCAAAACAATAGCATGTGCTCGACAATGTTTGTTAAATAAAGGATTTAAGAACATACGCTCATTTTCGTTAGCTCGATAAATAACTTGTGAAACCGATTTTTTAGTTAAGATATTTGTCATTTAAAGGAAAATTGGTTATAATATAGATGAAAAGACATGGGAGATAAGAGTGGTCCTTTCTTTCATTTCTTTTACTGAGATAGGTAGGCGAAAGGGGCAATTAATATGTTTAGATATAATGTACGTGGAGAAAATATTGAAGTAACTCAAGCGATTAGAGAATACGTTGAGAAAAAAATCGGTAAACTTGAAAGATACTTCCAAGATGCACCAGAATCTACAGCACATGTGAATTTAAAAGTTTATTCTGATAAAACGGCTAAAGTTGAAGTGACTATTCCACTTCCGTATTTAGTTTTAAGAGCTGAAGAAACATCACCAGATTTGTATGCAAGTATCGATTTGGTAGCTGATAAATTAGAACGTCAAATCAGAAAATACAAAACTAAAATTAATCGCAAATCTCGTCAAGTTGTAAATAGCATACCATTAGTTGCTACTCCAGAAGTTGAAGCTATTGAAGAACCAAGTTTAGAAATTGTTCGTACGAAACGTTTATCATTGAAACCAATGGATAGTGAAGAAGCGGTTTTACAAATGAACATGTTAGGACACAACTTCTTCATCTTTGAAGATGCTGAAACTAACGGAACAAGTATTGTTTATCAACGTAAAGATGGTAAATACGGTTTAATTGAAACAAATTAAATCTTTAAAAGTGATGAAAACCCATGATAACTCATGGGTTTTCATCACTTTTATAACATTTTATCGAACTTTTATGAATAATTGGTTTAATTTTGTAATAACTAATGCTAAAATGTATAAGATGACCTCATTATAAAAAACAATAGAATACTGATGAGAGGGTAGGATTTAATTACATGGCAAACTTTTTAAAGAAATTAATAGAAAATGATAAAAAAGAATTAAAGAGATTAGGTCGAATTGCAGACCAAGTTGAAAGTTTTAAAGATGAAATTGAAAAATTAACAGACGAGGAGCTTCAGACGAAAACTGAAGAGTTTAAAACACGTTATCAAAAAGGTGAAACTTTAGATCAATTATTACCAGAAACTTTTGCGGTAGTTCGTGAAGCTGCAAAACGAGTTTTAGGTCTATTCCCTTATAAAGTACAATTAATGGGTGGAATTGTGTTACATGATGGTAACATCCCAGAAATGAAAACAGGTGAAGGAAAAACGCTAACTGCAACAATGCCTGTTTACTTAAATGCAATTTCGGGTAAAGGAGTTCACGTTGTTACAGTTAACGAGTACTTAGCAACTCGTGATGCCAATGAAATGGGAGAGCTATATAATTTCTTAGGTTTGACGGTAGGGTTAAACATCAACTCTAAAGATTCTGAAGAAAAACGTTTAGCTTACAATTGTGATATCACTTATTCAACAAATAATGAGTTAGGTTTTGATTATTTGAGAGACAACATGGTTGTCTATCGTGATCAGATGGTTCAACGTCCATTAAACTTTGCAGTCGTAGATGAGGTCGACTCAATTTTAATAGATGAAGCCCGAACACCATTAATTATTTCTGGACAAGCAGAAAAATCAACAGCAATGTATAATCGCGCAGATAGTTTTATCAAAACATTGAAAAATGAAGAAGATTATAAAATCGACGTGCAATCAAAAACAATCGCGTTAACTGAAGAAGGAATTTCTAAATCAGAAAAACATTTCAATTTAGACAATCTTTATGATATCGAAAATACATCATTAACACATTATTTAGATCAATCATTGAGAGCAAACTTTATCATGATTAAAGATATTGATTATGTTGTTCAAGACAACAAAGTTATGATTGTTGACCAATTTACTGGACGTATTATGGATGGTCGCCGCTATTCTGATGGTTTACATCAAGCAATCGAAGCAAAAGAAGGCGTAGAGATTGAAGATGAAACTAAAACATTAGCTAATATTACGTTCCAAAACTATTTCCGTATGTACAATAAATTATCTGGAATGACTGGTACGGCAAAAACAGAAGAAGAAGAATTCCGTGAAATTTATAATATGCACGTTATTCAAATTCCGACAAACCGTCCAATTGTCAGAAATGATCGTCAAGATTTACTTTATCCAACCTTAACGAGTAAATTTAAAGCTGTCGTTGCAGATATTAAAGAGCGTCATCTCAAAGGACAACCAATTTTAGTTGGTACCGTAGCAGTTGAAACGTCTGAATTACTTTCAGATTTGTTAAATAAGGCCAATGTTCCCCACCAAATCTTAAATGCGAAAAACCATTTTAGAGAAGCGGAGATAATCATGAATGCGGGTCAAAAAGGGTCAGTTACGATTGCAACAAATATGGCGGGTCGTGGTACTGATATTCGTTTAGGCCAAGGAGTTATCGAAGCAGGTGGTTTAGCCGTTATCGGGACTGAGCGACATGAGTCACGCCGTATTGATAATCAGTTACGTGGTCGAGCAGGACGTCAAGGTGATCCTGGAGAAACTCAATTTTATCTTTCATTAGAAGATGACTTAATGAAACGTTTTGGTTCAGAAAGAATAAAAGCCTTTTTAGATCGTTTAAATATGGAAGATGAAGATGCTGTTATTCAAAGTAAAATGTTAAGTAAACAAGTGGAAGGTGCTCAAAAGCGTGTGGAGGGTAATAACTACGATACTCGTAAAAATGTTCTTCAATATGATGACGTAATGCGTGAACAACGTGAGGTTATTTATAAGCAACGTTATCAAGTAATCACTGCAGATAGTGATTTAGAAGAAGTCCTTTTAGGTATGGTCGAACGTACAGTCGCTCGTTATGTTGAGGGGCACACACAAGGAGAAAAACAAGATTGGAATTTACAAGGCCTTGTTGATTTTGTGGGCTTAACTATTGCGCATGAAGATTCAATTTCATTAAATGATTTTGAAGGCAAAACACCTGAAGAAATAAAAGCTCTTATTTTTGCTAGAGCAAAAGAAAATTATTCTGAAAAAGTTGAAATTCTAAGTAGTGAAGATCAATTATTAGAATTCCAAAAGGTAGTTATTTTAAGAGTAGTTGACCAAAAATGGACAGATCATATTGACGCGATGGATCAATTAAGAGAATCAATTGGTTTGCGTGCGTATGGACAAAACAATCCGCTCGTTGATTATCAAACGGAAGGTTACCAAATGTTCGAAGAGATGGTCGGTGCAATTGAGTATGAAGTGACCCGTCTCTTTATGAAATCAGAAATTCGTCAAAATGTTCAGAGAGAACAAGTCACACAGGGTGAAGCAGTTCACCCAACACAAGAACAAGGTCAAGTAGCAAATGATGAAAAGAAAAGACCTGTTCGTGTCGATGAAAAAATTGGACGTAACGAACTATGTCCATGTGGCAGTGGTAAGAAATATAAAAATTGTCACGGTAAACCAGCATAAAAAAGAAATGACGACTTAGTGAAACTGAGTCGTTTTCCTTTTTGAAAGGATGATTGAAATGGAAACTTATGAAATAAATCAAAAACTAAGTGAGTTTAAAGTCAAAATCGATAATTTTAGGGGGTCTCTTTGACTTAGAAGAGTTAGAAGAGAGACTTGCAGAAGCTGATTATCAGATGTCGCAACCTGATTTTTGGAATGATTCAGAAAAAGCTCAAGTTTTTATTGATGAAAATAATAATATCAAAGCAAAATATGAAACATTCAAAGAGTTAGAGGTTCAGTTAGACGACTTGCTTACTCTGAATGAGATGCTACAAGAAGAACCCGATCAAGACATGCAACTTGAGCTAGTCGAGCAAATACAATCATTTAAGCAAGTTATCGAGGCATATGAGTTAGAACAGTTGTTAAGTGAGCCTTATGATAAAAATAATGCTATCCTAGAATTACATCCAGGTGCTGGAGGAACAGAATCTCAAGATTGGGGAAGTATGCTTTTAAGAATGTATCATCGGTGGGCGGATCAAAAAGGTTTTAAAGTAGAAACTTTAGATTATCTTGCTGGAGATGAAGCAGGAATTAAAAGTGTCACTTTGTTAATCAAAGGATACAATGCTTATGGTTATTTAAAATCAGAAAAAGGCGTTCATCGTTTGGTGCGAATTTCACCTTTTGATTCGAATAGTCGACGTCATACGTCTTTCTGTTCTGTTGATGTGATGCCTGAATTGACAGATAACATTGATATTCAAATTAAATCAGATGATTTAAAAGTGGATACCTATCGAGCTAGTGGTGCAGGTGGGCAGCATGTAAATAAGACTGAATCTGCTGTACGTATTACTCATGTGCCATCAGGTGTGATCGTTGCAAGTCAAGCTCAGCGGTCACAACTTAAAAACCGAGAACAAGCGATGTCCATGTTAAAAGCCAAACTGTATCAATTAGAAATTGAGAAAAAGGAACAAGAAGCGGCGCAACTAAGAGGAGAACAGTTAGAAATTGGTTGGGGTTCTCAAATTCGCTCATATGTTTTCCATCCTTATTCAATGGTTAAAGATCATCGAACTAATTTTGAAGTGGGGAATACCGAGCCGATAATGGATGGAAATATAGATGGATTTATAGATGCTTATTTACGATGGAAGAATAATTAGTAAATGACATATAAATGTAATGAATTCATCGTAGTAAGGTCATCTAGTCATGATATAATGTATAAGATAAATTGAATTAAAATAAAAAGTCGGGGAGAATATCAATGATTGAAATGAAAAAAGTAACCAAAAAATATTCGAACGGTACGACTGCTTTAAGAAACATAACCGTAAATATTAATCAAGGTGAATTTGTATATGTAGTAGGCCCGAGTGGTGCTGGAAAATCTACTTTTATTAAAATGATGTATCGCGAGGAAAGAGCAACTAAAGGAGCTTTAAATGTTTGTGGTTATGATTTGTTAACGATTCGTAATCGAAATATACCTTATTTACGACGTGAGATAGGCATTGTTTTCCAGGATTATAAATTATTAACACAGAAGACAGTTTATGAAAATGTGGCCTATGCTATGCAGGTAATTGGTAAAAAACCTAGAGAAGTTAAGAAAAGAGTATTAGAGGTTCTATCTTTAGTTGGCTTAAAACATAAAGTGAGAGTTTTTCCTACAGAATTATCGGGTGGGGAACAACAACGTGTCGCTATTGCAAGAGCAATTGTCAACACACCCAAAGTTTTGATTGCAGATGAACCAACCGGAAATTTAGATCCAGAAAATTCGTGGGAAATTATGGAGTTGTTAGAACGAATTAACAGTCAGGGAACAACGATTGTGATGGCAACTCACAACAGTACCATTGTTAATACTATTCGTCATCGTGTATTGGCGATAGAAAATGGACGAATCACTCGAGATCAAGACGAGGGGGATTATGGTTACGATGATTAGAAACTTTTTTAGACATATAGGAAGTGCTTTAAAAAATTTAAAACGTAATGGTTGGATGACGATGGCTTCATTAAGTGCTGTATCGATTACATTAACTTTAGTGGGTGTTTTTCTAGCCGTCATTTTAAATGTGAGTAAGGTTGCAGATGATATTAAAGATAATGTTGATATCTCTGTCTTTGTTGAAATTGGAACTTCTGAAGAAGATACACAAAAATTGGGTGAAGAGTTAAACAATATTGAAGGTGTAAAAAAAGTTTTATTTTCTAGTAAGGAAAATGAATATAAAAAACTAACGGATAAATTGGGTGATACGTTTAAATTATTTGATGGAGACGATAACCCATTATATGATGTTTTTGTTTTAACACCAGAAAATACAGATAATATTCAAGCTGTCCAAAAAGAAGTAACAACATTACCGAATGTTGATAAAGCTGACTATGGTGGAAAAAAATCAGATAAATTATTTACGCTTTCTAAAAATGTTAGACTTTGGGGAACAGTTGCAGGTGCATTTTTAATCATTGTTGCCATTTTCTTGATTTCTAATACCATTCGAATTACAATTATTTCAAGAAAACGAGAAATTCAAATTATGCGATTAGTGGGAGCTAAAAACGGTTATATTCGTTGGCCATTTTTCTTAGAAGGTGCTTTTATAGGTGTGATTGGCTCAATTATCCCATTATTATTAATTTCATTTGGTTATTCTCAAGTGTATTATTTATTTGCAAAAAATATGATGACTTACGATTTAATTCGACCTACCCATTTAGTACTTCAAATTAATGCTATGTTAGTGATTATTGGAGTAGTGATTGGATCCGTTGGTTCAGTTTTCTCAATGCGTCGGTTCTTAAGAATTTAGATAGAACGTTAATTAAAAGAGACGGATAAAAAACGATAAGAGTTTTTTATCCGTCTTTTATTGTCTGAAGGGAATTATTTAATTTCAGTTTTAAATGTTACTTAAATTTGAATTCTATTAAAAAGACAAAAAGTATGTAAAATCAATGTAAAATGACTTGCAATTTAACATCTATAATTATATGTTTAGATTGAGGAAATTAATATGAAAAGTGAATGTAAATTTAGGAGGCAAGCCTTGTGAAAAATGTAATGAAACTTGTGCTGTTATTTGGTTTAACGATCATCTTAGCAAGTTGTGGGAAAATTGATAATGGAGAGTCAATAAATGCAGTTGGTTCTTCGGCAATGCAACCCTTGGTAGAAGCTGCGGGAGAACAATACAGTAGTAATAATTTAGGTAAATTTATTAATGTACAAGGCGGCGGAAGTGGAACTGGCTTAAGTCAAGTTCAGTCAGGAGCTGTTGAAATCGGAAATTCAGATTTATTTGCGGAAGAAAAAGCGGGAATTGATGCTAAAGAACTCGTTGATCACCGTGTGGCAGTCGTTGGCTTAACACCAATCGTTAATAAAAAAGTGGGAATTAAGGACATTTCACTGGATGATTTAGGTAAAGTATTTACTGGTGAAGTAACTAATTGGAAAGAAGTTGGCGGTAAGGATATTCCAATTGTCTTAATTAATCGAGCATCAGGAAGTGGTAGTCGGTATACGTTTGAACAGTGGGTTTTGAAAGGCAAAGACTCAAAACCTTCTCAAGAGCAAGAATCAACAGGAATGGTTCGTCAAATTGTAAGTACAACACCGGGAGCCATAAGTTATGTTGCTTTCTCTTACGTGACAAAAGAAGTAGGCACACTAACCATTGATGGTATAAAACCAACTGAGGAAAATGTGATGGATAATAAATGGATTATTTGGTCATATGAACATATGTATACTAAAGGGGAGCCTAAAGGTCTAACTAAAGACTTTTTGGAATATATGCAAACGAAAGAAGTTCAAGAAGAGATTGTTCCTCAACTAGGCTATATCCCAGTTTCAAAAATGAACGTTGAAAGAGATGCAACCGGAAAGTTGAAATAATTATTTCTAAAACCTATCACTAGGAGGAAGTTTTGTGGAAGATTTACAACAGAAATTACTAAAGAAGTCGAAAAAGGCAAAATTAGAACGTTTTGGAAAAACGATTAGTTTTCTTGCTATCTTGTTAATTGTTTTAGTCGTTATCGCCATTTTTTATTTTGTAGCAAGTAAAGGGTTAGCAACATTTTTTGTCGATAAAGTAAATGTTTTTGATTTTATCTTTGGTAAAGAATGGAACCCGAGTCAAGTTGGTGAAAATGGTAAGCCTTTAGTTGGTGCTTTTCCAATGCTAGCAGGCTCATTTATCGTTACTTTTTTATCAGCATTAATAGCCACTCCGTTTGCCATTGGTGCGGCTGTTTTCATGACCGAGATTTCACCTAAATTAGGAACAAAAATACTTCAACCCGTTATTGAGTTATTAGTAGGGATCCCTTCTGTTGTTTATGGGTTTATTGGGTTATCCGTTATTGTTCCTCTCGTTCGAAATGTTTTTGGAGGATCTGGTTTTGGTATTTTAGCAGGAACCTTTGTTTTATTTGTTATGATTTTACCAACGGTGACATCAATGACAGTTGATGCTTTAAAATCAGTTCCAAGACATTATCGAGAAGCCTCTTTGGCTTTAGGTGCCACTCGTTGGCAAACGATTTATAAAGTAGTTTTACGAGCAGCAATTCCAGGTATTTTGACAGCCGTTGTTTTTGGAATGGCTCGTGCTTTTGGTGAAGCTTTAGCAATCCAAATGGTAATAGGAAATGCAGCGTTATTACCACATAATTTAATAACTCCAGCCTCAACATTAACGAGTGTTTTAACGATGGGAATTGGTAATACTATTATGGGTACGTTGGAAAATAACGTTCTTTGGTCGTTAGCTTTACTATTACTATTAATGTCACTTTTCTTTAATATTATTACTCGTCTAATTGGGAAGAAAGGGGCTATAAAGTAAATGAATGCAAAAAAAGCAGATAAAATTGCTACTGGTATCCTTTACGGAATTGCTGGAATTATTATCGCCATTTTAGCCAGTTTAATCCTTTATATATTAGTCAGAGGCGTGCCACATATTAGCATTAATTTCCTAACGCAACCTTCTAAGAGTTTTCAAGCAGGTGGGGGAATCGGTATTCAGTTGTTTAATTCATTTTATCTCCTAATTATCACAATGATTATTAGTATTCCCATTTCATTGGGGGCTGGTATTTATTTATCAGAGTATGCTAAGAAAAATTGGTTGACAAGTGTTATCAGAACATCAATTGAGGTTTTAAGTTCTTTGCCTTCTGTTGTTGTTGGTTTATTCGGTTTTTTAATTTTTGTTATTCAAGCGGGATTTGGTTTTTCAATTATATCTGGAGCTTTAGCTTTGACATTTTTTAATCTTCCATTGTTAACTAGAAATGTAGAAGAATCTCTAAAAGCAGTTCACTTTACTCAGCGTGAGGCTGGTTTAGCTTTAGGTTTATCTCGTTGGGAAACAGTCACAAAAGTAGTTATTCCAGAAGCATTACCTGGAATATTAACGGGTGTTATCCTTGGTGCAGGACGGATTTTTGGTGAAGCAGCAGCTTTAATTTATACTGCTGGCCAAAGTGCACCTGCGTTAGATTTTACTAATTGGAATCCATTGAGTATTTCAAGTCCTTTAAATATTTTTAGACAAGCAGAGACCTTAGCCGTTCATATTTGGAAAGTGAACAGTGAAGGAAATATGCCTGATGGCGCTCAAGTATCAGCTGGTGCTTCAGCAGTCTTGATTTTAGCCGTTCTAATCTTTAATTTTTCAGCACGATTTATCGGTAAGAAACTTCATAAGAAAATTACATCAGCGTGAGGCAGGTAAAGACATGAAAAAATATAATTTAGATGACACACACATTATCCAGTTTAATCCTAAAGAAAAAAAGATTGCTTTGGAAACAGAGAACGTTCGTGTATGGTATGGAGATAATGAAGCTATTAAAGGTGTTTCTTTACAATTCGAAAAAAATAAAATCACTTCTTTGATTGGACCATCTGGATGTGGAAAATCAACCTATTTACGCTCATTAAATCGAATGAATGATGAAATAGATAATACAAAAGTGACTGGAAAAATTATTTATGCCAATACTGATATTAATTCAAATGCAATTGATGTCTATGAGATGCGTAAACATATTGGGATGGTTTTTCAAAGACCTAATCCTTTTAGTAAGTCCATTTATGAAAATATAACATTTGCTTTAAAACAGCATGGTTTAAAAGATAAAAAAGAATTAGATGAAATTGTTGAAACTAGTTTAAAACAAGCAGCGCTTTGGGAACAGGTAAAAGATGATTTAAATAAGAGTGCACTTGCCCTTTCAGGAGGTCAGCAACAGCGATTATGTATTGCACGAGCAATCGCTATGAAACCAGATATTTTACTCTTAGATGAGCCCGCAAGTGCCCTAGATCCGATTTCAACAAGTACGGTAGAAGAAACATTACTTAACTTAAAGAAAAACTACACTATTGTTATTGTGACACATAATATGCAACAAGCTTCACGTATCAGTGATTATACTGCTTTCTTTTATATGGGCAAGGTTTTAGAGTATGATAAAACAAGAAAAATATTTACTAGACCAAAAATTCAATCAACGGAAGATTACGTTTCAGGTCACTTTGGTTAAGGAGGGTGAATATGTCAATTATCGAATCAAATGATTTACATTTATATTATGGTAAAAATGAAGCGTTAAAAGGGATAACTATGGATTTTGATAAAGGTGGAATTACAGCGTTAATTGGTCCATCTGGATGTGGTAAGTCAACCTTTTTAAGAACACTTAATCGCATGAATGACTTAATTCCCTCAGTAACAATTACTGGGAAAGTCACCTATAATAATCAAGATATATACAGTCCTAGAACTGATATTGTAGGATTAAGAAAACAAATTGGGATGGTTTTTCAACAACCTAATCCATTTCCTTTTTCAATCTATGATAATGTCATTTACGGCTTGCGTTTAGATGGAAAACATTCAAAACAAGAGTTAGATCAGATTGTTGAAGAAAGTCTAGTTGCCGCGGCTGTCTGGGATGATGTAAAGGACAAACTGAATAAAAGTGCACTATCTCTTTCAGGTGGTCAACAACAAAGAGTTTGTATCGCACGGGTTTTAGCGGTAAAACCAGATGTTATTTTGTTAGATGAACCAACAAGTGCTCTAGATCCTGTTTCGAGTGGTAAAATAGAGAATTTATTATTACAATTAAAAAAACAATACACCATGATTATGGTAACGCATAATATGCAACAAGCATCAAGAATATCTGATAAGACAGCCTTTTTCTTAGATGGTAACTTGATAGAATATAATAAAACAAAAAAAATATTTATTAACCCTTCTGAGCAAGAAACCGAGGATTATATTTCTGGTAAGTTTGGTTAATTTATAAAATATAATGAAGGAATGATAGTATGCTGAGAACACAATTTGAAAAAGATTTAAAAAAATTACACGATAAGTTTTACGTTATGGGAAAAGATGTGAGTCGTGCAATCAATAAATCTGTAAATTCATTTATTGACCACGATAAGGATCTAGCTAAAGAGGTTATCGCAGGGGACGTATCTATCAATCAAAAAGAACAAGATTTAGAAAAAAAGAGTTTTGAAATGATTGCTTTACAACAACCCGTAACGACCGATTTAAGATCAATAGTGACGATTATGAAGGCAAGTAGCGATTTAGAGCGTATGGCCGACCATGCAGTAGCCATTGCTAAATCGACAATTCGTGTTAAAGGCAACAAACGAGTATTAGAAATTGAAAAAGAGATTTCTGAAATGGCCGATGAAGTTACTAAAATGGTTGATGAGGTCTTAGTAGCTTATATAAATACTGATGAACAACGAGCAATTGAAATAGCAACGAGTGATCGAAATATCAATGAATACTTTAAATCGATTTATCGTCACTCTATCGAAGCAATGCAAGAAAATCCAGATACTGTTATTGTGGGAGCGGATTACTTACAAGTTGCAGGCTATCTTGAACGTATTGGAGACTATGTAACTAATGTCTGCGAGTGGATTGTTTATTTAAAAACTGGAAAAATATCAGAGTTAGAAATGAAGAATGTAACAGATTAAAATCAGTATCAATAAGACTGTATAAGTAGAGTAACTATCTCTCGATTGGTGGTAGCCAGAGGGAGAAGTTACTTTATTTTATTTTAATTTAAAAGTATCCGTATTCGAAAGAAATCTAATTGTAACAAAGTCGTAAATTAATTTATTTTTATTTATGATATAATAAGACTTGGGTAATAAAAAGTTGATAGGAGTTATAAAATAAAATGAAGTATAAAAAATTATTAGCGATGACATTCGCTGTTTCTATCTTAGCTGCAGTTCCAACATCTGATTTGGTGTTTGCTGAATCAATTGATAATAAAATTGCAACGGAAGAGAAAAAAATAAATGAGTTATCTAATCAAGAAAAACAAATTAATGCTGAATTAGCAGGATTAGAAACAACAATTAAAGAACTATCAGCAGAAAAAGAAAACCTAATGAACGAAAAATTAGGCTTAGAAAAAGATGTTAATAAAATATCAAAAGAAATAAAAGAGCTGGAAAAAGTGATTGCAAAGCGATCAGATAAGATTGCAAAACAAGCTCGTTCTGCTCAAATTAATCAGGACGAACAAGATTTATTGAATGTTATTTTAGAATCATCTTCACTTTCAGATGCGGTTGGTCGTACGGTTGCCTATCGAACTTTGATTACTAATAATGTTGATATCATTGAAGCACAAAAGAAAGACCAAGAAGAATTAGCTAGAAAACAAAAAGAATTAGAAGAAAAAGTTCAAGAAATTTTAGCTAAAGCTGAAGAACTTAGAATCAAAGAGCAAGATTTAGAAAATTCTAAAAAAGAACAATTAAAAGTGGCACAAACTATTCTTAAAAATTTAGAAGGTGCTAAAGGTAAAAAAGAGACATTAGTTGCTCAAAAGGCTGAAGCAGAGCGCATCCAACGAGAAAATGCTGAACGTGCACGTCAGATGGCAGCTCAAGTTAAAGCAGCTCAAGCAGCTCAAAAGAAAGCTGAAGACGCAATCAATAGCAAACCAACTTCTTTAGGTAAAACGACAAGTAAGCCAGGAGCAAGCAATAACAGTACTAACAATAATCAATCTGTTTTATCTACAAGTGGTTTCCAACGTCCATTATCTAGTATTAATATCACCAGTGGTTTTGGTGGACGAGTAGACCCTACAGGAAGTGCTGGTAATTTCCATGATGGGATTGATATGAGTGGTGCTTTAAATACACCAGTTTTTGCATCCAGAGCAGGTGTTGTTGTTGAATCAAGCTATCATCCAAGTGCAGGAAATCATGTTATTATAAAACACGATAATGGCTATTATACTTATTATATGCATTTTAATTCATTAGGTGTAGCTTCAGGAACGAATGTTAATGCTGGAGATGTGGTTGGTTTAATGGGAACGACTGGCAATTCAACAGGAGTTCATTTACACTTCGGTATCAGTACTGGTTTGTGGAGTGGTTTTATGGATCCTAGTCCATTCATTGGCATTTAAAAAAAGTTAAGAAACACATACAGAATTTTGGGTATGTGTTTCTTTTTTTTTTGTAAAAAATCCAGAAGCAAATCGCTAAAAAAAAGGAAATAAAAGGATCATTCCTTTTATATGAAAGATATTTAAAAAATAATAAAGATTAAATTATTAAAATATGATTAATTGACAAAAAAAATATAAATGTTTAGAGTATAGTGTAAGAAGTACCTATTGTTAAAACTAGATTCTATTGTAACTTTTTTCTGAAAATATAAAGAAAAGTTAAAGAAACTCAGATTTTAAAAACAAGGATTGAAAAATCTGAAAATCTTGTATACTTTTTAAGGGTAGCTATTAGATGTATTTTAATTTAAATCGGTCCAAAGACCTAGAATAAATTACATCAATTGCTTGATATAAAGAATGAAAGTTAAGAGTATAATTTATTTAGAAATAACAAATAGGGGGAATTTATAATGGAAATTCAAAAAATGAAAAAAAATGAAAATCTTAAATATTGGGCAAAATTTGTTGGGAAATCTTTGCTTTATACTGCAATCTTATTAGGGCTCATTTATCTATACCATTATAGTCATGTAGGTGGAGGCTCATTTATTTATAATCAATTTTAATGGAGGAGGTTTGATTTTTTATGAATAAAATTTTGGAGAAAATTAGTGAATGGTCAATAAAGACTCCAAAACAGCTTTGTTTTGATGGTTTAAATGATCAATTAACTTATCAAGAATTAGAAGAAAAATCAGATAATTTGGCTGTTTTTTTAAAAAATACTTATCCAGATAATCAAACAATTATTGTTTATGGTGGGCATTCTAGTGAAATGATTGTTTGCTTTATTGCTTGTACAAAAGCAGGACATGGCTATGTGCCTGTTGATGCACACACGCCAGACGATCGTTTGAAAATGATTATCGAGGAAGCAAAAGCGTGCACAGTTCTTGCAATGGAGGAATGGCCGCTTGAAACAGCTGTAATTTCAAAAGATAAATACCAGAAAATAATAGAAAATAACTTGAGTGATTTGGTATTAAAACCTGTTACTTCAACTCAAAATTATTATACTATCTTTACGTCAGGAACAACTGGTAAACCAAAAGGTGTCCAGATATCTTATGATAACTTACTAAGCTATACAAATTGGATGCTAACAGATTTTGAATTGAAGACAGGTCAACGTTTTTTATGTCAAGCACCATTTTCTTTTGATTTATCTGTAATGGATTTGTATCCAGCTTTATTAACAGGGGGAACGTTAGTTCCACTACATAAAAAAGAAGTTGACCATTTTCCAACTTTATTTAAAAGAATACCTGAGTTAAAAATTAATGTGTGGGTATCAACACCATCAATGATTGAAATTTGTTTATTGAGTCCAGATTTTAATAGTGAAAAATTACCTGAGTTAGAAAATTTTCAATTTTGTGGTGAAGAATTACCTCGACCGGTTGCAATAAAATTAATGGAACGTTTTCCAAACGCGTTAATATTTAATACTTATGGTCCTACAGAAGCAACGGTAGCAGTGACAGGCATCAAATTGACGAATGAGTTAATGGCAAAGGTGGATCGTTTACCGTTAGGACATATTAAAAGTGATTCTAAATTATTAATTATGAACGACGCTCAAACTGTTTTACCAGAAGGAGAGATAGGCGAAATTGTTATTGTTGGTCCTAGTGTTTCTAAAGGGTATTTCAATAATAGTGAAAAAACACAAGCCTCTTTTTTTGAATATGAAGGTGAACAAGCTTACCGAACAGGCGATGCGGGCTTATTAAAAAATGAGTTACTCTTTTATAGAGGCCGGTTAGATTTCCAAGTTAAATGGCATGGTTTCAGAATTGAATTGGGGGACATTGATCATCATTTACTCTTAATTGATAGTGTGAGAAGTGCTTGTGTTGTTCCAAAGTATAATAAACTAGGCAAAATACAACAGCTAATAGCATTCGTTGTTCTAGAGGATTCATTAGAGGAAATAGATGTAAAAGAACAGACAAAACAATTAAAAAAAGAGTTAGGATTACATGTTATGGACTATATGGTTCCTCAGAAATTTGAAATTGTAACGAGTTTACCACTTAGTATCAATGGAAAGGTTGATCGTAAGGCATTAATTAGTCAGGTGAATCCAACATGAGTTATATTGTTGATAATTTTCCATTTCTAACTCCTTATGAAACACCATTCTATTTTATTCTTTTAGCTATTTTTTTATTACCTTTAATTTTAATGTCATTACGTGGTAAACGAGTGATGTGGTATCAAAATATTGTCACTCTTTTGTTTTTATGGATGGGTTTTGCCGGACCAAATATAAAACAAGGGATTTCATTAATTATTTATATTATTTGGCAGTGTTTACTGACAGCATGGTACTTTAACTATCGTAAAGAAAAAAATAAATCATTGGTTTTTTATCTGACTGTCTTTTTAAGTATTTTACCTATGGTTCTTATAAAACTTGAGCCATTTGTAGTATCAACAACAATTTTTGGCTTTTTAGGTTACTCCTATTTGACTTTTAAATCAGTACAAGTCATTATGGAAATGCGTGATGGGATTTTGAAAGATTATAAATTAAGTAATTATATTCAATTTTTAATCTTCTTTCCAACTATTTCATCGGGACCAATTGATCGCTATCGTCGTTTTACAAAAGATTTAGAAACTCCACCGACGAAAGATAAATATATTGAATTTTTAGGTAAAGGGATTCATTTTATCTTCTTAGGCTTTTTATATAAGTTTATCCTTGGCTATTTTTTGGGATCGCAGTTATTGCCTCTCGTTCAGCAGATGGCACTAAGTAAAAGTGGCGTCTTTCTAGGCACGATTGGCTACATGTATGTTTATAGTCTTTACTTATTTTTTGATTTTGCGGGTTATAGTTTATTTGCAGTAGGAACAAGTTATTTAATGGGGTATGATACACCTATCAACTTCAATAAACCTTTTCTTTCTCAAAATATTAAGGATTTTTGGAATCGTTGGCACATGTCGTTATCTTTTTGGTTTAGAGATTATGTTTATATGCGACTAATGTTTACCTTATTAAAGAAAAAGGTTTTTAAAAGTCGAATTGTCGCTTCAAATATAGGTTATTTTGCATTATTTCTTTTAATGGGTGTTTGGCATGGATTAGAGTGGCATTACATCGTTTACGGACTATATCATGCGTCACTTATTTGCATTAATGATGCTTGGTTACGTTATAAGAAGAAACATAAAGAAAAATTGCCAAGTAATCGTGCAACAAAAGCATTATCTATTTTTATTACATTTAATGCTGTTTGTTTTAGTTTTTTAATCTTTTCAGGGTTTATCGATGTGTTAATCAAACATTTTACATCAATTTAATTTAAAATAAGGAGCTTATTAATATGGATATTAAAACAACAATTTTAGAAATACTAGAAGACTTAACAGGTACAGATCTGAGTAATCAATTATCTTTAGATTTATATGAAGAGGGAATTCTTGATTCAATGGGAACCGTTCAAATGTTAGTTGAAATCGATGGACAACTAGGATTGACAGTACCAGTTTCTGAATATGAGAGAAGTGAGTGGGCGACACCTCAACAAATTATTGATCAAGTTTCTGCCTTGTAATCATGAAAACAAAAAAAAATTACTAACAGCTATTGGACCCGTAACTGTCGCAGTTTTACTAGTTATTCTTATTCTAGTTTTTCCAAAAACTTGGTTCGAACGTCCCTCAGATAAAACGATCCATAAGGCTGCCTCATCAATGTCAGTTAATGTTTTAAAAGGAAATCTTATAAAAAATACTGCAGTTGAAGAAAATAAATACCTTCCTTTTTTTGGTTCTTCAGAGCTAAGTCGAGTTGATACTTTTCATCCATCTGTTTTAGCTGAAAAGTATGAAAGACCCTATGAACCTTTTTTACTAGGTGCACCAGGAACTCAATCGTTGACGCATTTATTGATGTTAAATTCAATGAAAGATAGTTTGAAAGATAAAAAGATTGTCTTTATTATTTCACCACAATGGTTTGTTAAAGAGGGAGTTAGTTCCCAAATGTTTTCATTTTTCTATTCGCCATTGCAAACTTATCAATGGTTGGGTGGCATTGATGAGCCTAGTGAAGCAGATCAGTACTTAGCAAAACGTTTATTGAGTTTTGAAAATGTAAGTTCTGATACAGAATTAAAACGACTATTACAAAAAATTGAAAGCAAACAGAAACTAAGTGAGAGTGATTTAAAAGGCGCGTATTTGCGTTACCAGTTACTAGAAAATGAAGATAAATTATTTAGTCGCATGGTTGTAAAATCAAGAGAAAAAAAGATCGATAATCAAATGAAAAATTTACCTAACAGATACGATTTTGACGAATTAAACACATTGGCTAATAAAATAGGTGAAAAAAAGACAGACAATAATGAGTTTAAAGTTAATAATGGATTTTATAATAAGAGAATATTACCAATGAAAGATCAATTGAAAAATTCTCAAATTAACTTTAATTATGTTTCATCTCCTGAGTTTGCAGATTTTCAGTTAATTTTAAATGTTTTAGCGGACAATAATATCGATTGTTTATTTGTGATACCACCTGTTAATGAATTATGGTCTGATTATACGGGGATTTCTGAAGAAATGTTAAATACATTTAGTAAGAAAATTAACGAACAATTAAAAGATCAAGGGTTTAATCAGATTGCAGATTTTACTTATGATCGTGATGTTCCCTATTTCATGCAGGATACAATACATATTGGTTGGGTCGGTTGGTTGGATTTAGATCAAAATTTACAAAAGTTTTTAAAAGATAGTAATAAACGTGAGTATGATTTAAAAACTAAAAAGTATTTATCTGAAGAATGGATGAAAGAATATTCAGAGTAAATTTTTAATGATATAAGTGTGGTAAAAATGTGAAAAGAAGAAAACGAGTAAAATTTATTCAATTGATCCTTATTTTTGCCGCTCTGGTAATTTTCGGTTGGCTTTTCAAGTTGAATAAAGAAGTAAATCAAGTTCTAAAGTGGCAGTCTACTGTAGAAAAGGCAACAAAAAAATATCATATTGAAGAACAAAGTGACATTGTTCTTGCTATTATCTATACAGAAACTAAAGGTGAGCATATTGATATTATGCAAAGTAGCGAAAGTCGTTATGGTGAGCAAAATATAATTGAAACAAGTGAGGAAAGTATCGATTCTGGTGTTGAACATTTGGCTGAAGTTCTTAATTATGCGAAAAAAAATAATTGTGATATTTGGACAGGGGTTCAAGCTTATAATTTTGGATTGAACTATGTTGATTTCATTGCTAAGCACAGTAATCAAAGCTCTATAGAATTAGCAGAAGAATATTCACGAGACGTATTAGCACCTTTATTAGGTAATACGACACAAGAAACTTATTTTTATAAATCTCCTTTGGCTTTAATATATAATGGTGGATATCTTTATAAAAATGGCGGAAATTTTCTTTACTCAGAAAATGTCAAATGGCATTTGAAACTCTTGCGTTTATTTTCTTAACATATATTAAATTATAACAGTGACTTTATAATGGTAATATGATCTATTTTTTTCATCAAAAATAAAAATAGGGCTGATAAGAATTTTAATTCTCATCAGTCCTATTTATTATAGAGCCCCTTTTTAATTAGTAATAACGGCTCCAAAAGCAGTATAGTCTAAGCCTGGATTTATTCTAACTCGTTTTAGAGAATAGAAATTTTCATCACTTGTAGCGAGACCAGGATCTGTTGTGATAGCAAAGTCATAACCAGCTTCTTTAGCAATTAATTGAACTCGTTCATCATAGCGTCCGGCAGGATAGCAAAGTAATTGCGTACTTTGATTAAGCGTTTCATCCAACCATTTTTTTGATTGAATAAGTTCCTCTTTTATCTGTTGATCGCTTTGTTCGTCTAAATTGATGTGGTTGACTGTATGGCTCTGAATATCGATTACGCCACTTTTTTTCATTTCCTTCATTTGTTCCACACTAAAATAATTTGATGAACCCAATTTTGAGGTAATATAATTAATCGTCCCATTCAATTTATATTTTTTTAAAATTCTAAAAGCTTCAGTATAATTATTAAGGTAGCCATCATCGAAAGTTAACCAGACCATTTTTTTTGAGGGAGCTTTATTTTTAGAAAGAACTTGATAAGCTTCCTTTGTTGTTAATGTATAGTATTGGTTATCATGTAGCCATTTCATTTGTTGTTCAAATTCTTCTGGATCAATTTTTAGAGTATTACCATCATCACTTTTCATTAAGCTATGATACATTAATATTGGAAAACTTGTAGGTCCTTCCACGTCCTCCCATTTTTTAAAGGGTAGTTTTTTTATAAGGACGGGATTCGTCTTTGGCACTGTTTTTTCAATGTGTGAAATTACTTTGGTACTAGCAACTTGTCTAGGTTCTGTCTGAAATTCTTTGATAACATAAAAATACCCAACTAACCCTAATTCAATAACTAAAATAATTGATAAAAGCCAAATCCACTTTTTCATACAAACCTCCTAATTTACATTCTTAAACTAAAGTGTATCAAAACTGTTGAAATCTATCAACTAGCTTAGTTATTTTTTTTCAAAATTGAGTCTTTAAATTGTTTGTGGTAAAATTCAGTTGTGGGCTTGTTAAGCCTTTTTTTATTTTTAAAGAGGAGTGTTATTTTGAAAATATCAAATTATCATTGGCAAGAGCTTGAAAAATCATCAGGATCCTCAATTTTAGTTCCAGCGCTAAAAGAATTGAAACTCTCGGAAGAACTAGCGCCACTATTATGGCAACGAAAAATTAGAAAAATCGAAGATGTAGCTCCCTTTTTTTACCCAGCGTTAACTAATCTATACGACCCTTTTCTTTTATATGATATGCAGAAAGTGGTTGATCGTATTCAAAAAGCTATCATGAATGATGAAAGAATTCTTATTTATGGTGACTATGATGCAGATGGTATTACGAGTACTTCAGTAATGAAAGAAGGGCTAGAATTAATAGGAGCTAACGTTCAATATTATCTACCGAATCGCTTTGATGATGGTTATGGTCCTAATATAGATGTTTATAAATATTTTATAAAACAAGAAAAAATTGATTTAATTATAACTGTGGATAATGGAGTAAGTGGGCATGAAGCAATCGCTTATGCTAAAGAAGTAGGCGTCGATGTGATTGTAACGGATCATCATGAGCTACCTGAGACTTTACCAGATGCTTATGCCATTATTCATCCGAAACATCCCGAAGGAAATTATCCTTTTGAAGAATTAGCTGGTGTTGGTGTTGCTTTTAAAGTTGTCACGGCCCTTTTGGGTGAAGTTCCCGTAGAAGCACTTGATTTAGTTGCTATTGGAACAATCGCTGATTTGGTATCATTGACGGATGAAAATCGAGTGCTTGTAAAACTAGGTTTAGATGTATTAAGACAAACGGATCGAATGGGGTTACAGTCATTAGTTAAGGTAGCTGAACTATCATTTTCTGAAATAACGGAAGAGACAGTGGGGTTTAGTATCGGTCCGAGATTAAATGCTATTGGTCGATTAGGTGATGCGATGCCTGGAGTGGAATTGTTAACTACTTTTGATGATGAGTTAGCGGATCATATCGCGCAAGACATAGATGCGAAGAACAAAGAGCGTAAAGAAATTGTCGCTCAAACGACAAAAGATGCGTTTAATTTACTTGAAGCTAGTGAAGAAACTCCTTTTCAAATTATAGTAAAAAAAGACTGGCATGAAGGCGTTCTAGGAATAGTTGCTAGTCAGATTGTTCAAAAAACACAGAAACCAACATTAGTCATGTCTTTAAATGAGGAGACTGGGATTGTAAAAGGTTCTGGTCGAAGCATAGAACAAATTGATTTATTCAATTTATTGAATCAATTAAAAGATGATTTTATTAGTTTTGGTGGTCATCATATGGCTGCAGGTTTATCTTTTGAATATTCTAAATTAGCAATCATCCAAGAAAAAATAAAAACTATTTATAGTCAAGAAAAATTTGATTTAAGTAAAAAAGAAACACTCTCATTTGATGGTGTACTGGATATTAAAGAAATATCATTAGAAAAAATTGAAAGTTTTAATCAGTTAGGTCCATTTGGCACGGATAATCCTGTTCCTTATTTTAAGATTAAAACGACTGAAATCAAGCAATTAAGGAAAATTGGAATGAATCAAGATCATTTAAAACTTCAAGCTTGTCAGGATGATGAGTCACTGGATTGTATTGCTTTTTCATTTGGTGAAGAAAGCTTGGAGTTCGAATCGGGAGACAAATGGGAAATAATAGGACATTTGACTATTAATGAATGGAATGGTCGCAAGAAACCTCAATTGATGATTAAAGATTATCAAGTTTTAGGAACTCAGATTTTTGATCAACGAGGAAAGCATCAGTTAAGTACTTTGCCTAATAGTGATCAGACTCAACATGGTTTTGTTATATTTACTGAAAAATTTGCGACGGATGATCGTTTTGTTCTTTTTGATAGCGGAAAAGAAGATCAGTTTAAAAATTATGAAAACTTGACGATAGTAGAGTGTCCGCCATCGCTTGAAGTAGCACAAAAATTTGTTTTATCAACAACATGTACCCGCTGGTTTCTAGAGTGTCAAACAGATTTTGATCATTATTTAGAAGGAATTCCTTCTAGAGAAATATTTGGTAAACTTTTTAAATTAATTAATCAACAACCGAGTGTTGACATTCGTTATAAGTTACCAGATTTAATTCATTTTCTGAAAATTGATAAGAATATTCTAATTTTTATGATTCAAGTGTTTTTTGAATTAGGTTTTGTTACAATAGAGGATGGTTTGATGAAGAGAGTAGAGAACCCTCCTCATCGAGCTCTAGATGAAAGTAAAGAATATCAGGCATTTTTAAAGAAAATCGATTCAGAAAAACTGTTTGTTTGTAGCAATATCGGAGAAATCAAACAGTGGATTGATTCGATAGGAGGAAATTAAAAAAATGAATTTAAAAGATTATATTGCAAGTATTCCGGATTATCCCAAAGAAGGTGTAATTTTTAGAGATATCTCTCCTTTAATGGGGGATGGTGCAGCTTACCAAGAGGCGACTCGTCAGATTGTCCGTTATGCCAAAGAAAAAGGTGCTGAGATGATCGTTGGGCCAGAAGCTCGTGGTTTTATTATTGGATGTCCAGTAGCCTATGAGTTAGGTATTGGTTTTTCTCCAGCAAGGAAAAAAGGAAAACTCCCTCGTGAAACAATTGAAATAGATTATGGTCTGGAGTATGGGACAGCAACTTTAACCTTACACAAAGATGCAATTAAGCCAGGTCAAAAAGTATTAATTTGTGATGATTTATTAGCAACAGGAGGAACCATAGCTGCGACGATTGAATTAGTTGAAAAACTTGGTGGGGTAGTCGTTGGTTGTGCTTTTCTGGTAGAATTAGAAGAATTAAAAGGCCGAAATAAAATTGAAGGTTATGACATCTTAACTTTGATGGAATTTTAAAAAAATAAGAAGAAGACACTTAATGAGTAGGATAAAAACTCAACGTCTTCTTCTTTTTTTTCTTTTATAATTTTTTTTCATATATTGATGAAAGCGTGTTTCATCTTCAGGTAATTCTAGAATAATTAGCTCTGTAGAAAAATGATAAAGGCTTTTTTTTATTTCAGGTAATCTTTTTTTAAAGCGAATATTCCATTTGAAAAGTTTAAACATACGTTTAATAACTTTTTGTTTCTGTTCTAGATTTCTTTCTTTTTCGAAAAGTTGCTGAATTGCACGTTTGAAAACCCTAAACTGAACAAGTAGTAAAGGGTAGTCTAGTAATAAAATTAAATCAGCATCAACGAGTGTTTGTTGACACCATTGCCCAAACTGAACTCCCTCAGTCACCCAATCATCTAAACGATTAATATCATATTCTAAACGTCTTGCTCTTTCGTTTTTGTTTTTTATTTGTAAATAATCATCTAATGAAATCCCCTGAATACGATATTTTTTTTGGATATCTAAGGCAAGAGAAGTTTTACCACTACCAGCATAGCCTATGATACGAATTTTCATTGAACCCACTACTTCCGTTTTGATAGTTCAAGCGTACAATAAATAGTAAAAAATTTCAAGGACTTAATATTATAAAGTGTGTTATAGTAGCCTTATTTTATTAAAATAGTTTGCGTTAGTTTGCTAAAAACAAAAAAAGTTTTTCGTAGATATTAAAGAAAGTGATAAAATAATGATAGAAAGGTGGATAACTAAATTAATTTCTCTAAATAAATAAAAAACGATATTGACAAAAATATAGAACATCGTTATGATAAGATAAGTGTTAATATTTTTGCCGCCTTAGCTCAGTTGGTAGAGCACCACCATGGTAAGGTGGGGGTCGTCGGTTCAAATCCGACAGGTGGCTTCTTTAAAACGTTGAAAAATCAACGTTTTTTTGTTTGGTCTTTTCACAAATTTACTAGTGAATATAAAAAGTTCCTCCTTTTTATCACATCTCCATGAAATTGGCAAACTTATTACCAGTTTGTTCTTTCTTTTTCTCTGTCACATGAGTATATATATTAGCTGTCGTTTGTATATCAGCGTGTCCTAAACGTACTTGAACTTCTTTAAGCGGTATGCCTGCTTCGAATAACAAACTTGCATGAGTATGCCTAAAGCCATGCGCACCAATTTTAGTTAACGTATTGTTGTTTTTGTAGACACAACGTAACCATTGCGATGTAATTGTTGGATCATGAATTTCGTTTCTGTTATTAGGAAAAATTAATTGATCGTTATTCAATGTATTAAATCCTAATATTAAACTTTTAACTTGTTGTTCTTTTTTCCACTCTTTTAAGAGTGTTATCGTTTTAGCGTCTAAACTAATCGTACGATGAGAATGCTTCGTTTTCGGGGTATTTATCATTAACTTATTATAAAAGCCTCTAACCGTTGTTTTATTACTTTTAACAGTATGATTGCTTAAATTGATAGCATTCCATTTGAAATAAAATATCGATTAATTGGTGAAACAACGATGAAGCTTAAATTAAAGTAAAAAGAAAGTGTTGTGTATTTTATACTAGAATTTCCAGAATTAATTTGGAGAAAAAATAAATTTTTATGTTTTTTCAGGGATATTTTAATGTTATCTAAAATCGGTTCTCTGCAATGAAACAATTATAGCATCGAATAATTGAAAGTATACTCTACCAAAATCGCTAGAAAATTTGTTTATCTGTTTATTTCACAGTGATTAAAACTCATTCATTTTAAACTCATTTTTTATTTTTAATAATGATTAGATTATCTTTCTACTATTATAGTATACGGATCTTTTAAATTTTAACATTATTTTTTTAAATTCACTTCATCTTTATTAGGTTTCTATGCTGTTTTAACGTAAATTATAGAACCAGTATTTTTTTTACATAGTAAAAGGAGGAAGATTTGGTTTAAATCAGACAAGTAGTATCTTTAAACTATTGAAAAAGGAACATTTTTTATTCAAATAAAAACAAACTAATTATCTTTTTTTTTAAAAATGTTTTATTTCGGGGAATTTATTTGATATAATGACTTGAAAACAATCAATTTGGATATAAAAATAAAGGAAAGAATGAGTTTTTCTTTCCTTTAGCTCAATTGGTTATAGCTTTTTGACAAATTCAGATTTAAGTTTCATTGGTCCGAAACCATCAATTTTACAATCGATATTATGATCGCCTTCAACTAATCGAATATTTTTTACCTTTGTTCCTTGTTTTAAAGCACTCTGAGCGCCTTTAACTTTTAAATCTTTAATGATAGTAACTTGATCGCCTTCTTGTAGCTCAGTACCATGTGCATCTTTGACAACAAGAGTGTCCTCAGAAATAGTTGTTTCGTTAGGATTCCATTCGTAGGCACATTCTGGACAAATGTAAAGTGCTTGATCCTCGTAAGTGTAGGCTGATTGACACTTTGGACAATTTGGTAATGCAGTCATGTAAACATCCTTTCCATTGATTGATACATCATATTGTAACTGAAAAATGACAGAATGAAAAGCTAGGGTTAATGAAGTAAGTTTTTAAAAATAGAAATATTTGGATAGTAAAGGTTGGATTTTATCAATAATCATGTATAATAAATAGAGTTCATTAATAAATAAGATAAGGAGGGCCCTTTTTTGACAAAAGATAATGAAGAATTTAATCATCCATTTGATAATACAGAATTAAATAATGATGATACGTTTGAGACTAGTGAAGGGTCAGCGCTAAAAAAAGAGGGACCAAATACGACGGAATCATCACGCAAAAAATATCGTCGTCGTAAATATGATAAGCGGCAAAAAGAAAATAAAGTAGTAAAGAAAATCGTACTTATTGTTTTAAGTTTATTGATATTGACTTTGGTTTTAGCTGGATTTACATTTTATAGCTATTTTAAATCAAGTTTAAAACCGTTGGATTCTTCAAGTAAGAAATTAGTGCAAGTCGAGATACCAGTAGGAAGTAGTACGAAACAAATTGGTCAGATTTTAGAAAATAAAAAAGTAATTAAAGATGGTTTAGTTTTTTCTTATTATGTAAAGATGAATAATTTAACTAATTTTCAAGCAGGTTTTTATCAAATGTCACCAAGTATGACTTTGGATACAATTGCAGACAACCTTCAGGAAGGTGGCACAGCTGAGCCACAAACATTAGCAGATGCTAAAGTGACGGTGCCGGAAGGTTACTCAGTTGACCAAATCGCAGCCCTATTGGCTAAAAAAACAAAATTTAAAAAAGATGAATTTCTTAACTTAATGAAAAACGAAGAATTCTTTAATAAAATGGTTGGGAAATATCCAGAATTATTAACAAGTGCGAAAGAGGCAAAAGAGGTGCGCTACCGTTTGGAAGGTTATCTCTATCCAGCGACGTATAATTATTATGAAAAAATGACGTTAGAAGAATTGGTCGAACAAATGGTGAGCAAGACGAATCAGGTGTTAACTCCTCTGTATGCTGAAATGAAAGAAAAGAAAATGTCGGTACAAGAGGTATTAACAATCGCATCATTAGTGGAAAAAGAAGGTGTGAAAGAAACGGATCGTCGTAAAATCGCACAAGTTTTCTTTAATCGTTTAGATACGGATATGCCTTTACAATCAGATATTTCAATACTTTATGCATTAGAGAAGCATAAAGTACATTTATCAATTGAGGATACACAAGTCAAGTCACCGTATAACTTATATGTTAATAAAGGAACCGGACCTGGTCCTTTTAACAATCCAAGTGAACAAGCAGTGGCAGCGGTCTTAAATCCCGAAGAGAATACCTATGTTTATTTCTTAGCAGATGTAGCAACAGGTAAGGTTTATTATGCCAATACATACGAAGAACATTTAGAGTTAAAAGCTAAATATATTGACAATAAAAATTAATGGTTATTTTTTAGACAAAATTTGTTTACTTTTATGATATAACATGCTAATCTATTTCTTGTATTAGGAAGCTTTTCCAATGGTGACGTTGGAAAAGCTATTTCGTTTATATTATTTAAGACAGACAAGTTACTTTTAAGGAGAAGTGAATTATCATGGAAAAAGTTTATCCAATGACTCTAGAAGGTAAAGAAAAATTAGAGCAAGAATTAGAAGAATTAAAAACAGTAAAAAGAAAAGAAATTGTTGAACGGATAAAGATAGCACGTAGTTTTGGTGACCTATCAGAGAACTCAGAATACGAATCAGCAAAAGATGAACAAGCTTTCGTAGAGGGCCGTATTACGACATTAGAAAATATGATGCGTTTTGCGCAGATTATTGATAATAACATGGACAAAGATACAGTTTCGTTAGGTCATACCATTACTTTTATTGAATTACCTGATGGTGAAGAAGAAGAATATACGATTGTAGGAAGTGCTGAAGCGGATCCGTTCTCAGGGAAAATATCTAACGACTCACCGATAGCCAAAGCTTTATTAGGTTGTAAATTGGGAGATACTGTTGTGATTAGTACACCAGGTGGAGATATGAAAGTAAAAATTGAAAAAATTTCTTAAAAGTTGTGCGTAAGCACAACTTTTTCTTTTGAAACTCAGACTTTAGACTGAGTGATTATTACACCTTTTGAAGTTTTATTTTTTAGTTAAAACAAGTATACTTAGATAAGTAGATTAAACTAATAGTAAAGGAGTTATCAGCTCATGCGCAAAAACTCATGGAATTTTTTTATCGTAGTTGAACTCTTATTGTTAATATGGGCGTTGTATCAATTACTAGATAATATTCCAATTTTCTTTTTAACGATATTTGCTCTTATAAATTTAACTTATGTTATCAAAAAACAATTTAAAACCTCTTTTAATCATTTTCAAAGCATTGTGAGTTTAATCGTTTTAGCTTTATGTAGTCTAAGCGTACCCGCAGTTTGGGTCATGTTGGTTGTTGCTATTCTTTTTATAGGGTTAAAAGGTGTAGAGGTTTCTGGTATTAGTTTGTTTGACAATCCACCTTGGATGAAAAAACAAATGATTATGGTTAAGACAACCGCAAGTGAAAATAAGGCAGGAAAACGTTTTAAGAGACCTTGGGTTGGCACTCAACGCTTTGGTAAAGATACATTCGAATGGGATGATATTAATCTTTCTGTTTTTTCTGGAGATACCATTATTGATTTAGGAAATACTTTATTACCGAAAGATGATAATGTTATTATCGTTCGTAAAGGTTTTGGAAAAACGCGTCTTTTAATCCCAACTGGAATAGGTGTGATGTTAGAACACTCAACAATGATGGGAGAAGTTACTTTTGAGGAAAATCACTATCGTTTAAAAAATGAATCTATCAAATTTTACAGCACCGAATACGATATTGCTACCCGTCGTTTAAAAGTAATAACAAATACTTTATTTGGAGATCTTGAGGTAATTCGCGTATGATGAATAAAAATTTAAGGCCATTATATTTCTTTTATAGCTTTATATTAACCTTTATTGTATTAATATTAACTTTGTATACTTATTTTTATGCAAAACAACAAACGAATTGGATTCTAGAATTATTAAGAACAAGAATGTTTCGTATCCCATTAATTATTTATGTTATATTGATTGCTCTCGTTGTAAGTGGTATTTTTATGGGGCTATTGTATTTTATCGATATGCGAACGTATGGAAAAATCGAAGAACAGTTACGTTTGATGGCTTTAGGTCATTATGATCACTATGAACTAAATAAAAAAAGTCAGGTAAGCACCCCAAGCTCTATTGAAATCGATATTCAATTGATACGAAAAAAAGTTTTAGCAATGTCAAAAGAGTTACAAGAATTAAGTAAGCATCCTAAATTAGTTGAAGGTGAATCAAAGGAAGAATTAATTAAAGAAGAACGTCACCGAATAGCTCGAGAACTCCACGATTCTGTTAGCCAGCAATTATTTGCTGCGACGATGATGTTGTCCACTTTAAATGAAGTAGTAGCTGAGATAGAAGTGCCAGAAGTTGTTTCTCGGCAAATGTTGATGATTAGTGATATCATCAACACAGCGCAATCTGAAATGCGAGCATTACTCCTTCATTTACGACCGATTAATTTAGAAGAAAAAACAATTAAACAAGGTATTGAATTATTATTAAACGAATTGCAAACAAAAATTAACATTAAAATTGTTTGGGATTTAGAGGATATCAAAACACAAACAGCCATTGAGGACAATCTCTTTAGGATTGTTCAAGAACTTTTATCAAATACCTTGCGTCACGCAAAGGCAGAAGTTTTGGAGGTTTTTCTAAAGACAATGGATCAAAATATTCTTTTGCGGATTGTTGATGATGGTGTTGGTTTTGATATGGATCAAGAAAAAATAGGAAGTTATGGCTTAAATAATATTAAAGAACGTGTAATCAGTATGGGTGGAACTTGTCGGATCATTAGTTTTAAAGATCAAGGGACAAGTATTGAAATTAAAGTTCCAATTTTAGAGGAGGCTGAATGAATTGATAAAAGTATTATTGATTGATGATCATGAGATGGTAAGGCTAGGTGTTTCTTCATACTTGTCGATACAAACTGATATTAAGGTTGTTGGTGAAGCTGTGAATGGTTTAGATGGCTACACGAAGGCATTAGATTTGAGACCAGATGTTATTTTAATGGATTTAGTAATGGACGTAATGGATGGTATTGAATCTACTAAAAAAATATTAAGTGAGTGGCCAGAAGCCAAAATTATCATTGTGACGAGCTTTATTGATGATGAGAAAGTTTATCCAGCAATTGAAGCAGGTGCAGCAGGTTATTTGCTAAAAACATCATCAGCTAAAGACATTGCCAATGCCATCCGTTCAGCTTTTGCTGGGAATAAAGTTTTAGAACCTGAAGTAACCAATAAAATGATGGAACGATTAACGAAACCTAAAAAACATATCTTACACGAAGATTTAACGAATCGAGAAAAAGAAATTTTATTATTAATTTCAGAAGGCAAGAGTAATCAAGAAATTGCTGATGATTTATTTATTACTCTAAAAACGGTGAAAACACATGTTTCCAATATTTTATCTAAATTGGATGTTGAAGATCGAACACAAGCAGCTATTTATGCCTTTAAGCATGGAATCGTTAAATAAAATTAATAAAGTGAGGGATTTAAATGAGAAAATCATATGTTGTTATTGGATTAGGAAGATTCGGCGGAAGCATCTGCCGAACACTAATGGAATCGGATCACGAAGTTTTAGCTATTGATAGTTGTGAAGAACGAGTCAATGAATACATGAACATTGCAACTCATGCGGTTGTTGCGAATGCACAAGATGAGGCTACTCTTCGTTCATTGGGTCTTCGAAACTTCGATCATGTCATTATTGCAATTGGTGAAGATATTCAAGCGAGCATTTTAGTGACTTTGATGGCCAAAGAAATGGGCGTTCCGCGAATAACAGCAAAAGCACAAAATGAGTATCATGCACGAGTGTTGGATAAAGTAGGTGCTGACCTAGTTGTCCATCCAGAACGGGATATGGGGATAAGGATAGGTCATAAGTTAACCTCAAATAACATGCTTGATTTTATTGAATTGTCGGATGATTATTCACTAGTAGAAGTCATTGTAACTAACAAAAAATTCTATAATAAAACCATCGAAGAAGTTAATTTTAGACGTCATTTCCATCTAACTATTGTAGCGATAAGACGTGGTAAGAGCGAATTAATTATCTCTCCACCTGCTAATCAATTAATTTTAGAAAATGATATTTTATTAGTCGTTGGTACGAATAAAGATGTTGATTATTTTGATGGTAAGATGAATTAGTACTGAGCAAATTGCTCGGTACTTTTTTTATTTCATGCTACACTAATAAAAGAAGTAAATTCTGAGCTTGGGGGCATTTTTATGAAGATAGAATTATCAGATAAAGCTCATCAATGGTTTGTTGATGAATTAGACTTAGATAAAGGGGATTACTTGCGTATTTTTGGAAAATATGGAGGTAAGACTAATATTCATGTTGGCTTTTCAACAGGCATTAATGTTGTGGAACCAACACAAATGGATGGTCACTTAGATTATAAAGGGATCACTTATTTTACGGAAGAAGCAGATGAATGGTTTTTTGGTAATCATTGCTTAGTTATTGATTATGATGAAAGCATGAATGAACCAATCTATACTTATAAATAAAAAATTTCTGATGAGCTTTAAAAATACTCATCAGAAATTTTTTTATTTATTTTTTGGCATTAGTGAATGAATAACATTAAAATAAACCAACAGTGTCAACCCAAGAGTAATAGATCCAAAAGGGATAGTTGGGAAAACAAGTTGTAAAACGGACATTGCTAAAATAGGGACACTCGCACAATAAACCATGACACGGTAAGTTTGAGAAAAACGTAACGTGATAAAACGGAGTCGATTGGTAATATTAGCAAGTAGTGTTAACAACAACGTATTAAGGGCAAAATTTAATAATAAAACCAAAAGAT
The DNA here is from genome assembly GCF_052102835.1 of Vagococcus sp. NCBI lineage: Bacteria > Bacillati > Bacillota > Bacilli > Lactobacillales > Enterococcaceae > Vagococcus > Vagococcus sp. The sequence continues at coordinate 147,134 of NZ_JBQEIL010000003.1, forward strand.
TAAGGATGACAAAAATAATAATTAAGCTCATATTATTGAAATTACTTGATGTAATATTTTTTATTGCCTCTCGATTAATGAAATCATTATTAGGAATAGAATGATAAGGAATTTCAATTGTTTTTGTATCCACCACATCTGCTGAGGCATTGACTCTAGGTGAGACAATGACTATTTTATCTTGGAGAAAAGCAATAGGAATAACTCGGTCAACACCATCTTGACTGACGTCTGCGACTGAACGTTTACCATCAGGATCAAAGGTAAAAATAACAGAATTTGTTTGGAAAACAAATCCACTATCTTTTTTATCTGTTGTTAATTGATTATTTTTAATTTCAAAATCAGGCATTTTTTGCACGATTTTTGTTGCATCCTCTTTAAAAGAATTAATCAATTTAACGGATTGTAAAATAGCAGGCAAACTCATAATCAGAGTAAGAAAAAGCATGTAACCAATTACTTTTCGCCATTTTTGACTATGATATTGAAGCAACTCATAGGGGCGCTTAATACTTTGAACAAGCACATTAAAAAATGTCATCATAAAATCGTCCTTCCACATTAACATATTAAAACATTGTAACTCTTTTCATTGTATCTGACAAGAAGGCTTGAAAGCAAATTAGGTTGTTCGGACTAATTTTTTGCTTTTTCTAGTGTTTCAATGCTATATTTAAGGTGTTCATATGAAACATAACAATTTGGAGGGAATTTTATTATGACATACCAATTACCAGAATTACCATATGCTTACGATGCGTTAGAACCACATATAGATGAATTGACAATGAAATTACATCATGACAAACATCATAATACTTATGTAACTAATTTAAATGTTGCGATTAACAAACATCCTGAGTTAGCTGAAAAAACAGTTGAAGAGCTTGTAGCAGATTTAAACAATGTTCCAGAAGATATTCGTATGGCTGTAAGAAATAACGGAGGAGGACATGCAAATCATGCCTTTTTCTGGAAAATTATGGGGCCAAATGCTGGTGGTGAACCAACAGGAGCAATCAAAGGTGCGATTGAAAGTGCTTTTGGCAGTTTTGAAGAATTTAAAGCACAATTTAAAGCGGCTGCTTTAGGACGTTTTGGTTCTGGTTGGGCATGGCTAGTTGCCAATGATGGAAAACTTGAAATCATGGCGACATTAAACCAAGATTCTCCATTAACAGAAGGTAAAGTTCCATTACTAGGTCTTGATGTCTGGGAACACGCTTATTATAAAAAATATAGTAACGTTCGTGCGGATTATGTGGATGCATTTTTTAATGTAATCAATTGGGATGCAGTGAATGAGCTTTATGCTAAAGTCATCTAAAAATTAATATCGTAACTTATACGAAAGCTAGAGCAAGGTTATCTCACTTTGCTCTAGCTTTTTTATTGTTTTCAGGTGAGAAATAGAATTAATATTTATTCGTGTCATTTAACTTTGAAAAACGTTGGAGTATAAAGGCTTTTTTATGCTATAATAAAACACAATGAAGGAGGACTGTGTCGTGTTAGATATCTCGAGACAATTTGCTTTAGACATGTTGAATGATGAGGCAGAAAAAATTAAAAATTTAATAAAAAATCAGCGTAATTATGAGTGTATTTCACAATGCAAAGCCTTTGAAGAAGTCATTGATACTCAAATGTTTGGCTTTTCAAAACAATTGGAATACGCACAGAAAATTGGAATTATCAGCAGAAAAGATAGTCAACAGTTAATTGTTACATTAGAAGCTGAACTGAATGACATTTATAATAAAGTGTATGATGAACAAAAAGATAGCATAGAAGGGGAGTCTTAAGATGCAAAAAAAGCTTAAGAAACGTGTGTACTTAGACTATGGTATCTTGGTTCCATACCTTGTTTTATCTGTTCTAGGGATTATCATGGTTTATAGTGCTAGTTCAACAGCACTGTCATCTAAAGGGCTTAATCCAGCAGATTCTGCTATTAAGCAAGCCCTTTTTTTTATTTTAGGAATAATTGCGATTATTACGATTTATAAATTGAAAACAAAGGTTTTTAAAAAACCAGCTATGATTTATTTTTTAGTTTGGGTCATGGTGTTATTGCTAGTCTTAACTAAATTTACCCCACTGGGTGTTCGTGGTGGTGGTGCCGATGGGTGGATTAAATTTGCGGGAATTACACTACAACCGGTAGAGTTTATCAAAATTATTTTAATTTGGTATTTAGCGTATATCTTTTCGATGAAGCAAGAATTAATTGGTTCTGATTTTAGAAAAGCAATGAAAAAACCAGTTTTTTATGTAGCACTTCTGATTTTCGGGGTTTTAATTCAACCGGATACAGGTGGTGCTGTTATTTTAATCTTGATTACGATGACAATGGTTTTTGCAAGTGGAATCAATTATTATTATACAATTTTAGGTTTGGGGGCTGGTGTATTAGGTTCTGCTGTCTTAATTGAATTTATTAATTTAACGGGAGCGCATCTTTTTCCAAAAAGGTTTCAATATGTGTATCAACGCTTTAGAACTTTTTCTAATCCTTTTGTAGATTCTTTAGGCGATGGTCATCAAATGGTCAATTCTTATTATGCGATGAGTAATGGTGGTTGGTTTGGCCGTGGTATTGGTAATAGTATCCAAAAAAAAGGGTTTTTAAGTGCAGCTCAAACGGATTTTATGTTTTCCATTATTTTAGAAGAGTTGGGTTTAATTGTAGGGCTCATTATTTTGGGCTTATTAATATTTTTAATTTTAAGAATATTTATTGTTGGCATCCGATCAAAAGATGCTTTTAATTCAATGATGTGTATTGGGATTGCAGGTTTGCTGTTAATTCAAACCTTTATTAATATTGGTGGAATTACCGGGATTATTCCACTAACAGGGGTAACCTTTCCTTTCTTAAGTCAAGGTGGCTCAAGTTTGATTACGTTATCTATCGGTATTGGTTTAGCACTAAATATTAGTGCCGAAGAACGAAAATTAAAATATGAAGAAGCAGTTGAAGCTTTCTATCTAGCACAACAAGAACTTAAAGAAGAAACTGAAAAAACGCTAGAAGAAGATGACTAGTAAAAAATCGATGGGGGTAATAAAAATGAAGAAAGTCTTAGTAGCTAATCGTGGCGAGATAGCCATCCGTGTATTTCGTGCTTGTGCGGAATTAAATATTAAAACAGTCGGTATTTATGCAGCAGAAGATGACCGCTCTGTTCATCGTTTTAAATCAGATGAAGCCTATTTGGTAGGTAAAGGAAAGAAACCAATCGATGCTTATTTGGATATTGAGGATATAATTCGTATCGCAAAAGAGACAAAAGCAGATGCCATTCATCCTGGGTACGGTTTATTATCAGAAAACATCAATTTTGCAAAACGATGTGTTGAAGAAGGAATTACTTTTATTGGACCTAATCTTCATCATCTAGATATTTTTGGAGATAAAATTAAAGCTAAAGAAGCAGCCATTTCAGCTGGTGTTCAATCAATACCTGGAACAAATGGCCCTGTTGAAAAAATTGAAGAGGTTTTAAACTTTGGGAAGACTTATGATTACCCGATTATCATAAAAGCAGCATTAGGTGGTGGTGGTCGTGGCATGCGTGTGGCCCACAATGAACAAGAAGCCATTGATGGATTTGAGCGAGCGAAAAGTGAAGCAAAAGCAGCTTTTGGTAATGATGATGTTTATGTAGAAAAATATATTTCTAATCCTAAACATATCGAAGTTCAAATTTTAGGTGATAATCATGGTAATGTGATTCATCTCTTTGAAAGAGATTGCTCTGTTCAACGTCGTCATCAAAAGGTTGTTGAAGTAGCGCCGAGTGTTTCCTTAACGCCAGAGTTACGTCAAGAAATTTGCGCAGCAGCCGTTAAATTAATGAAACATGTTGGTTATATCAATGCAGGAACAGTTGAGTTTTTAGTGGCAGATCATCAATTTTATTTTATAGAGGTCAATCCTAGAGTTCAAGTTGAGCATACCATTACAGAATTGATAACAGATGTGGATATCGTTACGAGTCAATTAGAAATCGCAATGGGCAAAGATTTACACCGCGATATTGGTATTCCAGCACAAGAAGATATTAAAATTCATGGTTATGCGATTCAATGCCGAATCACGACAGAAGATCCATTGAATGGTTTCTTACCCGATACGGGGAAAATTGATACTTACCGTTCACCAGGTGGTTATGGAATTAGACTAGATATGGGAAATTCATTTTCAGGAGCAGTCGTAACGCCTTACTTTGATTCGTTATTGGTTAAGGTATGTACACATGCCTTAACCTTTGAACATACTATTCAAAAAATGAATCGAGCGTTAAGAGAATTTAGAATACGTGGAGTTAAAACCAATATTCCTTTTTTAGTTAATGTTATTTCACATCCCGTTTTTAAAACAGGAGAGGCAAATACAACGTTTATTGATAATACTCCAGAGCTATTTATTTTCCCACGTGTACGTGACCGTGGAAACAAAACAATGAAGTATATTTCAGAAGTTACAATTAATGGTTTTCCAGGTATTGAGGTTAGCCCCAAAAAGCATTTTGAAGAAGCAGAGTTACCTCGCCATCTAAAATTAAAAGAAAAAGCCGTTAGTCCTAAAAGATTACTAGATACAAAAGGACCAAATGCGGTTGTTGAATGGGTCAAAAATCAAAAAGAAGTTTTATTAACAGATACAACGTTTCGTGACGCGCATCAAAGTTTATTAGCAACACGGGTTAGAACAACTGATTTCAAACGAATAGCTGCACAAACAGATCAAGGTATCCCCGAACTGTTTTCTGCTGAAATGTGGGGGGGCGCCACGTTTGATGTAGCTTATCGTTTCTTGAATGAAGATCCGTGGGTTCGTTTAAGAAAATTAAGAAAATTAATGCCAAATACATTATTTCAAATGCTTTTTAGAGGTTCAAATGCTGTGGGCTATCAAAATTATCCAGACAATGTTCTAAAAGAATTTATTCACTTGGCTGCTAGAGAGGGGATTGATGTTTTTAGGATCTTTGATAGTTTGAATTGGTTACCACAGTTAGAAAAAAGTATTCAGTATGTACGAGATGAAGGAAAAATTGCAGAAGGAACAATTTGTTATACAGGCGATGTTTTAGATCCTACTCGTCCTAAATATAATATGAACTATTACAAAAATATGGCTAAAGAACTTGAAAATATGGGTTCTCATATTATCGCAATTAAAGACATGGCAGGCCTTTTACAACCACAGGCAGCCTTTCACTTGATTACTGAGCTGAAAGCAACTGTGGATGTTCCTATTCACTTACATACGCATGATACAGCTGGAAACGGGATCATTACGTATTCAGCCGCTACCAAAGCAGGAGTAGATATTGTTGATGTTGCCATGAGCGCGATGAGCGGAGCAACGAGTCAGCCAAGTATGAGTAGTCTTTATTATGCCTTGAAAAATGGTGAAAGAACGCCTGGGATTAATATCGATAACGTTCAAGAAATTAATCATTATTGGGAAGGCGTTCGAGAATTTTATCATCCTTTTGAAAATGGTGTTAAAACAGCACAAACAGAAGTTTATAAACATGAAATGCCAGGGGGACAATACACCAATCTACAACAACAAGCCAAAGCCGTTGGTTTAGAAGATTCATGGAGTAGAGTGAAAGAAATGTACGCGACGGTCAATCAAATGTTTGGTGATATTGTTAAAGTGACGCCTTCTTCAAAAGTTGTCGGTGATATGGCGTTATTCATGGTTCAAAATGATTTAACTGTGGATGATATTTATGAACGTGGAACGGCACTAAACTATCCAGAATCTGTGATTAGTTTCTTTAAAGGTGATTTAGGTCAGCCAACGGGTGGTTTCCCTAAAAAGTTAAAAGAGATTATTTTAAATGGTCAAACATCAATTGAAGTACGTCCAGGTAGTTTAGCCAAAGCCGTTGATTTTGAACAAGTCAAATCAGAACTCACAAAATTAATCGGTTATCATCCAATTGATTTAGAAGTGATTAGTTACCTGATGTATCCTCAAGTCTTTTTGGATTATGTTAAAATGAATGAAACATTTGGTGATGTTGAATTACTAGATACACCGACCTTCTTTCAAGGAATGCGTTTAGGTGAAACGATTGAGGCCCGTATTGAAAAAGGGAAAACCTTAATTATTACACTGGATGAAATTGGTGAACCTGATATTGAAGGTAATCGGACGTTATTCTTTGATTTAAATGGTCAACGTCGAGAAATCAATGTGAAGGATCAAAGCATCAAATCATTAGTGATGAAGAAACCAAAAGCAGAACCAACTAACTTATTACATATTGGGGCAACAATGCCTGGTTCAATACTAGAAGTTTTAGTTAAGGTCGGGGATGAAGTGCATGAGGGAGATGCTTTATTAATCACTGAAGCAATGAAAATGGAAACAACTTTGCATGCTAATCGAACAGGAAAAGTAAAACAAATCTTAGTGGCAAGTGGTGAGCCTATCCAATCTGGTGATTTATTGATAGAATTAATGGAGTAATACTTTTTATAAAGAGGAGGAGTGCTCATGAGAGTTTTTAAGCGTATCGTCGAATTTACGATTTGCTTAATGATCGTTTCTATCTTTATTTATGCAAAGCCAGTGATGTCCTCAAAGAAAAATATTCAAAAATCAGTTAACTACACTGTTAGTGATATGCGTGTTCAACCAAGTTCACTTCCTTATCATGAATTAAATACAACAGGTTTATCACATCTGATTGGAAAGACAGATAAAGAGATTTTAGCTGAATTTCCTCGTGCTGAAAAAAAATGGCAATCAGCGAATGGTCTAGAATGGTATCTTGTTGGCGATAGTCTGCATAATTTTTATGAAATTGGAATTGCTGATCATGTGGTTCGTTCTATTTTTGTTTTGGGAGATCAGTTGGATACAGAACCGTTTCAAATTGGGATGACTTTGTCTGATATTTCTGAAATCACAACAATTTTTTCGAATTTTTCGATTGAATATGGTGATCAAACGTATCATTTAGAATTAACTGAAGATGATATGAATTATCGTCCTTTAGTAGCCTTTAATAATGGTAGTTTTGCAGTTTTGCATATTAACCAAGAATCGGGTAAGCTAATGTCTATTCGTTATTTTGATAAATATTCATTATTAGAACAATTTTCTAATCAGTTAGAAGAGAAAAAAAGTTTAACCACAGAAGAAGAAGCACAAAAGTTGAACTGGCAAGAATTAGATGAAGATAATTTAGCTCACTTTCTATTTTTAATTAATTTATTAGGACAGCGAGATAAAAAGCATGTTTTTAAACAAAATACAAATTTAAATCAGGTAGCAGAACAAGCGTTGTCAACGTATCTTGATGAACCAAAGAAAGTATTAAAAGGCGAACGTTTACAACTTTGGCAAGAACTAGAAGAACAAGATAGTTTGACAGAGCCTTTTTTACTGACGGAAGATGAAATGCAAAAATTAATTGAATTGAATAAAACAGAAATCAAAAAGTTAGAAGGTATTTTTTATTATCCAGTAGTAGATATTCCTACTGTGGTAACAAATTTGTATGGTAATCGTTATTATCATGAAAATCTACTTAAAAATACGCGTCAAGAATTTGGCGTTTCCTTTAATCAAAAAAATTTATTGATGATCATTGGGCCAGAAGAAAAACCAAAGAAAACAATAGGAAGTAGTGAGCTTAATCAATGATTTATGATGAAAGATTGTTTGCTTTAGAAGATCAAGTTAATAACTTAGTGACGCAACTTCTTTCATCTGAAATTGTAGATGATTATGTCAAGCAAACTAAGCTAATAAAAAAGGATCAAGAAGTTACCGAGTTACTAACTGATTTAAATCAAGCTAAAAAATCATTTGAAAAAATAGCAGATTATGGTAAATTTGCACCAGACTTTACAGTAAAACGCCGTGAGTTACGGAAAAAGAAACGTAAGGTAGATGTCCACCCGATAGTATCAGATTTTAAAGTAGCAGAAACATCGCTACAAAATCAGCTTGATTATATGGCCTTAGATTTAGCTCAAGTGGTCTCGCCTGAAATAAAAGTTGATGCTGGTAATCCATTTTTTGAATTTGCAAATAGAGGTTGTGGAGGTAATTGTCATGTTTGATGAAGAAACTGAATTAGAAATAATAAAACGTCGGGGAATGATTGTCTGGATTTATAGTTTAAAACAAATTAAGCAACTTCGGCGATTTGGATATATTCATTATATTTCAAAAAAAATGAAATATGTTTTACTTTATGTTGACGATGAAGATTCAGAGCTAGTGAAAGAAAAATTAGAAAAATTATTTTTTGTTCGACAAGTTGATTTTTCATATCGTCCGGACATTGATATGGATTTTAATGATCGTCTGGGTAAAAAATATCGTTCAGTTGAAGAGGAAGAACCATTTGAGTTTGATGAAGATAATACTTCAATTAAATTAGCTGAATTTGACGAAATAATTTAAAAATGAATGAAAGAAGTGTGAGTTAGAACTATTTTTCTAGTTTTGATTCACACTTCTGTTTTTATTTTGTTTTATTTGATACAATATTAACAAGAATGAACTAATGACAAGGAGCTAACGTAATGAGAGTTATCGCAGGTGATTTTAAAGGTCGAAAATTAAATTCTTTAAAAGGAGATAATACTCGACCAACGAGTGACAAAATAAAAGGTGCTATTTTTAATATGATAGGCCCTTACTTCGATGGTGAAAAGGTTCTCGACTTATATAGTGGAAGTGCTAACCTAGCAATTGAAGCAATATCAAGGGGAGCGGGACATGCTTATTGTTTTGACCATCATTTCCAAGCGATTACAGTCATCAATGAAAACATTGCCCTAACCAAAGCACTTAAAAAATTTACAGTAAAAAAAATGGAGGCACAAAAAGGACTCTTATGGTTAAAAGCACAAAAACAGTCGTTTGATATCATTTTATTAGATCCTCCTTATGCCGAACAAATGGTCGTCGCTGATTTAGAGAAAATGTTGGCTTTAGAATTAATCAATACTCGCGCGACTATCATTTGTGAAGTGAATGGACATGTCGATTTACCCGAGGTTATCGGTTCTTTAGAAATGGTAAAGTGTCAAGATTATCGAACGACTAAAGTTTATATTTATCGTTTATTTGAGGAGGAATAGTTAAATGACGAATAAAAAAATAGCGATTTTTCCAGGAAGTTTTGATCCCTTTACGAATGGACATCTGAATACAGTGAAACGTGCCAGTGATTTGTTTGATGAAGTTATTATAACAGTCGCCACAAATACTAGTAAGAAAGAGCTTTTTACCAGCAGAGAAAAATTAGAGTTAATTGAAAATTCAATAGTATCATTAAAAAATGTGAAGGTTGTTTTACAACCTAATCAGTTAACGGTGGATGTAGCAGTAAAATATCAAGCTCACTTTTTAATTCGGGGGATTCGGAACAATCAAGACTTCGAATATGAAAAGAATATTGCTTTTATGAATAAAAAATTGAATGCTCAAGTTGAAACAATTTTCTTATTAGCAGATGAAAATTATAGCAGTATTAGTTCTTCAATGATTAAAGAAATCGCAAAATTTGGTGGGGATATTTCTTCATTTGTACCCAAAAATGTAAAAGAGGCTTTAAATATAAAGTTTTCAGGTCAATCAAATGAAAAATAAATTTGAATTTAGTCGAAAAGGATTAAAACACTCTCTTTATATTGTTTTCGCTTTTTTTGTTTTTATCTTGCTTATTTTTCCACTTCCCTATGTAATAGAAACGCCGGGATCTGCTGAAAGTGTTAGAGAATTTGTAACAGTCGATAAAAAACGTGATCAATTTAGTGGTGAATTTTTATTAACAAGTGTTAGTGTTCAGCAAGCCTCATTATTAACGCTTGCGTATTATAGTTTTGATAAAAATGCAGATGTATTATCTAAACAAGATGTTTTTGGAGATAAAATTGATGAAGAAGACTATGATTTATTACAAGAATATATGATGCTACAGTCACAAGAGCATGCGTTAGAAGTAGTCTTGAAAGAGGCAAATATTTCATTTACAAAAGAAAATAAAGGGGTCACGATTGTTTATGTTCCACCAACGTCTGAATTTTACCGAAAACTAGTACCTGGGGATAAAATAACGAAAATTGATAATAAAAAAATATCAAATTTTTCCGATGTTGAAGACCTATTAAAAGAACAGGTCAAAAAAGGTCAGGTTGTTTCAGTTGAAGTTCAAAGAGGAAGTAAAGAATTACAATTTAAAGGGGAAATTATTGATCTTGATGATAAAAAAGTAGGGTTAGGGATTGGCTTAACCGATACGATTAAGATTGAAACGAAACCAGATATAAAATTTAATATTGAAGATATAGGTGGCCCTTCAGGAGGTTTAATGTTTAGTTTGGAACTATTAGGAATGCTTACTAATCAAGACCTAACGAATGGGGATAAAATAGCTGGAACAGGCACAATTGAGCTTAATGGTGAAGTTGGTCAGATAGGTGGTATTTCTAAAAAAATAGTTGCGGCTGACCGAGCAGGAGCAACAGTCTTTTTAGCACCTGACCTAAGTGAAAAAGAATTAAAAAAATACGATGATAGTTTTGAAACAAATTATCAAGAAGCGTTAAAAAGTGCTAAACGAAATAAATTAGATATTGAGATTGTTCCTGTGAAGAATTTTAAAGAAGCTGTGGCTTATCTAGAAAAAACGAAAAGATAGTTTTCTTTTTTAAAAGAGTCTTTTTGAGTTTTAATTTAGCCTAATTAATAAAATCTAAGAAGCTTGAGAAAATATTCTCAAGCTTTTTCGTATCTTAAAATAAAGGAGGAAATAGAAAATGGCTAATAAAAGAAGACAGCATCGTAAAGTAAGAAAACTATTAAAAAGTTATTTTTGGTTTTTGATTGCTTTTTTAGTAACTTTAGTGATTTTAGTTGGTGTTGTTATTGGAATTAACCAAAAAGGAGAAGAAACCCTTGCGGATGAGTTAAAAGAGGAGCAATATTCAGCAAGTACTTCAGAAAAAGTAAAAGAAGTAAAAGAAGAAAACGAAATAAAAATAAAGAAAAGTGAAGAAGCGTATGTTGATGTTAAAGGAGCCGTTAAGAAGCCGGGAATGTATCCAGTTGAAAAAAATATGCGTATTTTCGATGTTATCAAATTGGCTGGAGGTTTGACAGAGGAGGCTGATTTAAATCAATTAAATTATGCTCAAAAGGTTATGGATCAAATGGTTATTTATGTTTTAAAAAAAGGTGAAAAAAATCCAATTAAAGAATTAACGGTAACGAATGGTACAAATGTTGACAATATTACTAACCAAGAAAAAGATCAAGAAAAAACGAATATAAACACAGCTGAATTGGAAGACTTAAAAAAATTAAACGGAATAGGTCAAAAAAAAGCAGAGGCAATTAAACTTTATCGGGAAGAAAATGGTTTATTTAAAAAAGTGGAAGATCTAACGAAAGTTAAAGGAATAGGCGAAAAAACATTTGAAAGTTTAAAGCAATCCATTACAATAGAGTGAGTAATAAATAGAGATAGGGTGGGAAATCAATGACAAATTATGAAAGGATTCCTTGGAATCAATATTTTATGGGACAGAGTTTACTACTTTCATTGAGAAGTACGTGTACAAGATTAGCCGTTGGCGCCACAGTTGTACGTGACAAGCGAATTATTGCAGGAGGGTATAATGGCTCTGTTAGTGGGGATGTTCACTGTATTGATGAAGGCTGTTATCTTGTTGATGGGCACTGTGTACGTACCATTCATGCAGAAATGAATGCTATTTTACAATGTGCTAAATTTGGTGTTAAAACGGATCAGTCTGAAATATATGTGACACATTTTCCGTGTCTTCAATGCACTAAGATGATTTTACAAGCAGGGATAAAAAAAATATATTATTTACAAGATTATCGTAATGATGATTATGCTATCGGTTTGATTAAACAAGCAGGTGCGAGTGTCGAACAAGTAAAACTTTCAAAAAAATATTTTGCTAAATTTCCTTTTAGCGATGATGATATCTTCATGTCTGAATAAAGTTAAAGGGTATTATTTTTTTCCGATTATTATCTTTGAGTTGGTCTATTTGCTTTTCTGTTATTTTCATTGGTTGGAAGTTTTTTTTCTTATTTTTCTAATCGTTCGTGTTTTTTGGGGTAAGAAAAAAGAGATGATTATTATTTGCTGGTTAGCAATAATACTTGGTTGTTGCTTCGGATTATTTACTGTACTAACACTTAAAACAAGTTCATTGAAAACGAATCCTTGCTTTATTCTATTACCAGATACACTTAAAATAGAGGGTGATTATTTAACAGGGGAAGCCCAAGAAAAAAGGACAAAAGAAAAGTGGCAGCTAGCCTATGTATTAGAAAGTAAGCAAGAAAAGCAATTTTTTTTAAAAAATACAAAAGCATTAGAGATAAAGGTTAAGGGCGAGGTCCAAAAGCGGGTTAACAATACTAATTTAAATGGATTTAACGCTAAAGTTTTTTGTCAATCTCACAAAATCAAAGGTTATTATCGGATTGAACAAATGACATCATTAAAAAAATATCAAGTTCCATTGTGTTCTTTCGTTTTGAAACTGCGTTGTTGTAGGCAGTATTTAAAAGTAAAAACAATGGCCATTAAAAATAAAGAAGTGAAACAATTTACAGAGGTTTTTATTTTAGGATTGAAAACAACTGATAATGCGGAACAACTTCAATTATGGAAGAAGCTTGGGGTGCTACATCTTTTTAGTTTATCTGGTATGCATTTGTATTTTTTTATTAATGGCTTTCGTTATTTTTTTTTACGTTTAGGATTAACGTTGGAACTTGAAAGGTATTTTGAGCTTTTATTTATTTTTATATTAATTGTTTTAACAGGCTTTTCAATAGGGATGGTTAGAGCTGGAATGATGCTTGCTGTTAAAGAATTAAACAAACAAAAAAAGTGGCAACTTAGCCGTTTAGATTGTTGGTCTTTTGCCCTATTTTTTAACAGTCTATTTTCGCCCTTCCTTTTATTAACCGTTGGTGGGCAGTTTTCTTATTATTTATCATTTATTATCATAATGATTTATCCAGAGATGCAACGAATAAAAAGGAAGCAAATCAAATCGTTTGTTTTTAATGTACTCCTTTGTTTTTTTTCACTACCTTTGATTTGGTTTTATTTTTACGAATGGAATATTCTGTTTTTTGGACTTTCTTTTCTTTTAGCACCGCTTTTATTTGGGGTGGTTTTACCAATTGTCACCCTTCATTTTTTTATCGTTGTATTTTTCGGAGTCGATTATTGTTCGAGTTCTGGTATTATTATTGAGTGTTTAAATGTATTTTCTAAACGACTTAATCAATGGTCTTTTGCTCAGTTTACAGTAGGAAAGCCTCCCATCCTCATTTTAGGTATTTTAATTTTAATCCAGTGGTTTTTATTTATAAATTATCAACAGAGACCACTTGATCGTAAACGATTATTTATTTTTTTAAGCCTTTTTTTCTTCTGTTCTTTTTTTAAAATGCTGAATCCATTTGGAATGGTTGCAATGATAGACGTTGGACAAGGAGATTCACTTTTTATTAAGGAACCCTTTTCCCATCGTGTTTTTTTAATTGATACAGGGGGGCAACGTTCTTTTATGCTGAAAAATTGGCGAAAAAAAAAGCAAGCTAGATGTCCAGCGAACTACACAGTGATTCCTTTTTTGAAAAGTCAAGGAGTAAAAAAGATTGATGCTATTTTTATATCACATGCTCATGAGGATCATTGTGGTGATTTAAAAGCAATACTAAATGAATTTGAAGTAGACGCAGTTGTTAGTAATCAAGGAACATCTCAAAATTTAAGTTTTCAAAAATTGATTAAAACCTATCCAACGCAACAACAGGTTATTTGGCGGACAGGTTCTAATTATAATGATAGGTACCTAAAAATGGATTGTTTATATCCAAGCGATGTTGGTGATGGTGGTAATAATGATTCATTAGTTTTAAAAATAAAAATGGGAACGAACACTTTACTATGTATGGGTGATATTGAACGTATCGGAGAAGAAAAGATACTATCTTCAAGTAAAAGGCAAGAATTAAAATGTGATATACTTAAAATTGGACATCATGGTAGTCAAACATCATCACATCAAAGTTTTATCAAAGCCGTAGCACCAAGTGTTGGTTTGATATCTTGTGGAGCTAATAATAAATATGGGCACCCCTCTCAAGTGACGATAAAAAAACTTAAACAAGAAAAGGTTTCTTTTTATCGAACGGATGTCCAAGGAATGCTCTATTCTTATTGGTTACCAAATCTCCAACAAAAAATGAAATTTAAATCCATTAAATAATAAAATGAAAGAGGGGAGAACGTGTCACTTCAAAAAGAAATTAAAAAAATAAAAGAAAAAAAAATAGCACCCATTTATGTTTTAAAAGGTGATCAGACTCTCTTAATTCAAAATTTTCTAGAAGAGTTAAAACAAAGTATTTTTGCAACGGAAGATGAAGCTTTTAATTACATACGTTTTGATATGGAGGAAACTTTAATTCAAGATGCGATTGCAGAAGCACAGTCTGTTCCTTTTTTTGGTGATTCTAAACTTGTAGTTATTGATAACCCTTATTTTTTAACTGCTGAACGAAAAAACAAAGAATTAGAACATAATTTAGAAATGTTACTGCGGTATTTTGAAGAACCATCTGAGCAAACAGTTTTGGTCTTTTTACATTCATATGAGAAATTTGATGAGCGTAAAAAGATAGTTAAGTCACTTAAAAAAAATAGTATCATCCTTAGTGTAGCGAGTTTATCAGAAAGAGAAACCCGAGAATACGTGATGTCACATTTAGAGCAACAAGGAGTGGACTTAGCGCAAGAAGCATATGCAGAATTAGCTTATTTATGTGATTTAGATTTATCGCGAATGATGAATGAGTTGGAAAAGTTGTCATTATTTGCTGAAGATACCCAAAAGATAACTAAGCAAAATGTAAAAGATTTAGTACCTAAATCACTAGACCATAATATATTTGATATGACAAATTATGTGATGCGAGGTGAAAAAGAAGCAGCGCTAAGACTGTATCAAGATTTATTAAAGCAAGGTGAAGACACAATAAAAATTAATGCTATTTTGATGAGTCAGGTTCGATTGTTTTTACAAGTTAAACTATTGCTTAGTATTCAATACCAGCAAAGTAATATTGTTGATGTTTTGAAAGTTCATCCCTATCGAGTGAAATTAGCTGTTCAAGAAGTTAGACCCATATCGTTGGAAAAATTGGGTTTAGTTTTTGATGAGTTAGTTGAAAATGATTACCGATTTAAAACGGGGCAAATGGAGCGGAATCTTCTATTTGAGTTGTTTATCTTAAAAGTTTAGAATAAAAAAACTTGGCGAGTTGAGATCCGGAAGGATTCATCTCACCAAGTTTTTATTATTAAGCGACTACTTTTTTTGCTAAACGAGATTTTTCGCGGTTAGCTTTATTTTGATGGATAAGACCCTTAGCAGAAACCACATCGATTTCTCTAATTGCAGCAACTAATAATTCTTGAGTGTTATCAGCATTAGTTTCAACTGCTTGTTCAAATTTTTTCATAGCTGTACGCATTTTGCTTAATTTAGCTGAGTTAGCTTCGTTAGCTTTTTCGTTAGTGCGAACACGTTTGATTGCAGATTCAATATTTGGCATTTGTTTCTCACCTCCGACATAGACTTTATATTTGAGTAAACAAATATAATTCAACATTCTCATTATACAGAATGAGATATGAGTTTGCAATAATAATCTTTTAGTTTTCTAATTTTTGATTTTAAAAGTACGATTTCAGTTTAATAGGTCTTAAAAGACGTAGACCATTTAAGATAACTAAAATTGTGCTGCCTTCATGTCCAATCACACCTAGCGGTAGGTTAATCACTTTTAAAAAGTTACTAGTAATTAAAAGAGTAATCACGATTAGCGAAAAAATAATGTTTTGAGTAATAATTTTTTTTAGTTTTTTGGAGAGTAAGTGAGAATAGACAATATGTAATAAATTACTCTTCATGAGTACTATATCAGCAACATCGATAGCAACATCAGTTCCTTGACCCATTGCGATACCAATCGTTGCATTGGCTAGAGCAGGAGCATCGTTTATACCATCACCGACCATTATATTGGTCCCAACACTCTCTTTTTGTTTTACGATAAATTCCGTTTTTGTTGCAGGTAAACACTCAGCTAACACTTGATCGACGTCAAGCTCATGAGCAATCGCATGGGCTGTTTTATGATTATCGCCGGTAAGCATCGTTGTTTGAATTCCCATATTTTTGAAATACTGGATGGTTTTCTTAGCTTCTTCTTTAGGAGTATCTAATAGACCAAAATATCCCATCGGTTGGTTATCTTTAGAAATAAAAATCACTGTATTTCCTTTATTTTGGAGAGTATCGATCATTTTTTGTTCTTCTAATCCAATAACTGCACAAGTAAATTTTTGTTTTCCTACTTTCCAAATTGAGTGATCAATTGTTGCTTGCATTCCAGCACCCGCATTTTCTTCGATTGAAATATTATTTAAATAGGGATTACGAGCTTCAATCGGGTAGTGGTCGATAATAGCTAATGCTAACGGATGGCGGCTAACAGCTTCGATAGCGACTAGAATATCAATTGTTTGCTGTTCATCTGTTGTTAAAAAATGGGAATGTGTAACATGAGGCGTTCCATTAGTAAGGGTTCCCGTTTTATCAAAAGAAATAGCTTTTAAATCACTTAAAGCTTCTAAATAAATCCCACCTTTAAAAAGAATTCCTTTTTTAGCACCATTTGAGATAGCTGCTAGGGTTGCAGGAGTAGCTGAAGCAACTAACGCACAGGGAGAAGCGACTACGAGTAAAACCATCCCTCGATAAAAACTTTCATCCCATGTCCAACTTAAAAAGAAATAAGGAATAAAAATAGTTAAGGGAACAATAACTAGAATAATTTTGACATATATATTTTCAAAACGATCTAAGAAGCTAGCCGTTTTTGAAGGTGTATTTTGCGCTTCATTAACGAGACGAATAATTTTACTGAAAAGTGTATCCTCATTTGTTTTAGTCACTTCCATTTTAAAAGCATGATTTAAATTAATCGTTCCTCCAAATAAATCATCTTTTTTTTGTTTTTCAATTGGCAATGCTTCACCGGTAATATTTGCTTCATCAATTGTTGCATAGTCATCAAGTAAGAAACCGTCAATTGGGATGTTTTCTCCTTTTGCGACAATCAGTTGATCACCAATTTCTAATTGACCAACAGGAATTGATTTTGTGGTTCCATCGTTTAAAATTTTAGTTGCAATTTCAGGTTGAATATTAATCAAAGCTTCAATTTCTTTTTTACTTTGACTTGTAGTCATATCTTCTAAGGTTCCACTTAATGAAAAAATAAAGGTCAACATAATACCTTCAAAGTAATATTGAATAGTACATGCTCCAATCGCAGCTAAAGCCATTAGAAGGTCGACATTCAAACGTCTCTCTTCAATCGTTGTTAAAATACCTTCTTTTGTTTGGGAGTACCCGCCAATAATCATTCCACCGATGAAGATAAGGGGAGAATATTGAAAACCATTTTTTTCTAAGATAAATCCTGTTACCATAAGTAAACCGCAAATTAAAGTGGTCCAAGTACTAGTTTGTATTTTTTTTAAGTTATTCATTTTTAATTACCTCCACAATTGGAGTATAACATAAAAAAAAATAAATTATAATAACTATTATCTAAGTAGGAATGATAATCATTTTCGATTAGATTTTAGTAAAAAAAAGACTGACTTGTAGATGTTTAAGTACAAGTTAGTCTTTTTGCAATTGATTTACATTCTCAATTAGATGAGGGTAGTTGATAACCAATAAATGATAATAATGGAACCTAAAATGATGCGATACCAACCAAATATTTTGAAGTCATGTTTTTTAATATAGTCCATCAAGAATTTAATTGCAATAATTGAAACAACAAATGCTACGAGACATCCAATTACGAGTAATAAAATTTCTGTTGACCCAAAAGTATTTCCTGCACGTAAAAATTTATAAACTTTTAAAGCACTAGCACCAAACATAACGGGTATTCCGAGAAAAAAGGTAAATTCGGCAGCTACAAAACGAGAACATCCAAAGAGGATAGCACCAATAATTGTTGCTCCAGAACGTGAAGTTCCGGGAACAAGGGCAAGGACTTGAAATAAACCAATGATGAAAGCCATTTTGAAAGTTAGATCATTTAATGTTTTTATTTTAGGCTCATGCGTCCGATTATAATTTTCAATTAAAATAAAAGCAATCCCGTAAACAATTAACATAATGGCGACGGGTAAAAATTTATGAAAGTGTAGCTCAAGATAATCATCTAGTAATGGACCAGCAATAATTGCTGGAATACAAGCAACTACCACTTTGAACCAAAGTACCCAAGTGTCATTTCGCTCAATTTTTGTTTTAGATTTAAAGGCAAATGGATTTAATTTATGAAAATAAAGGATGACAACGGCCATAATTGCACCAAGTTGAATAACAACATTGAACATCGTTTTAAAATCAGTAGACATATCCAACTTAATAAATTCATCAATTAAAATCAAATGCCCGGTACTACTGATCGGTAACCACTCGGTAATTCCCTCTACAATTCCAAGAAAAACAACTTTTAAAATATTGATAATATCCATAATAACAACCTTTCTAAAAAATAATCTAAATCCAAGTATACACGATAAAAAGAAAGAATTAAAAGGAAAATTTTAATGAATAAATAAAATTAAAATAGATAAAAGGCTTTAGATTAAGGAATGTCATGTACAATTAACATTAAAAATGATAATGTAAAGAATAAATTGCGACAATGTTAACGGAATATGCTAGTGGTTTAACTCGGATAATGTGATGATTTGTTTGGAAGGAGAGACTATTTGAATTGAAACTAGGAGAAAAAATAAAGAAGATTCGTAAAGAAAATAATTTGAGTCAGGAAGAATTTTCCGAAAAATTTAAAGTAACGCGTCAAACCGTTTCAAGTTGGGAAAACAAAAAAAGTTACCCTGATTTAGAAACGATTATGAAGTTAAGTGAAGATTATAAGATTTCAGTTGATGAGTTATTAAAAGGTGATGAAAAAGTGGTTAAGCAGATTGATTCAGAAAAGAAACAAAAAAAAATAATGATTCGAGTCCTGATTATCGTATTGGTTAGTAGTATAGTTTTATCAGTAGCTGGCTTCATCGCAGTAAAAAAAATGAATCATATCTCGTTTGAGATGCAACAGGACAAAACAATGGAACTTCAAACAATAAAAAAGGAATCGCTAGTTGTTGGAACAGGCTATTTTTCTCTACCTAAAAAAGGAAAAGTCACTTTTACTTCAAAAGGAGAAATAGACACGGGTGAATTAGAGATGAAAGTACTCAATAAAAAAACTAACGTTATCGTTTACCAAATAAAAAGGGATCGAATTAAAGATCAAAAAACTATTTTTCTTGAAAAAGGGTCCTATGAAATTCAGATAACAGCTAATGAATATAAGGAAAAAATAATGACTTATTCGTATGACTTAAAAATAGCAAACGAATAAAAAAATAATCGTTTATTAGCTGATGCAAGAAATGTTTGGAAAGAGTTTAAGTGGAAGCCGTTTGAAAATAATTGCTATCGTATCAATGGTAATAGACCATTTTACGAGAATTGTGTTAGTGAATGGGTTAGTTATGCAAGCACCCTATGCCCATTTTACAGACTATGAATTTAATCAGTTATTGTTACTAATTAAGATAGGAAGCATTTTGGGTCGAATTGCTTTTCCAATCTTTTGCTTTCTTCTTGTCGAGGGCTTTGTTCATACTAGAAATTTTAAAAAGTATTTGTTTAGTTTATTGCTTTCAGGTGTTTTAATTGAATTTTTGTATAATTGGGTATTCTTTGACAAGTTGTTTTATTTTGGAGAGCAAAATGTATTTTTTACTTTAAGTTTAGGATTAGTCCTACTTTTTATGATTAAAAAATATAAAAAACATTTGATTATTGTAGGATTAATGATAGTTACTGCAGCTTATTTTTCATATTTATTACGTCTAGATGGTTGGTATTATGGTATTTTATTGATGTCTACTTTCTATCTGTTCCGTGATAAAAAAAGTTTAAAATATCTAGTAGTTATTTTAGTGATGTATCTTTGTGGATTAGATTTTACTTGGAGAGCTTGGTATGATTTGTCTTTTTTAAGCTCAGCTTTTTCTTTAATCATTATTTTAAAATATAATCATCAAAGAGGAGCGACAGTAAAATATTTGTTTTATGTTTTTTATCCCGTCCATTTGATAGTATTAAAGGGATTATCAGTGCTTTTATGTGCTCCATTTTTTTAATAAAAAAGACAAGTAAATGAGAAAAATCTCGTTTGCTTGTCTTTTTGTCTAGTTATCCATACTTAAGTCATCAATGGTTTCATTAATGAAATATTGACGATAAAAAACGTTAAGGTCATGAAAAAATAGAATGAAAATAATTAAGATGAAGATCTTAGTTAATTGTAAAGGTAATAGCGTATTGAGATCAATCGTTTGTGTACTATAATCTAGGTAAATTTCAGCAAGATTACTGACACCTGCTAGTTTAGTGACTAAAAAAAGAATGGCGACCATCATGACTTGATGGATGATTGAACCAATATTATTTAATCTAAATTTAGCCATAATTCGATTGTCTTGCGGAATACCATTTTGTTTATAAGCAAACTGAGTAAGATCTTGATTGAGATATTGGGCAAAGAGACTTAATAGAAAGACACCTGTGTAAAAGGTCCAATCAAATAGAATGAGAAAAAAACTGAGGCTTAAGCCAATAATGAGAGTATTTCCTTGAGAAAAGCGAGTTTTCTTTTTAAGAAGGACATTCAAAGTTGGGCCAATAATTGTCGCGATTAAATAAAGAAGATAAACAATATAAAAAGCTCTTTTGCCACGTGATATTAACATAAAAAAAGTACAAAACACAAAAATGAAATTGGTTAGCATCCCTTTGTAGATAATAATTGTTGTGGCTAATTTGTTGAATTTTCTTTTTGGTTTTACTTTTTTTAAGTAAAAAATATAGATTAAGGAGACGCTGATGAATAGTAAAATCATCGGTAAAAGAAAATTAGTAAAACCTATTTTTTTAGAGCTTTTTAAGATGAAAATAGTAAAAAAACCTAATGAAAATAGAAGTAATGATTCACTGATTGAGTAATTGGGATAAGGTGTATTATCCATAATTTGGTACGTTGGATAAGCGCTAATAATAATATAAAGCAAGATGAGATTAAACATCAAAAATAGGAAGGTACTCATCAATGAATGATTAGACGCTTTGAATAGTCCAAAAATTAGGACAACAGCAAATAGCAATGAATAAGCTAAATCTTTTGGAGCAGTTTTCAGATGATTATATTTTTTTTCATGGAGTTTAACAGTTAAATGGGCGGGCGTCAGTAGTCCACTAGATATTCCTAAAAAAATACCCGAAAAAATTTGGAGATAAAAGTGCCGATGAGAAAGAAAACCGATAAAAGAACCTATAATACCTACTAATATTGAAAACTTTAACAATTTAAAACTATCAATTTCTTTTATTCTAAAGATAAAAAGAATCGTTGTTTTAAAGCAGTAGAACATGACTAGGGGAAGAATAAAGCGATTGATTTTCTCATGGTTAATAAAAAGTTGCGACAAAATAAAGATTGGAAAGAAATTCATCCCATTAATCATAACAAATGGGATAAAAGTTAATTTTTCGCCTAATTTTTGAACGGTTGATAACATAATATCACCTCAATAATTTAATTATTTTGATTATAACATATTATATAAGTTTGTAAGAATGACAAAAAGCAACAATGTTTAGTATAATGATATAAAGATGAAGGAGGTTTTAAGATGACACAAGTTAAACAAATTATTACAGGTAGTATTGAAGAAAATTGTTATCTTATTTATAGTCAAAAAACGCTTTTAATTGTTGATCCAGGAAATGATGCTAATAAAATAAAAGCTGAAATTGAAGCCAGTGGAATCGAACCAGAGGCTATTCTGATAACACATGCTCACTATGATCACATTGGTGCAGTAGAAGAATTACGTTCTGATTATGATATTCCAGTTTATATCAGTCCTGTGGAACAAGAGTGGTTAACTGATCCAAAATTAAACTTTTCAGGATTAATGCATCACAATGATATGCTTGATATCATTGTACAGCCAGCAGAACACTTATTTGAAAATTATCAAGAGTATGAATTTGGAGATTTAAAATTTAAAGTAGTACCAACACCGGGACATTCACCAGGTAGTGTTAGTTTTGTCTTCGATGATTTTGTGGTTACAGGAGATGCCCTTTTTTCTGGAAGCATTGGTCGAACGGACTTACCATTTGGAAATAGGCAGGATTTGTTGCAGAGTATTCAAACGGAACTCTTTACTTTACCTGATCATTTTAAAGCATACCCTGGTCACCGTGAACCAACGACGATTGGAAAAGAGAAGAAAACCAATCCGTTTTTCAATTAATAAAATAAAAAGACTCTGCGTTCTAAATTAATAGAAAGCAAAGTCTTTTTATTTTATTAAAGTAAAGTCAAAATATTATTTGGTTGTTTGAAAAAGTAAGAGGTTAATTCCATTGACAAATAAACAGACTGAAATGAGAATATTAGGTCCGATAATATTTTGAGTTGCTGGTATTAATAATAAAAGTAAGCTTATAAATGCTAAGGTGTAATAGAGTTTTCTTATTTTAAAATTATTTTGTTGTAAAACTTCCATCGATAATAATAAAATAAAATGAATGAAAGTATCAAAACCTAAACAAATGGCAATCCCAATAGTGGCCAGATAGGTACTCGAAAAGAGAGTAAATATTAGTATAACACCAAGGGATATATTTGCTAAAGCTAGAAAAATAAAAACATTTTTTAATTTTGTTTGCCGAAAATCGTCATAAGTATAGTAATAAAAAAAATAGCTAAAAAAACCTTTTAAAATAGTAACTAGTGCAACTGGAACAATCAAATATTGAATTCCCTTTGAAAAAGCAAATAAAATCAGGCCACTGATGAAAAACATCAAAAAGCCAGAAAAATGAAAGAACCAGTCAGTTGGATTAAAATAATGGGTCATTGCCCTAATCTTTTTTAATTTCATCTGCTGTAAAATCCCCTTTATAAAACTATAATTATCCCCAATGATGTTATAGTTTTAAATCATTAAAGTTTAGTAGTGGCTAATATTATTCCAATCTTTAAGTTGATAATCAAAATTTTCAGGATTAACTTCTAAAGTTGAAATACTTACGTTATCTAGCATTCGTTGTTTACGAATATCCTTAATCGGCGTTCCTGTTAAATAAGATAATGTTGTTAGTAAGGTAAGACCATGCGAAACGACTAAAATTTTACCATCCGGATATTTTTCAGTATAGTCTTTAAATACAGGAATAGTTCGATCTAAAAGGTCTTGAAAACTTTCACCTTTAAAATCAGAAGGATCATACAAATCTGGACGTTCGATAAGGTGTGAAAATTGTTCGAAATGTTCAAAGTTACTTTGGGGCAGACCATCCCACTCACCGAATTCAAGTTCGCGAAGATTGTTAATGGTTTCAATAGATAGTTCAGTTGGGTGAGTTGATAAAATAGATTCGGCAGTATCGTGTGCTCTTTTTTGAGGACTGGCAATAACGCAATCGAAATTAACGTCTTTTAAAAAAGTACCCGCTTGTTTTGCATATTGATAACCTTCTTCAAGTAAGGGTGAGTCAGAAAGACCTCCTTGTAAAATAAAATTCTGATTAAACTCTGTTTTTCCATGACGGATACAGTAAAAAATAGCCATATAAAAACTCCTTTCAGTTAATAACTACATTATAATGGAAAAATAAAAGATTGCAAAAATCAAATTTTAAACGATTAAATTTAAGGTAAAAGGATTGCCTTTTTTCACTAATTAGATTATACTTACAAAGTATGCTATTTATTAGCGTATAAATCCACATTAATTGCCAATTTTTTAAGAGGTGCTTAAATTTATTTTAAGTTCTTAAAAGAGTTATAATGGCGTTGAGAGGAAAATAAAAACCAAAACGGAGGAAACAAAACATGGCAGTAATCTCAATGAAACAACTACTTGAAGCTGGTGTACATTTCGGACACCAAACTCGTCGTTGGAACCCAAAAATGAAGAAATATATCTTTACAGAAAGAAATGGTATTTATATCATTGATTTACAAAAAACAGTACGTCTAGTTGACGATGCTTATAACTACATGAAAAATGTTGCAGAAGAGGGCGGAATCGCTTTATTCGTAGGAACTAAAAAACAAGCACAAGAAGCGATCAAAGAAGAAGCAATTCGCTCAGGTCAATATTATATTAACCACCGTTGGTTAGGTGGAACTTTAACTAACTGGGATACTATTCAAAAACGTATCGCTCGTTTAAAACAAATCACTATCATGGAAGAAGATGGCGTATTTGAAGTTTTACCTAAAAAAGAAGTTTCTGGTTTAATTAAAGAACGTGAACGTTTAGAAAAATTCTTAGGTGGTATCGCTGATATGCCAAGAATACCTGACGTAATGTTTATTGTTGACCCACGTAAAGAACGTATTGCTGTTCAAGAAGCTCATAAATTAAATATTCCAATCGTAGCTATGGTTGATACTAACTGTGATCCAGATGAGATTGATGTTGTTATCCCAGCTAACGATGATGCAATTCGTGCGGTTAAATTAATTTCTGGAAAAATGGCAGATGCTTTCATCGAAGGCCGTCAAGGTGAAGATGAAGTTGTTGAGGAAACATTCGTAGAGGTTGTTTCTGAAGAAGCTCCATCAATCGAAGAAATTGTTGAAGTTGTTGAAGGAAAAAGTGCTGAATAATTTTAAATATTAAAAGATTGGCTGTCTTAGGCTGCGGGGTCAAGGTGAACAAAGTAGCCATGATAACTGTTACTTAAGGCAGTTTTTTGTTAAATAAAAAAGAAGATTATCTAAGCAAAATTTAGGAGGAAATAAAGAATGACTAAAATTAATGCAACTATGGTAAAAGAATTACGTGATCGTACAGGCGTTGGTATGATGGACGCAAAACGCGCATTGGTTGAGGTTGATGGCGATATGGATAAAGCTATTGACTTATTAAGAGAAAAAGGTATGGCTAAAGCTGACAAGAAAAATGATCGCATTGCAGCAGAAGGATTAGCTAACGTAGCTGTTAATGGAAATGTTGCAGCCATCGTTGAAATTAACTCAGAAACAGACTTTGTTGCTAAAAATGAAAAATTCCAAAAATTAGTTGCAGATGTGGCTCAATTAGTTGCTGACAATAAACCAGCTGATATGGATGCTGCTATGGCAATTACAACACCAACAGGAACAATTGCATCTGATTTAGTTGAAGCAAATACAGTGATTGGTGAAAAAATTAGCTTCCGTCGTTTTGAAATTGTTGAAAAACAAGACAATGCAGCATTTGGTGCTTACTTACATATGGGAGGAAAAATCGCTGTTTTATCATTAATTGATGGAACAACAGATGAAGAAGTTGCAAAAGATATCGCGATGCATGTTGCAGCTATTAACCCTCGCTATGTAACAAAAGATCAAGTATCGACAGAAGAATTAGAACGTGAAAAGAAAGTATTGACTGAACAAGCTTTAAATGAAGGTAAACCAGCAAATATCGTTGATAAAATGGTAGCTGGACGTATGCATAAATTCTTAGCTGAGGTTTGCTTAGTAGACCAACCATTTGTTAAAGATCCAGATATGACTGTTGAAAAATATGCAGCATCAAAAAATGCTACAGTTAAAGGTTTTGTCCGTTTCGAAGTTGGTGAAGGCTTAGAAAAACGTGAAGAAAACTTTGCTGACGAAGTTATGAGCCAAATGAAATAATTTCGTTAAGTCAATCGAACGCATTTATTCTAATAAATAACTGCGTTCTTTTTTTTAGAAAAAATAGAGAGATTTGAATTAAAGATAAAGCAAAAAGCGGAGGTTAAAAAGATGGCAGAACCTAAGTATCGACGAGTACTTTTAAAAGTAAGTGGTGAAGCATTAGCAGGTAATAAAGGATTTGGAATCAATCCTCCTGTAGTCAAAGAATTTGTTAAAGAAATCAAAGAAATCTTTGAATTAGGAATTGAAGTAGCCGTTGTTGTTGGCGGAGGAAACATTTGGCGCGGAACAATTGGTGCTGAGATGGGAATGGAACGTTCTCAAGCAGATTATATGGGAATGTTAGCAACTGTCATGAATGCCTTAGCGTTGCAAGATACTTTAGAAAACTTAGGTGTTCCAACACGTGTTCAAACTTCTATTGAAATGAGACAAATTGCAGAACCGTATATTAGAAGACGCGCTATTCGTCACTTAGAGAAAGATCGTGTGGTTATCTTTGCTGGAGGAACAGGAAACCCGTACTTCACAACAGATACAGCAGCAGCATTACGAGCTGTCGAAATAGAAGCAGATGTTATTTTAATGGCTAAAAACAATGTTGATGGTGTTTATTCTGCAGATCCACGTATTGATACAACAGCTACTAAATTTGATGAATTAACGCATTTAGATGTTATTTCTAAAGGATTATCAGTGATGGATTCAACAGCTAGTAGTTTAAGTATGGACAACGATATTCCGCTTGTTGTCTTTAATATAAATGAACCAGGAAATATTAAACGAGTTGTTCTAGGTGAACAAATCGGAACTACCGTAAGGGGGAAATAAAATGCAAACAACAATTTTAAATGAAACAAAAGATAAAATGACTAAAGCAGAAGAAAGTTTACAGCGTGAACTTGGTTTGATTAGAGCTGGTCGAGCAAATGCTAGTATTTTAGATCGTATTAGCGTTGAATATTATGGCGTTCAAACACCTTTAAACCAGATGTCTTCAATCACTATTCCCGAAGCTCGAGTATTAATGATTACTCCTTTTGATAAAACGATTATTGGAGAGATCGATAAAGCAATTCAATCTAGTGATATCGGAATTAGCCCTTCAAATGATGGGACAGTGATTCGTCTGGTAATCCCTCAATTAACTGAAGAACGCCGTAAAGAGTTAGCTAAAGAAGTTGGTAAATATGGTGAAAATGCAAAAGTTGTCGTTCGAGGTATTCGTCGTGAAGCAATTGACAGCTTAAAAAAATTAGAAAAAGATAAAGTCATTTCAGAAGATGAGTTACGTACTTTAGAAAAAGAAGTCCAAACACTGACTGATGGAAGTACTAAAAATATTGATAGCATTGTAGCTAATAAAGAAGAAGAATTATTAGAAGTTTAGACAAATTGGGGGAAAAGTCGTAGAACGTTCTACGACTTTTTTTCTTTAATGTTTAAATTATTGATTAATTTCTTAAAATTAATAGGCTTTTAATAGAGTCTTTGCTACAATAGAAACGATAGTCTACGTCTTTATTAGGGGGCTTTATATGCTAAATTTATTTAATAAGAAAATAAAAGAAGAGACTTTAACTAGTTTTGATAAATCAAAACCGGTTCCACGACATATAGCAGTTATTATGGATGGGAACGGGCGGTGGGCTCAAAAGAGAATGATGCCCCGTGTTGCTGGACATAAAGAAGGTATGAACAATGTTAAACGAATTACCAAACACGCTAGTCGATTGGGTGTAAAAGTCTTAACTTTATATGCTTTTTCAACAGAAAATTGGAAGCGACCAACGGATGAAGTCAGTTTTTTGATGAAGTTACCGGTTGAGTTCTTTGATATTTTTGTTCCTGAATTGATTAAGGAAAATGTTAAAGTAGAAGTGATGGGTTATATCGAAGAATTACCAGAACATACTAAAAAAGCTGTTATCCGAGCGAAGGAACAAACAAAAAATAATACAGGGATGATTTTGAACTTTGCTCTTAATTATGGTGGAAGAGCTGAAATCTTAACAGCAGTGAATGAGCTTGTGTCAAAAGCACAGGTTACGACAGTAGGAGAAGTAACCGAAGAAACATTTGCAGAACATTTAATGACTGGTGTTTTACCTGAAGAGTATCGTGATCCGGATTTGTTAATCCGAACAAGTGGTGAAGAAAGAATCAGTAATTTTTTATTATGGCAATTAGCATATAGTGAATTGTTTTTTACTGAGGTAAGTTGGCCAGATTTTAAGAATGATGATTTAGAAGATGCAATTGGCGTCTATCAGTCCAGAAACCGTCGTTTTGGTGGTTTAAGGGAAACAAAAAAAGGAGCTGAATTAAAATGAAACAACGTGTAATTACCGCAGTAATTGCCTTAGCTTTGTTTTTACCTTTGGTGATTTATGGAGGAATACCACTACAATTAGTTATCGCATTAATGGGAATTATCGCAGTTTATGAATTATTTAATATGAAAAATTTAGAATTAAAAAGTATTGAGGGAGTTCTTGCTGGTTTGACAACGGTCTTTATTATCCTAGGGCCTAGTCAAGTTTTGGATTTTTTACCAGCATCAGTTGATACGAATTCATTATATTATCTTTTTATCATGATTATTTTAATCCTACCCGTTTTTTCAAAAAACGAGTATACTTTTGAAGATGCTGCATTTCCAGTTTTAGTTAGTCTTTATATTGGAATGGGCTTCAAAAACTTCATTGTGGCAAGAGAAGCAGGACTGTCAATTTTAATTTATGCTTTATTTGTTGTATGGGCAACAGATATTGGAGCTTATGTACTGGGACGAAAATTTGGGTCCAAAAAATTAGCCCCTCATATTTCACCTAATAAATCAATTGAAGGTGCACTTGGTGGGATTGTCTCTGCTGTATTTATTAGTTTACTTTATTTATTATTCTTCCCTATGAGTTATTCATTGACAACGATGTTGTTTCTAACTATTTTATTCTCAGTGGTTAGTCAGTTAGGGGATTTAGTTCAATCAGCATATAAACGTTATTATGGAGTTAAAGATGCAGGTAAAATATTACCTGGTCATGGTGGGATTTTAGATCGTTTTGATAGTCTATTATTTGTATTCCCACTGATGCATATTTTTGGTGTATTTTAAATTATTTAATTGAGAGGATGTTTAGATGAAAACAATTATTACATTTATATTTGTCTTTGGTTTAATTGTGTTAGTCCATGAATTCGGTCATTTTATTTTTGCGAAACGTGGCGGTATCTTAGTCAGAGAGTTTTCGATTGGTATGGGACCTAAACTATTCTCTCACCGTGTGAATGGTACGGCTTACTCTATTCGACTACTTCCAATTGGTGGTTATGTTCGAATGGCTGGTGCTGGTGATGATGAGTTAGAGCTTTCGCCAGGATTGCCAATTTCTTTGGTTTTAAATGATATTGGTGAAGTTGTTCGTATCAATTTAAGTAAAAAAATTGCTATTCCTAATAGTATTCCGATTGAAGTTTTAGAATATGATTTAGAAAAAGAGTTATTGATTCGTGGTTATGAAAATCGTGATGAAAGTATTATCAAAGAATTTAAAGTTGACCATGATGCAACAATTATAGAAGAAGATGGGGTTGAAGTTCAAATTGCTCCATTAGATGTTCAATTTCAATCAGCAAAGTTAGGTCGTCGTTTGATGACGAATTTTGCCGGACCTTTAAATAATTTTATTTTAGCATTTGTTTTATTTGTGATTGTTGCTTTTCTACAAGGTGGAACGTACGTTCCTAATCACACCACACTAATCGGTGGAATTGAGCAGAATAGTCCTGCTGATAAGGCAGGTCTTAAACCAGGAGATTCAATCGTAGAAGTTTCAGGTAAAAAAGTGAGTACTTTTTCCGAGATGTCTAAAGAAATTTCTGATAAACCAGGAAAAAAATTAAGAATCATCGTCAAAAATGAAAAAGGGATTAATAGAGAACTTGAAATTACTCCCAAAGCTACAAAAATTGATGACAAAGTAGGACAGATTGGAATTATGATGACCAACGAGTTTAAACCATTGTCTTTCTTTGGAAAAATAAAATTAGGAGCAACGCAAACCGTAGCGAATTCACTTTCAATTTTTAAAGCATTGGGTGATTTGATAACAGGTTTTAGTTTAAATAAATTGGGTGGGCCAGTGATGATTTTTAAATTGTCTGAGACAGTATCCCAAAGTGGTTTTATTTCTATTTTAATTTTTACAGCGACTTTATCTGTTAATTTAGGAATTATGAATTTAATTCCATTACCAGGATTAGATGGAGGAAAAATTTTATTAAACCTTTATGAAGGTGTCAGAGGAAAACCTCTTAGTCAAGAAAAAGAAATGGCAATTACGATGGTAGGTGTTGCTGTTTTAGCTGTATTGATGATTGCTGTGACTTGGAATGACTTTCATCGTTTCTTTATAAGATAGTTTTGTTTGGTCGTTATTTAAGGAGGAAAAAAAGTGAAGCAGTCAAAGTTATTCATGCCGACACTAAGGGAAGTGCCGCGTGAATCTGATGTACTGAGTCAGCAGGTATTGTTACGGGGAGGGTATATTCGACAATTATCGAGTGGTGTTTATAGTTATCTACCACTTGCTAATTTTGTGTTGAATCGTTTGAAGAAAATTATTAGAGAAGAATTTGCAAAAATAGATGCGAATGAGATGTTGTTGCCAAGTTTTATTCCTAAACAAATGTTAAAAAGAAGTGAACAATATAATCAGCAACGACGCTTCCATTTTGAGGTATCAGATAATGAGGATCGTGATTATGTATTAGGACATTCTCATGAAGCGGTATTTTTATCATTAATCAAAGACGCGATAACGTCTTATAAAAAATTACCGATAACATTATATCAATTTAAAGAAAAATTTCGTGATGAAGTAAGAGCAAAACAAGGACTGATGCGGACGAGAGAGTTTTTAATGAGTGACGCATGTTCTTTCCACTATACCACTCATGATTTAGAAACTCATTTTAAGGAGATTGAAAAAATATATTTACGAATATTTGAGCGTTGTGGCGTTAAATGTTATTCTGTTGTTGGAAAACGTAATAAAGAAACTGATTTTTTATCGAAAGAATTCTTGGCATTAACAGAACATGGAGATCAAACGATTGTTTATTCGGATGCAAGTGATTATGCAGCTAAACTTGAAATGGCAACGAGTGAATTTGTCGGTGAAAGTAAAAGACAACTGATGCGAGAGATGGCATTAGTTGAGACGCCGAACATTGAAACGATTGCTGAGGTAGCTTCTTACTTTGAAATAACGCCGGATAAGATTTTAAAAACGCTTCTTTTACAAGTAGATGATCGTTTAGTCATGGTTTTACTTCGTGGTGATCATGAAATTAGTCTTTACAAAGTGGGACAGTTTTTAAAAGCTGAGCATGTTCAATTGGCTAAACCGGAACAAGTTGAAAAGTGTTATTCCAGTAGTTTTGGTTCACTTGGACCAATAAATGATTGTTCTAGTATTGAGATTGTAGCAGATTTATACGTTGAAACAATGATGAATTTTGTTTGTGGCGCAACTAAAACAGGGTATCATTTTAAGGATGTTAATATCAATCGTGATGTTTCAGTCAGTGCCTTTTCTGATTTCAAATTAGTAAAAAATGGTGAGCCTTCCCCTGATGGGCTAGGTATTTTACACTTTGCTAAAGCTGTTGAATTAGGCCATATATTTCAAGTAGGTGATTATTTGAGTTATTTATTTGATGCGATGATTTCAGATGAACAAGGGAAAAAGCAACCTATTTTAATGGGAAGTTACCGTTTGGGCTTGAGTCGCTTATTTGCAACAATCGTCGATACAACGTGTGATGAGGAAGGGATTACTTGGCCAACTGAAGTTGCTCCTTTTGATATGCATTTGATTTTAGTTAAGATGACCGATGAGGCGCAGGTAGCTTTAGCTGAAGAATTGGAAGAAACACTTAGTATGGCAGGTTTTTCTGTTTTAGTAGACGACCGTAATGAACGTACTGGAGTAAAATACAAAGACGCTGATTTAGTTGGGGCCCCCTATCGAATTACGATTGGTGATAAAGCTGAAGAAGGAATTGTCGAAGTTAAACTCAAAAAAACAGCAGCGTTTTTAGAAGTTAGGAAAGAAGAATTGTTAGAAACATTAAAAATTTTAAATCAATAATAGGATAGGGCTTTTAAGCAAAAACTGCTAAAGCCCTTTTTGATGTAAGTTGATAGAAAAGTGAGGGATCTTTTGTGTCACTAAGTCCAAAAGAAAGATATCAAGAATTATTAAAACAGATTGGATTAAATCAAGAAACAACGGAGTACACAATTTTAAATGAGGGAACGATAAAAAAAGTGATAGTTCATGAGAAAAGTCGGCAATGGGATTTTGAATTATTATTTCCGGATATTTTACCTCATGCTGTTTTTCAAAAACTAAAACAGCAATTATTAATTTCGTTCCGTGAAATAGCAAAAACAGAGTTAAAAATTTATACAAATCAGCCAGTGATTACGTCGGAGCTAATAGCTGCTTATTGGCATGAAGTGATTACGGCAGAAAACTGTTTAACACCTGTTGTTCACCAAACGTTATCAAAGCAGGTACCGGTTTTAATAGACGGTCAGGTTGAAATCTCCGTGGAAAATGAAGGAATGAAAAACTATTTAGAACAGCAATACATCCCAATTATTGTGAAGAATTTTGAAAGTTTAGGCTTTCCAAAGCTTTCATTTCAATTAAAAATAGATGAAGTATCACAACAAGCAAGTCATGAAGCCTTTTTAGAAAAGCAAAAAGAGCGTACAGATGAGTTAATGAAACAAGCAGCTCAAGCAATTGAGAAAAACGAGCAACAAAAGCAAAAACAACGCAGTGAAATCCCACAACTAGATGGACCTGTTCAAATGGGACGTTCTATTCCAATCGACGAACCGATTACACCAATGGGGAATATTTATGAAGAAGAGCGTCGGGTTACTTTGGAAGGTTTTGTTTTTGATAAAGAAGTTCGTGATTTACGAAGTGGTCGCCAAATTTTAATTTTAAAAATGACGGACTATACTTCCTCGTTTTCAATTAAGAAATTTTCGAATAATGAAAAAGATATGGCTGTTTTTGAAGCAATCAAAAAAGGTAGTTGGCTTCGTGTTCGTGGAAGTATACAAGAAGACACCTTTATGCGTGATTTAGTCATGAACTGTCAAGATTTAGCAGAAATAAAGCATGAGACACGTAAGGATAAAGCACCTGAAGGACAAAAAAGAGCAGAACTACATTTACATACAAACATGAGTACGATGGATGCGACGAATAATATCACTGATTTAGTAGCTCAAGCGGGTAAATGGAAAATGCCTGCACTTGCGGTAACTGATCATGCAGGAGCACAATCTTTTCCAGATGCTTATCATGCCGGAC
The DNA here is from genome assembly GCF_052102835.1 of Vagococcus sp. Classification (NCBI taxonomy): domain Bacteria; kingdom Bacillati; phylum Bacillota; class Bacilli; order Lactobacillales; family Enterococcaceae; genus Vagococcus; species Vagococcus sp. Next base: position 180,482 of record NZ_JBQEIL010000003.1, read on the forward strand.
AAGAACATGGCGTTAAAATTTTATTTGGAATAGAAGCTAATATTGTCGATGATGGTGTTCCGATTGCGTACAACCCAAAGCACATTCATCTGAGTGATGCTATTTATGTTGTTTTTGACGTGGAAACGACGGGGCTATCTGCTGTTTACGACACGATTATTGAATTGTCAGCTGTAAAAATGCATAAAGGTAATGTTATTGAAACTTTTGAACAATTTATTGATCCTGGACACCCTTTATCACAAACAACGATTAATTTAACGGGGATTACAGATGAGATGGTCCGAGGCTCTAAATCAGAAAAAGAAGTTTTAGAGATGTTTCAAACGTTTTGTGAAGATAAGATTTTAGTCGCACATAATGCTAGTTTTGATATGGGCTTTTTAAATACAAGTCGGAATAAGTACCAAATGCCTGATGCAACAAATCCTGTCATTGATACACTGGAATTATCGCGATTATTACATCCAGAAATGAAGTCTCATCGTTTAAATAGACTGGCTAAAAAATATAATATTAATTTAGAGCAGCATCACCGTGCGATCTTTGATTCAGAAGCAACGGGCCATTTGTGCTGGATATTTGTTAAAATGGCAAAGGAAACGTATGGGGTTGAGTACCATGATGAGTTTAATCAACATATTGGTGAGGGAGATGCTTATAAACGGGCACGTCCTTTTCATGCCACAATTCTTGCGCAGACACAAGCTGGTTTAAAAAATCTGTTTAAATTAATTTCAAAATCAAATATCAATTATTTTTATCGTGTTCCTCGTATTCCTCGTTCTTTATTGACTGAATATCGCGAAGGATTACTTGTTGGTTCAGCTTGTAGTAAGGGTGAAATTTTTGAAGCAATGATGCAAAAAGGAGCAGAGGTTGCTAAAAAAAAGGCGAAGTTCTATGATTATATTGAAGTAATGCCTAAAGCGGTCTACGCACCTTTAATTGAAGCTGAACTTGTTAAGAACGAAAGAGATTTAGAAGATATTATTAAAAATATTATTAAAATTGGTCAAGATTTAGATAAAATAGTAGTTGCAACTGGAAATGTTCATTACCTTGATGAGGAAGATTCAATCTATCGAAAAGTTTTAATTAATTCAATGGGGGGAGCTAATCCGTTAAATCGTTATTCATTACCTCGTGTTCATTTTAGAACAACGGATGAAATGCTTAAAGCATTTTCATTTTTAGATCCAAAATTGGCTCAAGAAATTGTGGTAACGAATACTCAAAAAATTGCAAATATGTGTGAAGAAGTTGTTCCAGTCAAGACGGATCTCTACACTCCAAAAATCGAAGGTTCAGAAGATGAAATCACGAAGTTAAGTTATGATGAGGCTCATCGTTTGTATGGTGAAGATTTACCAGAGATTGTTAAAAAACGGATTGAAAAAGAGCTGAAGAGTATTAATGGCAATGGTTTCTCAGTGATTTATTTAATTTCACAAAAATTGGTACATAAAAGTTTACAAGATGGTTACTTGGTCGGGTCACGAGGCTCAGTAGGATCTAGCTTTGTTGCTACGATGACAGGTATCACCGAAGTTAACCCGTTGCCCCCTCATTATCGTTGTCCAGAGTGTTGTTATTCTGAGTTTTTTGAAGATGGCTCTTATGGTTCAGGTTTTGATTTGCCCGAAAAATCCTGTCCAAAATGTGATGCTCGTTTATCAAAAGATGGGCATGATATCCCTTTTGAAACCTTTCTAGGATTTCATGGTGATAAAGTTCCTGATATTGATTTAAACTTTTCTGGAGACTACCAGCCACAAGCCCATAATTATACGAAAGTTCTTTTTGGAGAAGATTATGTTTTTCGAGCAGGAACAATAGGAACTGTTGCGGATAAAACAGCCTTCGGTTTTGTAAAAGGGTATGAACGTGATAATAATTTGAATTTTCGAAATGCTGAAATTGATCGTTTAGCTAAAGGGTCAACAGGAGTTAAGCGAACGACTGGTCAGCATCCGGGTGGAATTATTGTTATTCCTGATTATATGGATGTTTATGACTTTACCCCTATTCAGTATCCAGCAGACGATCAAAATTCAGAATGGAAAACGACACATTTTGATTTCCACTCTATTCATGATAATGTACTGAAACTTGATATTTTAGGTCATGATGACCCGACCGTCATTCGGATGTTACAAGATTTATCTGGGATTGATCCCAAAACAATCCCAACGGATGATCCGGAAGTGATGCGGATTTTTTCAGGGCCTGAAGTTTTAGGCATTGATGAAAAACAAATTCTATCTAAAACGGGAACATTAGGAATTCCAGAATTTGGAACTAAATTTGTTCGAGGAATGTTAGAACAAACTAAACCAACGACTTTTGCAGAATTACTTCAAATTTCAGGATTATCTCATGGTACGGATGTTTGGTTAGGAAATGCAGAAGAATTAATTCGCCGAGGTGAATCAACGCTAGCACAAGTAATCGGTTGTCGTGATGATATAATGGTTTATTTGATGCATGCTGGTCTAGAAGATGGCTTGGCCTTCAAAATTATGGAAAGTGTTCGTAAAGGTAAAGGGATACCTGATGATTGGCAAAAAGAGATGAGAGAAAATCAAGTTCCTGAATGGTATATTGAATCTTGTTTAAAGATTAAGTATATGTTCCCTAAAGCGCATGCTGCGGCTTATGTATTAATGGCGTTACGTGTAGCTTATTTTAAAGTTCACTTCCCGATTCTTTATTACGCTGCTTATTTTTCAGTCCGAGCGACCGACTTTGATATTGCAGCAATGGCACAAGGAAAAGAAGCTGTAAAAGAACGGATCAAAGAAATTATGGATAAGGGGATGGAAGCATCGACGAAAGAGAAAAATCTTTTAACGGTGTTAGAAATTGCTAATGAAATGTTAGAACGTGGTTTTAAATTTGAAATGATTGATTTATATAAATCTGATTCTGTTGATTTTGTAATAGATGGTGATACTTTAATTGCACCCTTTCGTTCTGTTCCAAGTTTAGGGATGAACGTTGCAAAACAAATCATGGTAGCTCGAGAAGAAAGAGAGTTTTTATCAAAAGAAGACTTAGCAACACGTGGAAAAGTATCAAAAACAATTATTGAATTTATGACAGAAAATGGTGTTTTAAAAGATTTACCTGATGAAAATCAGCTTTCATTATTCGATATGTTATAAAAACAACTTAATAGACTTTAAATTTGTACATAAACAGTGTAAAATAGGATTGTTAACATTTAGAGGAGGAAAATTTAATGAAGAAACCAAATACTGGATTCTATATTCGAGTAATCAACGACGCCATTACCGAATCTGAAACCATTGGCGAAACAATGAATGATTCATTTGAGATTATTCGTTCAGCGATTGACAATAAAAAAATTGCTGATTTGAAACCAGAACAACTAAAAGAAATTCATGCGATTTTTTCTGCAGGAACAGATCGCTATCGTGTTATTTTAGCTAAGCTTCAAGGCATTAAACCCCCAGTTAAGGTGATTGGTATTCATAAAAAATTAGAAAAAGCTTACGAACAATATGTAGCAAGCTGTCAAGAGATGGTCGATTCGATTCTTGTTGATAAAGGTACTGTTGATAGTGACCATTTTGATAGTTCAGAGAATCATCAAGATGAAGCAACTGATATGATTGCTTTTAGTGTGCAAAGAATTACATCTTTAATAATGAAATAAAGTGATTAACCTAGAGAATCAGTTCTTTAGGTTAATCTTTTTTTGATACGATGATAATATCTTAAGTGAATTAATCCTGATTTTGAAGAAAAACATTCATTTGTTAACGTTTATGATTATTCCAGTAGGTGTGATTTTAATTATCATTGATGATTTCTACCATTAAGTCTATGGGGAATTATTCATTTTTATCAATTGTGGCGATTATTTAATTTTATGTTACGACACCGAATTTAGAGGATTTACAAAAGAGTGATTCTCAGTTATGATTAAGAAGTTGGAGGGATGAAAGATGAGCGAAGAAAAATGGACAGAAGATGAATTAAAAGAAATAAAAGAAGATATCATGTCTGCTTTAGAAACAGTAATTGATCCTGAAATTGGAATTGATATTGTTAATCTTGGACTTATATATGAAGTAAATCTATCAGAAGAAGGCTATTGTGAAATTAAAATGACTTTAACTACGATGGGTTGCCCGTTAGCAGATGTTATTACAGAACAAATTTATGCAGCGGTTAAAGAAGTCGATGCCGTAAAAGAAGCGGAAGTCAAACTCGTTTGGTACCCAGCGTGGACAACAGATCGTATGAGCCGATATGCTAGAATTTCTTTGGGAATTAGATAGGCAGTAGTACTCAAAGAAGTAATTCTGTTTAGTATGAATAATACAAGTAACAAGTTAGCATCCAGAATAAAATATTTCTGGGTGCTGACTTGTTTAATTTTAATAATAGGACCCATATGATTGAAAGGTTTCAGATTCTATTGTTTACATTTCTAAGCTGACCAGATAATTAAATTTCTGATAAAAAAACAAATGTTCATAATAATGATGATTTTTTGGAGTATCTTTGATAGAATATAAGTGCTAAAACAAAAGGAAGGAGAAATTAAAAGTATTTATTAAGGCAAACTAAAAAAATAAGGAGGCATTTTTTTGAAAAATTACAAAAAGAATTTATTTAGTCTTTTATCCATTTTTACTATTTTGATTGGAAGTATTGGTCCTTCTTTTATTGCATTAGGTGAAACGCTTAACCCAGTTGTGGGTCAAGAAAATCAAAAGAATAGTCAAGTTGTTTCGCAAGGAAATGAAAGCGGTGTCAAAAAAAGTAGTGATGAGAACGTTAAGAAAGAAACAGAAGTGACATCACAACAAGAGTTACCAAAAGGTAAGGCAGATGATACTGTTTCATCAACAAGTTCGACAGAAGAAAATAAAGCAGCTCGTTTATCTAAAAAAATGGAGCAAAAAAAAGATGAAACCGAAGAAAAAGAAATTCGTGACACCAAAAAATTAACCATTTTGGGCTCAACAGATGTACACGGAAATGTCTGGGATTACTCTTATGAAGACCAAATGGAAGCAGATTTAGGTTTTGCACGGATTGGGACTATATTCAAAAACGTTAAAGCTGAAAATCCCAATGCAATGATTATTGATGTTGGGGATAATCTGCAGGGAACTTTATTAACGGATGATTTGTACAGTTCAGATTCAGAGTTATTGACCGGTCCACATCCGATTATTACGGCGATGAATACAATTGGATATACCTCTATGACGTTGGGGAATCATGAGTTTAACTTTGGTTTATCATTGATTGAAAAAATTCAAAAAGAAGCAAATTTCCCGATTTTATCAGCCAATACATATAAAAAGGGAACCAATGAAAATTTCGTCCAAGCTTATACGATTAAAGAAGTAGACGGAGTAAAAGTAGCGATTTTAGGTTTAACCATTCCTCATATTCCTAATTGGGATGGTGATAAAGTTGCGTCATTAAGTTTTAAATCAATGACAGAAGAAGCTAAGAAACAAGTTAAAATCATTAATAATAATGAAAAACCTGACGTAATCATTGCGGCGATTCACTCAGGATTAGACAATAGCGACCCTGGTGCGGCAGCAAGAAATGTTATTACTCAAGTTCCAGAAATTGATGCCTTCTTTTTAGGGCATGATCATCGTGAATTTGCTGAAAAAATTAAGGATGAAAAAGGTATTGATAAGCCAGTAGGAGCAGTTAAAGATACAGGGTCAGGTGTAGTTCGAATTGATTTAGAGTTAGAGCAAGAGAAAGACTCAGAAGAATGGGAAATAAAGGGATCAACCCCTTCGATTATTTCATCTAAAGGAGTCCCAGGCGATCCTGAGGTCAGAAACGCAACTCAATATGCACACGAAAAAACGAATGAATACGTTAATGGGGTTGTTGGAGAAGCTTCGGCTGATTTTTTACCAGCAGAAGAGATACCTGGAATACCAGAAGCACAACTGAGACCAACAGCTATGATTTCATTAATTAACAATGTTCAAATGAAAGTGACTGACGCTGATTTAGCAGCTTCTGCATTATTCAAAGCAGAGAGTCGTTTGAATCAAGGACCAATTAAATATTCAGATATTTTTAACATTTATAAATATCCAAATACATTGGTTAAAGCAAAATTGAACGGTAAACAATTGAAAGACCTTCTTGAAAAGCAAGCAGCTTATTATCAACGCTACGAAAAAGGTGATTTGAGTATTGCTTTTAATCCAAAAATCAGAGTTTATAACTATGATATTATTTCAGGAATTAAGTATAAAATCGATATTTCTAAACCAGAGGGTCAACGTATTACAGATTTAACTTACGAAGGTAAAGACATTCCTGATACTAAAGAATTAACGATGGCGATGAATAATTATCGTTTTGAAGGATTAGCTAAATCTGGATTAGTAGATTCTACTCCACTTTTTGAATCAGACCCAGCTACTTTACGTGGTGAGATTGTAAAATATATTAAAGACAAAAAAGTGATTGATCCAGAAAAAGAAATAGAAGAAAGTTTTGAAATTATTGGAGCTGATTTAGACCACCCAGCTCGAGAATATGTGATTGAACAAGTTAAAAAAGGAACACCAGGCTTTGAAATTGTACCATCAGCGGATGGACGTACACCGAATGTTAAAAAGTTAAACATTGATGAACTCGTTAGCAAAGGTTTAATTCCAGATGAGTACTTAACCGATGAAAAAGGTGACTTTGATTTTACAATCATGCATACCAATGATATGCATGGACGTATGGAGTATGATGAAAAGGGCAAAGCTATCGGTTTAGCGAAATTAAAAACATTTAAAGAGCAACAGAAACCTACTTTGATGGTCGATGCGGGAGACCCACTACAAGGTTTGGCTATTTCCAACTTTACTAAAGGAATGACGATGGCTAAAGGGATGAGTTTAATGCCTTATGATGGCGTCGCAGTTGGGAACCATGAGTTTGATTTTGGGTATGACCAAGCGATGAAATATAAAAAAGAACTACCAATGTTGTCAGCTAATACGATCAAAGATGGAAAAGCATCGTTTGAATCCTATAAATTAGTGGAGCGTGATGGTAAGAAATTCGCAATCATTGGCTTAACAACGCCAGAGACAGCATTTAAGACGCATCCAAACAATGTGATGGACGTAACCTTTTTAGATCCTATCCCTGTTGCTGAGAAGTTAGTTAAAGAATTAGATAAAAAAGCTGATGCCTTTATTTTTTTAAGTCACTTAGGTGTCGATGCAACAACACCAGTTAATTGGCGAGGAGATACTCTAGCTAAAACATTAGCAACATCATTTCCAACTAAAAAAATGGTAGTGATTGATGGGCATTCACACACTGCTCTAGAGCAAGGACAACAATTTGATAATGTTTTACTCGTTCAATCAGGTAATTATTTAAACAATGTTGGAATGGTTAAAGTAAGTTATCGAGGGGATAAACCGAGTTTTAAAGCAAGCCTGATTCCAGCTGCTGATTTTAAAGAGATTAAACCTAATCCCGAAATTACAGCATTAATTGAAGAGTCTTCGAGCAAATTTAAAGAAGAAATGGGTAAAGTTGTTATTAAAGAGAACCCTGTTTTCTTTGAAGGAGATGCAAAATATGGACGGACTCGAGAAACGAATTTAGGAAATGTTATTGCAGACTCTCTCTATGACTACGGTCAAACAGGATTTACAGGAGGAGCAACTGATTTAGCCGTTATCAATGGTGGAGGAATACGAACAAGTATCAATAAGGGCAATGTTACCAAAGCTGATATCTTGGCGGTGCTACCATTTGGTAATACCATCGCTCAAATTGATGTTACGGGTCAAGAATTAAAAGAAATGTTTGAATTCTCATTGCGTTCACCAGTTGAAGTTCAACCAAATGAAGAAACGGTTGTTCTTGATGAAAATGGCTTACCTGCTTTAGGCCGTAATGGTGGCTTTTTACAAGTTTCTAACTCAGTTAAAGTCCTATATGATACTAATTTACCTGGGACAAACCCTGAAACAGGTGTGATGGGTCAAAGAATTCATTCATTGAAAATAAAAAATAGAATCACAGGCGTTTTTGAAGATGTCTTGCCGACTCAAACTTATAAGTTAGCAACTAATGATTTCCTTTCAGCAGGTGGAGATGGCTATACGATGTTAGGTGGAAAACGTGAAGAAGGACCTTCAATGGACGCTATCTTTACTGAATTCCTACAGGACGTTTCAGGTCAAGCCAAAGATAAAGTGACATCGATTAAGACTAAGAAGTATAATATTATGGATTATGCGAAGACAATACCTTACTCACGTTTAATTCCGAGCGTTGCAGAAGAAGTTGTGACTGGTAAAGGTAAAGAGGAGTTAGAGCAAAAAGTAAATGAGTTTAAGAAAACAACTAAATTTGCCTTTACAGCTCATAGTTTCTCAAACCTAGAAAATGAATTAAAACTTTCTGAGAAACTATTAGCAACAGAAGCGACAGAAGAAGAATTTATTAAACAAAAAGAAAAATTAATAGTAGCTTATAATCAATTGGTTTCAATAAAATCATTGTTAGAGACAGTTGCAGAAGCTAAAAAATTAGTTGAAAAAGAATACAAGAAAGCCTCTTGGATGGAATTTTCAAATGCACTGACTCAAGCACAAGATTTATTGATTCGTGCGCAAAAAGTCAATAATGTTATTTCTCAAAAAGAAGTCAATGAGAAAGAAGCGGTACTTAAAGAAAGCCAAACGGGACTTGTTAAGGATATCCAAACAGGTGGAACAACTGGTAAAACTCCGGGAAGTGGCAGCCAATCAAACACTGATAAAAAAGAAACTGGGGCGAAACAGTTGCCAAAAACAGGAGAAGTGTCTTCTAATATTAATATTTTAGGCTTGATTATTTTAGCTTCAATAGGTAGCTTTGTTATTTATCGTAAAAAAAATGCGGCTTAACAATTTAAACTTATGTTAAAATAAAGAGGTCGTCGATCGAAAAAGGATTTTTGTCAAATAGACTGACAGGAATATTTTAGTTAAAGGATGATTTTGAGGATTTTCTCAGAGTCGTCTTTTTTTATATGTTTTGATTACATCAAATGGAAACTAAAATGTGTGTGTCTGAAAAATAAATTAGGAAAGCAAAAAATATAGGTAGTTTTTATACAAAACAACTAGTTAATCACGATAAGTATTATTTTATAGTTCGCTTTAAAAAAGATGAATAGGTCAAAAGTGTCTTATAAAGATAATGCTGTTAAGGTTAATGTCCGTAATCGGTTTAAATATTTTTTTAATAAAAAAGAAGTATAAAAGCGACTAGTTTTTTTGTTTTTTTAGTGTTAAAATTAACTTGTTAAGCAAAAATAGCTTCACTATGAAAAATAAACAAACACTAAAACAGCATCCCATAAACTCTTTTGTTAGTTTTTAACTAATGGAAGAGTTTTTTTGTGTCACCGAGCTAGCAGTATATTTCATTTTTTTTGAAGAAAATCGAGTAGTTTGTTTTATGAATTTTTTTAAAATAAAAAAAGAAGCGGCAAAGTGTTCGATTTGAATAATCTTATGCGACAAAAATGTCCGATTGTCCCAAGTTATAAAAAAAGTTTGTTGATTTCTTCACGTTCTTTTTTGGCATGCTAATTGCTAGTAATGGAATGAAGAATTATTTTCTTTAAAAATTTAAAAGATTGAAGGAGAATGAAACATGAGTAAAGTAGCAGTTGTAACAGGTTCAGCAGGCGGATTAGGAAGAGGAATTGCAGAACGCTTACTAAAAGACGGATTCAAAGTTGTTTTACATGATATTAATGAAACAGTTTTAAATAAAACAGTTGCAGAATTACAAGGAGAAGGTGCTGATGTTATTGGTGTAGTCGGTGACGTATCAAGTGCTAAAGACCAAAGTAATTTAGTTGATAAAGCTGTTTCAAAATTTGGTAAACTCGATGTTTTTGTAAATAATGCTGGTGTTGATGCTGTCACACCTTTCTTAAAAATTGAAGAAAAAGAATTAGAACGTGTTTTCAAAATTAACGTTAACGGTACTGTTTTTGGAACTCAAGCAGCAGCTAAACAATTCATTAAACAAGGGACAAAAGGAAAAATAATTAATGCGTGTAGTATTGCAGGTCATGAATCATTTGAAATGTTAGGAACTTATTGTGCATCTAAACATGCTGTTCGTTCATTTACACATACTGCAGCTAAAGAATTAGCAAAACATCAAATTACGGTTAATGCTTATTGTCCAGGGATTGCTAAAACTGAAATGTGGGATCGTATTGATGCAGCGATGGTAAAACATAGTGATGGTCAATTAAAACCAGGTGAACCATTTGCAAACTTTACAGCTGGAATTGCATTACAACGCTACCAACAACCTTCTGATGTTGCTAATTTAGTATCTTTCTTAGCTTCAGATGAATCAGATTACATTACCGGTCAAGCTATTCTTACAGACGGTGGTTTAGTTTACCGCTAAAATAGTTTAATAAGAGCTAAGACTTTGAGAGGTTATTTTCTCAAAGTCTTTTTTATTTTGCTTTCTTACTTAATATTTGTTAGGATGAACTTGTTTTTTTAGTTAAGGAGCGATTGAAATGAAATATATTAAATGGTTAGTTCTGCTAATTTTATTGGGTGGGTTTTTTATTATTTTTCAAACGATAGAAAAAGGATCTGAACCAGAAATAGATTTAAAAGTGAAAAATAAAGGACGTAAGGTAGAAAAGAAGATGACTTTAGAGGAACAAAAAGAACAACAGATTAATAAAATCATCAGTGAAATGTCGCTTGAAGAAAAAATAGGACAATTATTTTTAGCACGTGTACCAGAAATAAATCAATTGGAAGCAATCAAAGAATTTCATTTGGGTGGCTATTTGTTGTTTGGCCGAGATGTGGAAGGACAAACAACAGAACAATTACAAACGACACTTAGAGATTATCAGTCAGCGTCGAAGATACCTTTAATCATCGCTTCAGATGAAGAAGGAGGGACTGTAAGTCGACTTAGCCGTAATTCTGAATTAGTTTCGTCTCCTTTTCTCTCGCCCAAACAAATGTATCAACAAAATGGTTTTACAGGAATCACAACTTCCATTGAAGAAAAGTCTCAAGTTATGAAAAATTTAGGAATAACGGCTGGTTTGTATCCAGTTGCTGATGTTGCAACAAATGATAAAGCATTTATTTATGATCGCACATTAGGGGTGAAAGCAGAAACAACAGCAGATTATGTAAAACTAGTGGTTGAAATCTTAAATAAAGAAAAAATGTTATCTACACTAAAACATTTTCCTGGATATGGAAATAATGAAGATAGTCATTTGGATTTGGTTACAGATGAACGTGCACTAAATGAATTAGAGCAAATTGATTTACTTCCTTTTGAAGCAGGAATTAAAGCGGGGGCTGATAGTATTATGATTTCACATAATATTGTCTCAGCATTAGATCCAAGTTTACCAGCATCATTATCGCCAAAAGTTACCAACTATTTAAGAAATACTCTCGGGTTTAATGGCATTATTATGACAGATGATATGGATATGCTAGGCTTAAGTAAGTTTACAACACAAGAAGAAGCTGGATTGCTAGCCTTAAAAGCAGGAAATGATTGGATATTGTCTTCAAGTTATGCCAAACAAATTCCAGTGATAACTGAAGCAGTTCATAATGGCGATTATCAAGAGAGCGATTTAAATCAATCTGTTTTTAGAACCTTAAAAGTTAAAGAAAAGCTAGGTTTGTTAGTATTAAACACGAATTAGATTTGGTATAGTTAAATGACTAGAAAAAGAAAGTGAAGTGATGAGTAAATGTTATATTATGTTAGAAAAGCAGAGCCAACAGATTTAGTAGTTGTAATGGAATTGATAGCAGAAGGTGCAAAGTTTTTGAAAGAGCAGAATATACCACAATGGCAAGGCGAAAATGAACCAAAAGAAACGATTTTGAAAGCAGACATCAAAAACGGTGATTGTTATCTTTTGATTGAAGGAGAAAGTGTGGTTGGGATGGCCGTTCTACAGCGTAAAATCGAAACGACCTATGCGACAATCTTACCTCATGAGTGGCAAGAAAACTCAGAGCTCTATTATACGATTCATCGTATAACGATTTCACAAAAAGCGAAGTCGAAGGGTTTGGCTAAGTTATTTCTGAGTTATCTTTGCTCAGAAGCTTATCGACAAGGAGTTAAGGATGTCCGAATTGATACGCACAAACAAAATAAACGGATGCATCATATTATTATTTCTTTTGGCTTTAAATTTTGTGGTGAAATTGAGTTACCCATTATAGATGGTGAAAGAGATGTCTATCAATTAGTTATGAGATGAAATTTATAAATTAGTGAAAATGAATAATTATATGGTATACTATTGAAAATATATAACATATATATTCACAAAGGTTAGTAAGGGGAGTACCAGATGAGACATCGTTTTAAGTTGCAGGATTTAGTTTCTGTTGGCATTTATGCAACGATCTATTTTGTTATCGTTCTATTAGCGACCATGCTTTTAAGATTTACAATTCCAACGTTCAATAGTATTTTAATTCCAAGTTTAACAGCTTTATTTTCAGGGCTATTATATTTAGTAGTCATTAATAAAGTACCAAAATTTGGAGCAATTACAATTTTAGGTTCATTAATGACCTTGTTTTTTTTAGTTTTTAGTTATTTTCCATTTTCTTTTTTACCAAGTTTTATTTTTCCTTTTTTAGCAGATTTGTTACAAAATAAAACAAAGTTAAAAAAGGAGATAAAAGTTCCTTTGAGTTACATTGTTTTTAATTTTGGCTTAACGGGTCCGATTTTACCAATGTGGTTTATGAAAGAAGCTTATATTTCTAATTTGTTAGCGAAAGGAAAATCACGAGCTTATATAGAAGGTGTGTTTTCGGCGATTTCAATGAATACTTTTATTATCGCAATGAGTTTAATTATTATTTGTAGTTTAATTGGTTTAGCGATTGGTAAAAAAAGTTATGCTAAACATTTTAAACAGTAAGGTGTGAAAGAATGAAAATAAACTATTTATTTGATCCGAGAAGCAAGCTTGCAGTCGTTATTACTGCAAGTTTGCTTTTAATGTTTCGGTTTGATTCAAAAGTAATCACAGCGTTTATTTTATTTATAGTGATACTATTGTTGATAGAAGGAGGAGCTAAACGAGCTGGGATTTTATTAGCTTATTATTTAACTCTATCTTTATTGAGCTTAACTTTTCTGAATCAACCGACTCGTTTTATTACAGCGTTAACCTCTTTCTTTATTGTCGGAAATTTATTAGTCACACCAACGATTGGTGCAGTTTTATTTTGTACGCATCAAACACGTGTAAGCGAGTGGTTAGTTGCTTTAAAAAAGTGGCATTTTCCTGATATTATTTTAATTCCCTTGATGGTTGTTTGTCGTTTTTTTCCTAAATTAATGGTTGATATTCGTGAAATTTATGCATCCTTAAGGTTAAGGGGGATTGTACAAACAAAAGGTGATTTTTTAAAAACACCTTTTAAATTATTTGAATATTTGCTCATTCCAGTTTTAATGTCTGTTGAAAGGATTTCATTTGATCTGTCAGCCGTTGGTTATATTCGAGGTCTAGGTTCTTCTAAAAGAAATACGACGACGATTTATCAATTAAAATTTGGTTTGTTAGATTATTTAGTTATTGTGATTCTTTTTAGTGGTATTGTTTGGGGAGGAGTTCAAAAGTGATTGTATTTAAAAATGTTAATTTTAAATATCAAAATAATTTTGTTCTTAAAAATTTGAATCTAGTTGTTTCATCTGGAGAGTGCGTGGTCATCACAGGTCGTAGTGGTTCAGGTAAGACGACATTACTTCGGCTATTAAATGGATTAATACCTGAACTTTATCAAGGAGAAGCTTCAGGGGAAATGAGTGCATTAGGTATTCAACTTCCTACACAAGATTTTAATGCTTATTTAGAAAAAGTTGGCGTTATTTTTCAAAACCCTAATGCCCAGTTCTTCACAACAACCGTTGAATCCGAGTTAGTATTTACTTTGGAAAATTTAGGTTTTCCCCGAGAGATAATTTTATCTCGTTTAGATGAAATGGTAGAAAAGTTTGATTTAGAACGGCTTCGGCATCGATCCATTTTTAGTTTATCTGGTGGTGAAAGACAAAGAGTTGTTTTTGCTGCGATTAGAATGCTAGATTGCGAACTTTATTTATTTGATGAACCTTGTAGTAACTTAGATGAATTAAGCTTGACAAGATTGCGGGCAGATCTATCTGACTTAAAGAGCCAAGGAAAAACAATTGTGATTGTCGATCATCGTTTAGATTATTTGACTGGAATTGCAGATCGTGTGATTCAATTAGAACAAGGTGAAATACGTCAACAATTTTTATTTAATGAATTAGAAAAAAAGAAAACAGTAGAATTATACCACTATGGGTTAAGAAGGATTAATAAAAATGAGTTTTCTTCGATGTGGCACCATTATCAACCGAAACAAAGCCAAAGTCTAACGATTGGTGCTATCTATTTTCAACATAAAAAAAATAAAGCGTTTAGTTTAAATTTACCTAAACTTACTTTTTCACCAAATGAAATTGTTGGTATTATTGGACCAAATGGCGCAGGTAAAACAACATTTAGCAAAATATTATGTGGCCTCCAAAAAGTAAAGCGTCATCAAATGATTTTAGAAGATGAAGTTTTAACGGCTAGAACAATTTCTAAATATGCTTTTTTGGTCATGCAAGATGTAGGGCTACAGCTTGTTTTTGAAACGGTTGAAAAGGAATTGAGAGCAACGGCAAAAAAACTAGAGTTGTATGAAAGGGTTGTTGATAAATTACAGCTTCGACATCTTTTGTTTCGGCATCCTCAAACATTATCAGGAGGAGAAAAACAGCGTGTCGTGATTGCGGTGGCTATTTTGAGCGGTAAGCAATTGCTAATCTTTGATGAGCCTACTAGTGGTTTAGACTTGAAAAATATGTTGAGGCTTAGTGAATTGTTTTGTTGGCTTAAAACCTTCAATATTTTTATTTTTATTGTGAGCCACGACTTAGAATTTATTGAAAAAACGTGTCAGCGGGTTCTTTCTTTCAAAAATGGTAAATTAAGTTCTGATGAGCGTGTCGATAATATGATAAACTAAAATAAATAAAAAGTTTATTAGGAGGGATGTCAAATGAATTTATTTCCTTTTTTACGTTTGGTTGTTTTATTTGTTATTCCATTATTTTTATTTTTACTTTGGATAATAAAGAAACCAACGAGTCTTTGGACTGGCTTTTGGGGATTAGTCCTTTTAGGGGGAACTTATTTAACAATTGTACTTGAATTAGAAAGATGGAACACTAAAATAGCAATTTGGGTAGCAATGCCAGGGATACTTTTGTTAGGATTGTTTACTTTATTTGGAACACTTGGTATTGTAATTTACTTGTTTTGGAATGAAGGGGTTCTGTTAAAAAAAGAAGGCTTTAGATTAGCTAATCTGCTTCCTTTAATTATAGCGTTAATCTTGATTTTTTTTGAAGTTGGCTTGGTCTATTTCGCCTATCAACTTGAACATCCTTTTGTAACGATGTTAGCCAGCTTTTTAATTTTTTGTTTTTCTTATGGAGTCAGTGTTTTTATTATGTATACACTAACAAGTATCTTTTATAATTTATATCCTATTAGAAAACCAATTGATTATATTATTATTTTAGGAGCAGGATTAATTGATGGTGAAAGGGTGACTCCGTTATTAGCCTCTAGAATTGAGGCTGGTTTAGCACTATACGATCGACAAAAGAAAAAATTAGGCCATGAAGCGGTCATCATTGTTTCGGGTGGACAAGGACCAGATGAAAAAATATCTGAAGCACAAGCAATGAAAAATTACTTGGATGAACAGAAGCGAACAGACTTAAAAGTTTTGTTAGAAACGGAATCTATTAATACACGTCAAAACTTAGAGTTTTCTGAAAAAATTATCAAAAAAGATAGTTCTGATGCAGATATTAACGACTTAAATTTAGTAATTGCAACAAATAATTATCATCTCCTTCGTGCAGGGAAGTTAGCTCGAAAAATTGGTTTGTTTGCGAGGGGAGTAGGTTCTAAAACAAAAGCTTATTATTTGCCAACGGCTTTTATTCGTGAATATATTGGTTATCTCGAGATGTCAAAAAGTAAACATTTAAGTGTTTTGTTTTTAGCTCTAATCTTAAGTTTAATTTTATTTTTTTTATTTATTTAATAAGAGTCTAAAACTATAGTAAACATGAAATGGTTACTATAGTTTTTTGTTTTTTAATAAAACTAAAGTTTTTTTATTATTGAAATAATATATCTGATTTTCACCAAAAGTCTTGGGAAATTTGATATATTGAATAAGTAATATTTTTAGCAAGGAAAGGAAGTTATGAATGAAAAATAAAGTTTTTAGTTTTTTTTGTTTAATATTTGTTGGTTTATATTTTGGAGGACAACGTGTACAAGCAGAAGAAAATCAACCATCGATGATGGATTTAGTTTCTGAAACAGAGTATCAAGTTAATCCGGTAGATCAACCCAAAGGAGCGGTTTTGATAGATGCTAATACTGGGAAATTACTTTGGTCTGAAAATGCAGATGCTCCAAGGAATCCTGCGAGTATTATGAAATTAATGACCTTATATATGGTCTATGAATCAATGGCAACTGGGAAATTTAATTTGGATACTGAGGTAACGGCAACAAGCCGTCATCAACAAATGTCAAAAATATATGCGTTGAGTAATAATAAAATTATCGAGAATGTTAATTATCCGGTTAGAGAATTAATTCCACTTGTTTTAGTGCCATCCTCTAATGTTGCAACGATTATGCTTTCTGAGTTGGTTGATGAAAATCCTGCTCAATTTATTCAAAAAATGAATGAAACAGCTAAACAATTAGGAATGAATAATACGACTATTTATAATGCAACCGGCGCTCAAATATCCTCATTTCAAGGCCTTTATGGGAAAGAAGGGGATGATTTATCAAACTTGAGTCCCTCAATGGATAATGAAACAACTGCGCGAGACATAGCGATTTTGACTTATTACTTATTAAAAAAATATCCAGAAATTTTAGAGTATACGAAGGATAGTCAAATTTCAACAATGGAAGGAACTCCGTATGAAGAATCATTTGAAAGCTATAATCAATCACTTGCTAGTGGTGAGTATCCCTTTGAAGGAGTAGATGGTTTAAAGACAGGATCTAGTCCATCAGGAGGGTTTAATATCTCGATGACTGGACAACAAGGTGATTTACGTTTGATTACGACTGTTTTTGGTGTTGGTAATTGGGCTGATCAAACAGGAGAACTAAAACGTCATCCTTTTGCAAATGCTATTTTCTCATATGGTTTTAAGAATTTTAGCTATGAAACGATTTTAACTAAAGGAAATCATAAAATTGATGGTCAAGAAGTTAAGGTAGAAGAAGATTTTAAAGAGACTATCAAAAAAGGAAGCCAGTCTAAGTTTGAGTTAATTGAGGGGAATTTGATTAGATTAAAAGAACCATTACCCCAGGTTTCAAATGAAATCAAACCTAGTGAGGTTCACTATCAGAAATTAGAAAAACTTGAAGAAGAGCAATCAAATAATAAAATAAAGGCAGGAACAAAACAAAAATATTTGGCATTCATTATTACCGGATTAAATAAAGTACCTTTTGTAAATCAGCTGGATTTAAGTGATCCTATTGTATTAGGTATTTTAGCCAGTCTAGTTATTTTATTATTTTTATTTATTCTATTTTTAATTTTAACTATTTCTTCTGTAAGGCGACGTAAAAAAAGAAGTCGACAAGGAAAAAAAACACGTAGATAAAGAAGAAAATAGTTGAAATAAAAGGGTTCGATTAATTAAAATTGAAAGAATACTAATCTATTAAGTAAAATAAAGGAGAGACAAAACTAAAAAATTGTCATCTCCTTTATTTTTTTAGTGAAATTCTTTTTCAAATAGGGTAATATTTGTTATACTAACGAAAGTATAAAAAGGGGGGATGATGCTGATGAAAGGCTTGTTAAGGATTTTAACAAACCGTGTGATTATCATTATTTTATTAATTTTAATCCAATTTGGTATTTTGTTCGATATTATTTTTAGATTTAGTGAATATTTTGTTTACTTTTATGCTGTTTACTTGATTATTTCTATTTTGGTGATTTTAAAAATTTTAAATAGTCGAAGTAACCCAGCTTATAAAATTGCTTGGTTGGTTCCTATTATGGTGATACCCGTTCTTGGTACTTTGATTTACTTAGTTTTTGGTCGAGTCCGTTTTAGCAAACAAGAAAAAATACAAATGGCTCGTATTCAAAGAAATGAAGAGGTCTTAGATGTCGAGACAGTAAAACCAATCAAAATTACAGATGGAAATTTAGATGCGGTTGTGCAATCAACTTATTTATCTGCGTATGGTGAAGGTGCTCTGTTTAGTCATACAACAAGTGAGTATTATCCAACAGGAGAAGCTTCCTTAAAAAGTATGTTGGTGGAGTTAGAAAAGGCAGAACATTATATTTTTATGGAGTATTTCATTGTACAAGAAGGCGTGATGTGGAATTCAATTTTAGATATTTTAGAACGGAAAGCTCAAGAAGGCTTGGATGTTCGGTTTATTTATGATGATTTTGGTTGTCTATTTACACTACCTCATGATTATCATAAGCAGTTAGAAAGTCGCGGGATCAAGTGTCGGGTTTTCAATCCTTTCCTTCCTGTTTTATCGCCTATCTTTAATAATCGTAGCCACCGTAAAGTAATGGTCATTGATGGCAAAGTTGCTTTTACCGGAGGACTTAATTTAGCGGATGAATATATTAATGAAATTGAGCGGTTTGGCCACTGGAAAGATAATTCAATTATGATCAAAGGAGAGGCAGCCTGGGGATTTGCGTTAATCTTTTTATCACTATGGCAATTTGTTGATAAAAATTATGAAGATGCTCGTCCATTTATCCCAAGCTACAAACCGGGAGAATTACCAGAGGCAGCAGGTTATTATCAGCCTTATGTTGACTCGCCGTTTGATGCAGAAACAGTTGGAATTACTACCTATTTAAATTTAATTAATCGTGCGAAAAAATATATTTATATAACGACACCGTACTTAGTTATTGACAATACGTTGATGGAAGCACTGTGTGGGGCAGCTAAAGGCGGAATTGATGTCCGTATTATTACACCTCATCAACCTGATAAATGGTATGTACATGAAGTGACACAATCGAATTATGCTCAATTAATTGAAGCGGGCGTTAAAATTTTTGAATATACACCAGGTTTTATCCATTCGAAAACGTTTGTTGTTGATGATATTTATGCAACGGTTGGTACGGTTAATTTAGATTATCGAAGTCTGTTTTTACATTTCGAGTGTGGTGTTTGGATGTATAAAACGATTGGTGTTCAAGAAGTTTTAAAAGATCATTTAGAAACGGAAGGATTAAGTCAATTAATAACGCTTAAAGAAGCTAAAACGGTTGTTTGGTATAAACGTCTTCTACGCAATATCTTACGTATTTTTTCGCCACTGTTATAATCAAAAATAAAACAAAGTAAAAAAATGAATCTGTATTGATAATATTTTACTTTGTACGAAGTAGGTTACTATTAATGGTAGCCTCTTTTTTTATTTTTGAAAGCTTAGCCGATCTTGAATTGTTCTTTTTAGCATTCAATTATAAAAAAATGTGATATGATACTTCTAAAGAAAATTATTAAGGAAGAGTGAGTGAAACATGCAATCTATCTATTTAGATCACGCTGCAACAACACCAATGAAACCAGAAGTAATCCAAGAAATGTTACGTGTCATGGAGAATGTTTATGGTAATCCATCAAGTATTCATCAATTTGGTCGACAGGCAAAATTTGAGTTAGAGATGGCACGTGAAGTGATTGCTAAGAGTATCCATGCATTGCCAAATGAGATTGTTTTTAATAGTGGGGGAACAGAAGGTGACAATACAGCCATTATTCAGACAGCACTTAATTGTATGGATAAGGGGAAACACATTATATCAACTAATGTGGAGCATAGTGCTGTTTTAAATTCTTTACATTATTTAGAAAAAGAAGGATTTGAGGTTACTTATTTGCCAATCAATGCCAAAGGACAAGTCACTGTTGAGCAAGTTGAGGCAGCGTTAAGAGAGGATACAATTTTAGTGAGTATCATGTTTGGTAATAATGAAATAGGTGCGATTAATCCGATTCAAGAGATTGGTGAATTTTTAAAAGAGCATCAGGCGTTATTTCATAGTGATGCTGTTCAGGCTTTTGGTTCGGAGCTAATTGACGTTCAAGTTTTAGGTGTTGATTTTTTAAGCGTGTCGAGTCATAAAATAAATGGACCCAAGGGGGTTGGTTTCATTTATGAAAGAAGAAATGTTGCAACTCCGATTTTAATACATGGTGGCGACCAAGAAGAAAAAAAACGAGCGGGTACAGAAAACGTCCCGGGAATTGTTGGAATGGCCAAAGCGATTTCACTACTAACCCCAACTCTAAAAGCAGAAAATCAAAATAAATATCTGCTTTTTAAAAAAATAATCGTGGATGAGTTAACTAATCAAAAAGTTGATTTTGAAATCAATGGACAAATAGATATGGGATTGGCTCATATCCTAAACTTATGGATAAAGGATATCCCTAATAATTTATTATTATCAAACTTAGATTTGAAAGGGTTTGGAATTTCGACAGGCTCTGCTTGTAATGCAGGGACTGTCAAACCCTCACAAGTGATTTATGCTCTAAAACCAAAAAACCCCAAAGCTGCTGAAGAATCAATTCGAATTAGTTTTGGTTATGGTTTAACTGCAGAGGACATTGAAGTTTTTGTGTTTCATTTAATTAAAATTATTCAAACGATGAAGCAAGGTTAAGCTAGAATATATTGTTAGAATTGTTTATAATAAAGGAAAGAGAAATAAGGAGGAGAAAGAATGTCTTTTTTTAATGAGGCTACTATTGAGGGCTGTCCTAAAAAATTTAAGGTTAATGAACAAGCGAGAGGTTATAGCTTTAAAGATTATGGTTTTAAGGAAACAGCATCAGGTAATTTTCAATTAGTTCGTCCCTTAGATTTAAATCCACAAGTGAGACAAAGTCCTAAATTAAAATTAACTGTAGCAAAAGATTTAAAAACGTTAAAAATGTCATTGACTACGGCAAATGGTATGAAGGCAATGAATATTTTTAAAGATGATTCACAAAAAGAAAAACAAGAACAGTTTTATTTTATTATGGATGATTTAAAGATAGCGAATTGCTTAGCAGACGCTTAAAATAATAAAAAAATGCACGCTATAGTTTGTAGTTTAGTCGATCAAATATTGACTAAAACCTACAAATCAAGCGTGTTTTTCTTTATGCTTTTAAAGTTATACAATAAAGTTTTATTATATAAAATAATATATTGTGTTTTTTTGAAAAAAAAAGAACGAACAGACTATTAAAAGGTCGCTTTTGGGGAAGGGGATGACCAATTAAATAATCGTTCGTCTATATAGATTATAACATAATAGGAATTTTATTCAACTATTTTTTGAGTTATGTGTTAAAAAAAACACATGAGCATGTTTATTGCTTAAAAATAACTTTAACGTTCTTTAATTAAAATTTAATCTTAACAAAATGACACGATATTCTCAACTGGTTGAGAATGGGGTTTTAATAAATAAGTTGGTCATTTATTGAAATGTAAATGAGTTTAAAAACTATCTCTATCATGCTTTTATCCACTTCAATCAAATTTTATAGATGCATTTTATAAAGAAACAGTCTATAATAAAAGCACTGAAAAAAAGCGACCTTCAAATCGTTAGATATTTTCAGAATCTAATAAAGAATGATGGTGAAAGAATGACAGATAACAGTCAAATTCGTGTAGTTGTTGGAATGAGTGGGGGTGTTGACTCTTCAGTGACTGCATTGATGTTAAAAGAACAAGGTTATGATGTTGTTGGAGTTTTTATGAAAAATTGGGATGATACGGATAAGAATGGAGTTTGTACCGCAACAGAAGATTATAAAGATGTTGCTAAAGTAGCCAATCAAATTGGCATTCCTTATTATTCTGTTAATTTTGAAAAAGAGTATTGGGATAGAGTCTTTGAGTACTTTTTAGCTGAATATCGTAGAGGACGTACGCCAAATCCTGATGTGATGTGTAATAAAGAAATTAAATTTAAAGCCTTTTTAGATTACGCTATGCAATTAGGTGCGGATTATGTTGCTACGGGGCACTATGCCCGCGTTGTCAGAGATGAAAGCGGAAGGACTCACATGTTGCGTGGCATCGATAGTAATAAAGATCAAACTTATTTTTTGAGTCAATTATCACAGGAACAGTTGTCAAAAACTTTATTTCCTTTAGGACATTTAGAAAAAAAAGAAGTTCGAGAAATAGCTGAAAAAGCGGGTTTAGCTACTGCTAAAAAGAAAGATTCAACAGGAGTTTGTTTTATTGGTGAAAAGAATTTTAAAGAATTTTTAGGTAAATATTTACCAGCTCAACCGGGGAAAATGATGACTTTAGATGGTAAATTTAAAGGAGATCATGCTGGCTTAATGTATTACACCATTGGTCAACGTCAAGGATTAGGAATTGGTGGGGGACATGGAGAAGATCCATTGCCGTGGTTTGTTGTCGGGAAGGATTTAACAACAAACACATTATTTGTGGGTCAAGGGTTTCATCATGAACATCTTTATGCTACGCATCTTGAAGCGAGTGAACTTCATTTTACTATGGATGAGATTGAAAAAATGGAATTTAAATGTACTGCTAAATTTAGGTATCGTCAAAAAGATACAGGGGTGACTGTAAAAATTCACCCAGATGATATCACAAAAGCAACGGTTATTTTTGACGAGCCTGTCCGTGCAATTACGCCAGGTCAAGCAGTTGTCTTTTATTTGGAAGAGGAATGTTTAGGTGGAGGAATGATAGACCAAGCCTTCCAAAAAGAAGCAGAATTACAATATGTTTAATTTATTCGGATTTGACAAATGAATGAGAGTTAGGTATATTGATTAATGTTAATAGAATATTTGTTAGGCGAGGCTCCTATGTGAACATAGGCTGCTGCCCAAAAATGTCGAGAGACGCCAATGGGTATAACAGGGATTGTCGATTTAAGGCTTTCCATAACGCAGCTAAAGTAATTAAATTTACTTTTACGTCATATAGTGCTAAAACTCAACGAATGAATGTGAGCTTTATTTAGACTGCTATTCAGCCCTTCGTCGAGTTTTTCGAGGAAGGGCTTTCTTTTTGGTTATTTTTAGGCAACTATTTTACAAAAAGAAGGAAGTAGTAGATAATTAGAGTATTAGGGGGCGATTTTATGGCAGATACTGACCTTGAATGCAATGAAAATGGTGATCAGAGGAATAAATAGACAAATTGTTCTTCTTTCACTAAGTCAGAACTTTGAAAACTGAAGAAAGAAGGAATTGAGATGACTAAAAAATTGACACAAGAAAATCGTTATCAAATCTATTCAAATCAAATGCCCGATGAACTGTTTAAAGGATTTAAAAGTTCGTTAAACGGGATAAAAGAGAACGAAGTGGAAGAACTTCGTGAAAAATATGGAGAAAACAAAATTTCTCATACTAAGAAAACACCCTTAATTATTGAAGTATTAAAAGCTTATTTTACCCCTTTTACAATTGTTTTAATCGTACTAGCTATTATTTCTTACATAACAGATTATGCTATTGTACCAAAAGATGAACGTGACTTAACAGGGGTTTTTATTATTGTAGCAATGGTTTTATTGAGTGGGACAATGACTTTAATTCAATCAGTTAAATCGAATCGATCAGCCGAAAAATTAAGTAATCTAGTTCAAGTAACTGCAACGGTTGTTCGTGAAGGGAAAGAGCGAGAAATCGCAATTGAAGAGTTGGTTTGTGGTGATGTAATTAAGCTATCGGCAGGTGATATGCTTCCGGCTGATTTACGTTTATTCAAAACCAAAGATTTATTTGTTTCTCAAGCCGCAATGACGGGTGAAAGCTATCCAGTTGAAAAACGGTCAGAACCGAATGTTAGAATTTCTGAAGAAAAAATAGGGGTTACTGATTTAGAAAACATTGCTTTTATGGGTAGTAACGTCGTCAGTGGTAGCGCGTTAGGAATTATCATAGCTGTAGGAAATGAAACTTTATTTGGTCAAATTGCAAAGGATGTTTCTGAAAAGAAAACCTTAACGAGTTTCGATATTGGAATTAGTAAAACATCATGGTTATTAATTCGCTTTATGATGGTCATGGCACCAGCCGTTTTCCTGATTAATGGTTTAACAAAGGGTGATTGGTTAGAAGCCTTTCTATTTGGTCTATCGGTAGCTGTAGGCTTAACACCAGAAATGTTACCGATGATTGTCACGACTAACTTAGTCAAAGGTGCCTCAAGCATGGCGAAAAAAGGTACGATTATTAAAAATTTAAATGCTATCCAAAATTTTGGTGCGATTGATGTTTTATGTACAGATAAAACTGGAACCTTAACGCAAGATAAAATTATTTTAGAATATCATTTAGATGTGGATGGAAAAGAAGACAGTAGTGTCTTGTATCATGCTTTTTTTAATAGCTATTATCAAACCGGTCTAAAAAATTTGATGGATAAAGCAATCATTGAATCTGCTGAAGAAGAATTGAACATCAATGTTGATGATTACCAAAAAGTTGATGAGATACCTTTTGATTTTCAACGTCGTCGTATGAGTGTTGTGATTGAAGATAAAGAAGGACATTTACAAATGGTAACGAAGGGTGCTATTGAAGAAATGCTTGATATTTCTTCTTATGTTAACTATAAAGGTGAAGTTATCCCGTTGACAGAAGATTTAAGAAAAACGATACTTAAAACAGTTGATGACTTGAATGAGGATGGTTTACGAGTTATTGGTGTTTCTCAGAAGAAAAACCCAAGTGTGGTTGGCGAGTTTTCAATCAAAGACGAATCTGAAATGGTACTGATTGGTTATCTAGCCTTCCTTGATCCACCGAAGGAAACAACTAAAGCCGCTTTAACTGCCCTTAAAGAGCACGGTGTTGATGTTAAAGTGCTAACAGGGGATAACGCTCTTGTTACGAAATCAGTGTGTCGACAAGTGGGTTTAAACAACAAACGCCTAATTAATGGAGCAGATTTAGATGAACTAGATGATGCGGCATTACAAAAGATTGCTATTGAAAATAATATTTTTGTTAAATTGACTCCCGCTCAAAAAACACGTCTTGTTCGTGTGTTGAGAGAGGCTGGACACACAGTTGGCTTTATGGGTGATGGTATCAACGATGCACCTGCTATGAAAGAAGCGGACGTTGGTATTTCTGTTGATACAGCGGTTGATATTGCGAAAGAATCAGCAGATGTCATCTTATTAGAAAAAGATTTAATGGTTCTTGAAAGAGGTATTTTATCCGGCCGAACGACATTTGGTAATATTATGAAGTATGTAAAGATGACAGCAAGTTCTAACTTTGGTAATATGTTTTCTGTTGTGATTGCAAGTATCTTTTTACCCTTTCTACCAATGTTGCCAATTCAATTACTATTTCTAAATTTAATTTATGATGTGTCATGTATGTCAATTCCTTGGGATAACATGGATTCAGAATATTTGAAAGAACCTAAAAAGTGGGATGCTTCAAGCATTGGTTCATTTATGAAGTGGCTTGGACCAACAAGTTCTATTTTTGATATTACAACCTATATCTTCCTGTACTTTGTGATTTGTCCAGCAGTGGCTGGTGGAAGTTTCCATACCTTGGGTGTCGAGCAACAAGCATTGTTTATCGCAGTGTTCCATGCAGGTTGGTTTGTAGAATCACTATGGTCACAAACGTTAGTCATCTATACTTTAAGAACGCCAAAATTACCATTTATTCAAAGTAATGCTTCATTTATTTTAATGACAGTAACTAGTTTAGGTATTCTTGTTGGAACGATTTTACCATTCACAGAATTTGGTGAAAATCTTGGCTTGGTAGGATTACCAAATGAATATTGGTTATTTTTAGCGTTAACGATTGTTGCCTATCTTATTCTAGTAATGGTTGTTAAAAAAATGTACGTTAAACGCTTTGGTGAATTATTATAAGAAAAAGAAGAGAAAGTTACTTTTTTGTGACCTTCTCTTTTTTTTATTTGAGTCAAATTAGTTGTCAGCTAATGAATTTTCTACTAATCTAACAGTAGAATAAATAAAGGGATGATGGCTAATGTATCAAGTAATAACAATATATGGCGAAAATGAACCATGGTGGTTTTTTGATGATTGGCAAGAAGCAATCACTTCAAAAACAGAATACGCTTCATTTGAAGAAGCTGAAGTTGATTTTTTAGATAAATATCAAAAACGAATGGAAATAAACGAAAAAATTAAATGTAAAGACCCATACTTAGTTGCATTTTGGAATGAAGACGATACAATATACTGTGAAGATTGTGATGAAGATTTGCAGGCTTATGAAGGTCTTATGTTACTACACAATTTTAAAAAATTAGATGATGGAGATAATAAAGACAATGAAACAACTCATTATAGCGGAAAAGCCAAGTGTTGCCAGAGACTTAGCCAAGGTACTAGGGGCTACACAAGTTAGTAAAACTCATATTGAAGGAAAAAATGTGATTGTTACCTGGGCGCTTGGTCACTTACTGACTTTAAAAATGCCTGAAGATATTAATAAAGATTGGGCGGAATGGCAAGAATCAACATTACCAATGATTCCTAAACATTTAGGAATCAAACCACTGCCTAAAACGAGACATCAATTAAAAGCCATTAGTTTTTTAGCTAATCGAAAAGATGTTGGAGAAGCAGTAATTGCTACAGATGCAGGACGTGAAGGTGAATTAGTCGCACGTTGGATTTTAGAGTACGTCAAATTTAAAAAACCTGTCAAACGTTTATGGATATCTTCACAAACAGAGAAAGCGATTAAACAAGGCTTCAAACAATTAGAACCAAGTAAAGCCTATGATAATCTTTATGAATCAGCATTGGCTAGAGCAAAAGCAGATTGGTTAGTTGGTTTGAATGTTTCACGGGCACTGACTGTTAAATATCAAGACAATTTGTCAGCAGGTCGTGTTCAAACGCCGACATTGGCAATTGTTAGAGAACAAGAAGAAAAGATTGAGCGTTTCCGTCCGGAAAAATATTATACATTAGATCTAATGTATCAAGGGTTAAAAGGAAGAATGCAGACTAAAAATCCACGTGAGTATAAAGAACGTCAAATTTTAGAAGAAAAAGTGTTACAATTACAAAAACAAAAAGCTGTGGTTAGTGATGTCACAGAAAAAGAAAAAAAAGAAAGTGCGCCATTACCTTATGATTTGACAGAAATACAACGTGAAGCAAATCAACGCTTCCAATATTCAGCTAAAAAAACATTATCAATTATTCAAAAATTATATGAGCAACATAAAATAGTAACATATCCTCGAACGGATTCTAAATATTTAACGTCTGATATGAAGCAAACAATGAAAGAACGTTTGCATGCTGTCGTGTCAATTGAACCAGAACGAGCTAAAAATATTTTGAAAAATGGTGGAAAAGTCATTCAAACACGTGTTTTCCAAGATAAAAAAGTAACGGATCATCATGGTTTGATTCCGACTGAACAATCGCCACGCTTAGAAAAATTAGACAATGATGAACTAAAAATTTATCGAATGATTGTTGCCCGCTTTTTAATGTTATTCGAATTGCCTCATGTCAGCAAAACGCAGACGGTAGTTGTTACAATTGGTAATGCGGCTTTTCATTTTAAACAAAGTCTTGTATTGGAAGCAGGTTGGCGAGGAGCAGTAGAAAAAATAGATCGTCAACGTTCATTCAAAGTAGGGCAAGTACTTCCGACTGAGTTTAATATAAATGAAGAAATGACATCACCGCCTAAACCAGTATCGGAAGCGACACTTTTGGGACAAATGGAAAAATTTGGTTTAGGGACTCCGGCGACTCGTGCAGAGATGATTGAAAAATTATTGCAATCAAATGTGATGGATCGTCAACAAACGCATTTAATGGTCACACCTAAAGGAAAGCAACTACTTAAGTTGGTTAACCCTTCGTTAGTGACGCCCGAATTAACGTCTAAATGGGAAAAATCATTAGAAAAAATTGCGGATGGTCACTTGACCCAACAAGCTTTTATTAAAGAAATTGAAGTAGAAACTAAAAAACTAGTCTTAGAAATTAAACAAAATGACACTAAATATGTGGATCATACGTTAACACAAAAAGTTTGTCCTGAATGTGGTGAATTATTACGAGAAAAAAATACTAGAGATGGTAAGTTTTATGTCTGTAGTGGTGCATCATGTCGTTACCGTCGTCGTAAGGATCCTAAGGTTTCTAATAAACGTTGTCCACAATGTAAAAAGAAAATGGAAATTCTAGAAAACAAAAACGGTGCTTATTTTAAATGTAAAAATTGTAACCTGACCGAAAAGCTAGACCGACAAGGTAAAAAATCGAAAAAAATGAACAAACATGAAGAAAAGAAATTGATGAAAAAATATCAAAAAGAAACAGATGAAGCGATGGAGAGTCCATTAGCATTAGCATTGAAAGAAGCAATGAAAAAATAGCGTTTTATTTAGAACTGTTGATAAAAGTCTCTCTTTTTATCACAGTTTTTTTTGAAAGGAGCGAAAGATATGTGGAAAGAAAAATTTGAGGCGCAGAAAACTTTTTTTAAAACAGGTCAAACCCAATCTGTAACCTATCGCGAAGTTCAGTTAAATAAATTACAAATGGCACTAAAAAAATATGAGACACAATTAATGTATGGTTTACAACAAGATTTAGGTAAGTCAGAAACAGAAAGTTATTTAACTGAAATAGGTTTATTGTATCGCCATTTGAAACAAATGATAAAAAAATTAGGTAAATGGACGAAAGCGAAGAAAGTTAAAACCCCTTTTTTTCTACAACCAGCTAAAAGTTACACCATTAGAAAAGCTTATGGAAATACGTTAATTATAAGTCCGTTTAACTACCCGGTATTATTATCACTTGATCCCTTAATCGGTTCGATTGCAGGTGGCAATACGACAATTTTGGGGCTTTCCAGTGAAACCCCTTATACCAATCGTATTCTCCAAAAAATGTTAAGTGAAATTTTTCCAGAAAATTATGTGGTGACGTATCTTGCCAATCGAGAAACAAATGGAGAATTATTAGCTCTTCCATTTAATAAGATTTTCTTTACTGGGAGCGAAAAAGTGGGGAAAATAGTGAGCCAAAAAGCGAGTGAGTATTTAGCGTCGGTTACTTTAGAATTAGGTGGAAAAAGTCCAGCGATTATAACGGATAAAGCCAATATAAAACAAGCTGCTGAACGTATCGCTTGGGGGAAATGGGTTAATGCAGGACAAACGTGTGTCGCACCTGATTACTGTCTTGTGGATGAGAAAATCCAAGTTCAATTTACTGAGGAGTTAATTAAAGCAACTCAAAAAATGTTCGGTCAAAAAATTGAAGAGTCAGTTGATTTTGGTCGGATTATAAATCAACGACAATTTAATCGTTTAGAAGGTTTAATCAAAAAAGATCAGAATTTTATTTGTTGGGGTGGAGAGTCTAAAAGTGAAAGCCTCTATATAAGTCCAACAGTATTAAGTGGCACAATCGCTGCAGAGTTGAGCTCGATGCAAGAGGAAATTTTTGGCCCTATTTTACCAATTTTAAGCTATCAATCAATTATGGAAGCCTTGAATTTTATATTAGACCGTCCGAAACCGCTAGCTTTTTATCCTTTTAGTCAAAAAAAAGCAGAACTTGATTATTTAGTTGAAACGTTGCCTTTTGGCGGTGCCGTGATGAATGATACATTACTTCATCTATCAAATGAAAACTTACCTTTTGGTGGTATTGGTGCATCTGGTCAAGGAGTGTACCATGGAAAAGAATCTTATAACGCGTTTACTTATAGTCAATCTATTTTAAAACGGTCAACTTTGCTTCATTTACCAGTTTATTGCCCACCATATACCAAAAGAAAAACCAAACTTTTAAAAAAATTATTTACGCTCTAAACTCCGACATCAACCCCTTTTTTATAGTATAATATGAAAGAATGAGAGTAAGGAGATTAGCAATGGCGAAAAAGAAACAAAAAAAGAAACAACCAAAAAAATTAACAAAGAAACAACTCAAAGAGAAAGAACGCCGTACTTATTTAGTAATTGGTATTTGTTTTATTATCTTTGGCCTATTAGGAATCGCTAAATTAGGCTTTCTAGGTAGTCTGATGGCGAATGTTTTTCGTTTGCTTGTCGGTAATAGTTACAGTGTGTTTGCTATTGCCATCATTATTTATGGGGGCTGGTTAGTTGTCAAAGGAAAAGAGCCTTTAATCAAACGAGGCACACTACTAATAGGATTAATTATTTTCTATCTAAGTATTGTGTTATTACTTGAGATAAATTTATTTAAAGACATCAGCAGTAGTACACCGATTATCATGCAAACGTGGAAAAAATTAGCCTTGGATTTAAAAGCTAATGCAATCACGCAGTCCGTGGGTGGTGGTCTTATTGGTGCTTTACTATATAGTCTGACTTATTTTTTAGTTTCTAAGCTTGGTTCGTATATTCTGGCATTTTTAGGTTTAATAATTGGAATTATTTTAATGGTAAATGTTCCAGTCTCTGACATGATCTCTAAGTTATCTGATTTCTTAGAAAAATTGATGAGTGGAATAAAAAATCAATTAGAAACATTTGATGAAAAAAGAGAACAGTCAAAAAACCTAAAAACAGAAAATAAGAAAAATAAAGTTCGTGAATTATCGGATGAAGAGAAATTAACACAGGGTCAAAAAAAGACGGAACAAGAAGCCACTCAAATGACGTTAGAAATATCAAATTATCAAGATAATGCTGAAGAATTACCTAAATCAGCTAAAAATGAAATTTCGCAACTTGATAAAAAAGAAGTAACCGCTGAAGATTCAGTATTAACTTTTGAATTGAGCAATGACACTGAAAATTTAGATTATGTGTTACCTGATATTGGCTTGCTAAATGAGTTGCCTAAAACTGATCAAAGTAAAGAATATAAAATTGTCGAGAAAAATGTTAAAGTTTTAGAAAGAACCTTTGATAGTTTTGGGGTAGATGCGAAAGTTGTCCGGGCTAGTTTGGGGCCTTCTGTGACGAAATTTGAAATTCAACCTGCTGTGGGGGTTAAGGTTAGTAAAATTGTTAATTTAACTGATGATTTAGCACTAGCACTAGCGGCAAAAGATATTCGAATGGAGGCGCCGATTCCTGGTAAATCTTTAATTGGTATCGAGGTTCCCAATCAAACAACAAGCATGGTTTCATTTCGAGATGTCATGGGAGCTAAAGAAAATAATTTAGAAGAATTATTAGAAGTTCCCTTGGGTCGAAGTATTTCTGGCGAGGTTATCTGTGCTGACTTAACTAAAATGCCACATTTATTGATTGCCGGTTCGACAGGTAGTGGTAAATCTGTCTGTATTAATGGCATTATTTCAAGTATTTTAATGAAAGCTAAACCTCATCAAGTCAAATTAATGATGATTGATCCAAAAATGGTTGAATTAAATGTTTATAATGGTGTCCCACACTTATTGACACCGGTTGTTACGAATCCACGTAAAGCTGCTCAAGCTCTACACAAAGTAGTAGAAGAAATGGAAAATCGTTACGAAAAATTTGCTAGTTTTGGTGTGAGAAATATCACAGGATATAATGATTTAGTCACTCGACATAGCCAAGAAACGGGTGAAAAACAGGCGTTGTTACCTTTTGTTGTCGTGATTGTAGATGAGTTAGCTGATTTGATGATGGTTGCAAGTAATGAGGTTGAAGATGCTATCATTCGTTTAGCGCAGATGGCTCGTGCGGCTGGAATTCATATGATTTTAGCGACTCAACGACCAAGTGTTGATGTTATTACAGGGATTATTAAGGCAAATGTCCCTTCTCGAATTGCTTTTGCTGTTTCAAGTGGGATTGATTCACGAACCATTATTGATAGTCATGGCGCTGAAAAACTATTGGGACGAGGTGATATGTTATTTGTTCCCATGGGAGAAAATAAACCGATTCGTGTTCAAGGAGCCTTTATTTCAGATGGCGAAGTTGAAAATATTGTTGATTTCGTTCGGAATCAACAAGAAGCAGAATATCAAGAGCATATGATGCCAACAGAGGAAAGTGCTGAAACGAATCAAGCAGAATCAGAGGATGTACTCTATAACGATGCAAAGACACTGGTCATGGAAATGGAAACAGCGAGTATCTCTCTTTTACAGCGGCGATTTAGGATTGGTTATAACCGAGCCGCTCGTTTAATTGACGAGTTAGAAGCTAATCATGTCGTAGGACCTTCGGAAGGTAGTAAACCAAGAAAAGTCTTAATGACTGCTTTGGAAGAAGAAGTAGACGAATAAATAACCACTCAATTCTAATTAATTAGAATTGAGTGGTTATTTTGTTAATCTATATTTCCTTGTAAAAAGGTTGTTTCATTGTAATTGACCGTTTGTCGTAGCTGATTGGCTAAGACAGGTGTTACTTTTCCTTTTTCTAACAAGTTTTGAATGACTGCTCGTTCTTCGTCTAATGTTTTAAGATAGAGATCACGATAAAGTTGATTATATTGCTTAGAATGTACATCCTCTAAGTGAAGAATACGAGCAATTTTACTTTGATATTCTAGAGCAATTTGATTGATAATATTACGTTCTAATTCGTAATGTTCATCATTTTTATTTAATTCATTTTTACAATGTTCTAAAACGTTAATCGTATGTTGAGCACTTTTTTTCTCTAATAGAGTGAGTTCTTTTTGATAAGATGCATTGTCATGCTCTCTTTTAAATATCGCTTTTGCAATTAATCTTTTCGTTAAACGTTTGGATTGATAGAGTGATTGCTTAATGACAATACCTAAATTAGAGGTGTGTGATTTCTTTTTAAAATTCAGCATATTAAGATAACTTTTCAATAAACGTTTTTGAATGTTATGTTCTTTCGCTAATGAGAGAACGGCTTCATATTCACTTTCAATCGCAATTTTGCGATATTTTGTTTCATATTTATGATATTCCTCATTTGATGTTTTTTTATTATTGAGATAAAGGTAGCGAATCTGCTTATCTAAATCATCTAGTAATTCAGTAATGACATTTTCGTTTTCAGCATTACGCTCATTTTTTAATACAGTAATGGCCTGTTGGGTCATCAATGTTCGGGCATCAATTTCAGTAAAATTATCAATTTCATCAAGTGTATCTTGTAAAGTGTCTAAATTTTTTGCTTTATTTTTAGTTAAGATAGGTAAGAAGATAACCGCCGCTAATAGACTAGATAGAATAACGCCACTTGCTAAGAAAATTAGTAAGTATCGTTCGGCAAATTGATCCCCACTAGGTAAATAAAAGGGTAAGGATAGGACCATTACCATGGTAATAGCCCCACGAACCCCTGTTAAACCAGTCAGCAAAGCTTGATAAAACCTGGGTTTGGCAATCGCCAATTTTCCAGTTCGCCAATAATTGAGCCACATGTAACCATAAGACCAGAAAATCCGAATAAACAAGAGAATAAGCCAGATAATCACGACATAGAAAATCAAATTATAATTACTAATGGAGGGATTAACAATAGCTGAGCGCATTGCATTTGGCAAGCTAGCTCCCAAAATAATAAAGATAACCCCGTTTAAAAGGTAAGTGATAATGTCCCATAAATTGTTTGTAACAATTTGAATTTCCGAAAGTTGACTGCGGTAAAGTGGTTTTTGTTGAACAGCCATCACCCCAGAAACAACGACAGCAATGATTCCAGAACCGTGGAAATGTTCAGCAATAATGAAAA
Source organism: Vagococcus sp. (assembly GCF_052102835.1). Classification (NCBI taxonomy): domain Bacteria; kingdom Bacillati; phylum Bacillota; class Bacilli; order Lactobacillales; family Enterococcaceae; genus Vagococcus; species Vagococcus sp. The sequence goes on from NZ_JBQEIL010000003.1 coordinate 214,389, forward strand.
TAATAAAAGGGGTTAAGATTTGTAGAATCGTATGTAAAATAACATCTTGGATTCCTTGACGGAGTAGAATAAATTCAATGCCGTATAAAATTTTTGAAAAAATGAAACCGACAATGATACTAATAATAATTAATGAAGTAAAGTCAAGAGTAGCCGTAGGTAATGAGAATTGACCTGTGATAAATGCAGCTAAAGTATACTTAAAGGTAATTAAACCACTGGCATCATTAATTAAACTTTCACCATTAACTAAGTTTAAAAGCTTTTTAGGAAGCTTAACCTGCTCAGCAATGCCTTGAACAGCAACAGGATCAGTAGGTGACAAAACGGCCGCTAGAGCAAAGGCTAAAGGTAAGCTGAGCTCAGGTACTAACAGGTTAATGAAATAACCACCAATAAGTGTTGTTAATAGAACGAGCCAAATTGCATTAGCGAAAATAGGTGCTCTTAGTTCCCACAAGTCTTTTTTAGGGAAATGTTTGGCATCACTGTATAAAAGTGGCGCAATGAATAAGAGCATAAACCAGTCTGTTTCTAGTTCGATGGTGAGATTGAGAAAAATCGCTGCTAAAAAACCAATAGCAATCTCGATAAGAGCTGTAGGGATAGCGACGAGGTAATGACTAATAATATTAGAAATGCTAACCAATAAAATTAGTAAGAGTATGGATTCTAGGACTTCCATAATTTTTGCCCTCCTATTTTTTATTAAATTCAGTATAACAAAAGAACGATATAAATAAAAAGAAAGTGATAAACTTATTTTTTATTTAAAAAAGAGAGGCGATAAACCTAAATTGTTTTATCGTCTCTCTCAGAATAAAGTGTTTTTTAAGATTTCATAATCGTATCAAGAGCATTGATGGTCGCATAACGGAATCCTTCTTTTTCAAGTGCTGTAATACCTTTAATGGTTGTCCCACCTGGCGAAGTCACTTCATCTTTTAATTGACCTGGATGCTTCCCTGTTTCTAGGAGCAAATTAGCAGAACTAGCGACCATTCGAGCGGTTACTTCATAAGCTAATTCGCGATCAAGCCCGTGTAATACTGCTCCGTCAGCAAGAGATTCCATAAAAACATCAACAAAAGCTGGACCACAACCTGCAAGGGTTCCAAATATTCCTAATTGACTCTCAGCAACTTCAATCGTTGTACCGAGATAATCTAGAGCTATTTGAATATGTTCTTTTACTTCAGGTGTTAACGCTTTTGAATAACTAATACCGGTAGTCCCTTGATTGATTTGAGCAGGTGTATTAGGGATTGCATGTGCTAATGGATATGAACTACCTAAAAGGTGTTGCATCTCCTCTAAGCTAACACCAGCAGCAACAGAAACGACAGGAATCTGATGTAACAATAAACGTTCTTTCATTTCAGTTAAAAGAGGCATGACAACATTTGTATTAACTGCCAAGAAGATTATTTCCATTTGATCAAGTTGACTATCTGCTGTTATTAACTCAAACCCTAGTTCTTTTTGTAAGGCTTCGGCGGTTCCAGATGCTCCACCTTTGACGAATAATTCATTAGTATTAATTTGTTTAGAGCGTAACCATCCTTTAATCATAGCACCGCCCATATGTCCAGCACCAAAAATTCCTATTTTCAAAAAATCACCTCATAAAATAATTTTGTTATTCTTTATTATAACGAATAAAGACTACGATTAATATAGTATCGCTTTTTTTTGAGAACAATTTGAATCACTCTATAAATTTGTTATACTTATGAAAAATGTTGAAGGAGTTGTAAAATGAAATTAGTTATTGAAGAAGTAACGAAGTCATTTAAAGAAAAACAGGTCATTAGTGAGGCTAGTTTTGAGTTTGAAAAGGGAAAAATTTATGGCCTCTTAGGTCGCAATGGAGCCGGTAAAACAACATTGTTTAATTGTATCGCCAAAACAAGCCCTGAAGATAAAGGAAAGATCCAGTTTGAAGATGATGGGATTCGGTCTGACTATGAACTAACGGATATTGGCTTGGTGCAAGCAACGCCAGTCGTACCCGATTTTATGACAGGATATGAGTTTATTAAATTCTTTATAGAGATGAATCAAGAACAAATGAAAAATATTCGTACCCCAGATGAGTATTTAGCAAAAGTGGGTATTGAGAAGGCAGACCGTCATCGTTTGTTGAAAGATTATTCACACGGAATGAAAAATAAAGTACAAATGATGGCAACGATGATGATTCAGCCACCTGTGTTACTACTAGATGAGCCACTGACTTCTTTTGATGTTGTCGCTGCTCATGAGATGAAAGAATTGATTTTATCAATGAAACAAAACTCTGTCGTTATTTTTTCAACTCATATTCTACAACTAGCACAAGATTTGTGTGATGAAATTGTTCTGTTACACAATGGCAAATTAACGGGTATCCCTGCTTCTCAAATTCATGATCCTCGATTTGAAGAAGAAGTAGTTGAGTTGTTAAGTGCTAAAGGAGGTTTACCAACTGATGTCGAGGAGTAAACTATTTGATTTTAGAATGCTGTGGAAATTCGAAAAATATAAAACAATTATTTTTATTAATGGCCTTATTCACTTTTTGGGGCGTATTCCGTTGCTTGGAAAAATAGTGCCAACACAAATGCTATATCGTGATTTAGGTTTGAAAAAAATATTGAGTATTCTTCGTTTTATTTTTAGAACTTTCTTTATCTTTATTAAAGGGAGTATCCCACTTTTTCTGAGTATGTTGTTGAATCATTTTTTTTCTAATAGTTTTTTAAAATTACCCGAACTTTCATTATTTACTGCTTGGTTACTTATCTATCTCTTACTTTGGCAACCAATTGCGATGATGTTCTATCTAATTGATGATAAAGATTTAAAATTTTTAAGCTATTTTCATCAATCACCTTTAAATTATTTGAAATCTGATGTTGTCTTCTCACAAATATTAAGAACAATTGCTATTATCCCATCCTTAATTTTTTTAGGGGTGACGAATGATCATTTTATTTTAACATTTATTAGTGGATTAACGGCGTATTTAGCATTTAACTGGTTTTGGATCTGGATTGATTTTAAGCTTTCTTTTTTGAAGTTTAAAACTGGTTTAAAAAGTATAGTGATTATTTTTACTATCGCCTTCATTTTCATGATGCTCTGGTTAACTCCAAAAGCTTCACTCGTTTTGGAGACTTTGCAATTACCATGGATGGTGATTGTCTATCTAGTCACTAGCCTATTCTTTGCATGGAATTATTTAACCAATCAACGTTATGAAGAATATTCACATATCATCTTATATTCAAGTGATCGATTTAAAAATTGGTCGGAAAAAATTGAGAAATCATCAAAAAATACGGGTCTTTCTCAAGGAAAATCTTATAGTAAAAAAATGACATTGGGAAAAACGTCTCGTTTGGACAAACTAACAGGAACACGCTATTTAAATGCATTGTTCTTTGAACGTTTTAAGACAGTCTTACGTAAAGGTGTTTTAATCAGAATTCTAGGTATTTCAATTGTAGGTTTGGCAATTTCTGTGAGTTTTTATTTTTTTAAAATTCAAGATTTAGGAATTGACGAAAAAAAAGCTTACCAAATTTTACCTTTTCTTTTTTTTATGATGTATTTATTATCGTTCGGTAAACCTGTTGTTGAAGCATTATTTATTAATTGTGATTCAACGATGCTAAACTATCCCTTTTATCGTGATGCCAAAGTGATTATCCGTGGTTTTTTCAATCGTTTTATTCGCTTGTTTTTATATAATGCTAGTCTAGTATCAACTATTCTATTTTGGGTTTTTATTTGGAATTGCTTGAACGGTTTTCTATTATCACTTTATTTTTTCGGGGTATTTATCCTATTGTTATTTAGTTTAGCTGTCTTATTTTCGTTTCATGAACTATTTATTTATTATATACTTCAGCCATTTACAAGTGAGATGCAAGTCAAAAATCCTGTATATAAATTTGTTGATTGGTTTTTCTATTTTATTGCCTACATGAATTTACAAGTTCATAATGCTAATTTGTACTACGCATTGTTCGTATCAGTTGCTTCATTACTTTATTTTGCAATTGGGATTATCATCATTTTTAGAGTTTCTCCAAAAACTTTTAAAATTAAATAAAAGAGAACCTTGCAATTGGTTAACAAAAGTGCTTAAATAATAAGTATAAAAATAATATTTAAATTGTTGAGAAAGACACAAGTTTTTGATACCTTCTTTTCAGGGAATGAAGCCTAGGCTGGAAGCTTCTAAGAATTGGATTTAAAACTTACCACTTTCGAAAGTTTGATTGAAATCAAACCGTTTGCTACGTTATCGCTCATTGAGAGGGAGTATTAGTCTATTTAGTACTCTAAACAATTTAGGTGGAACCACGATAATTACGTCCTAGTAAGTCAATTTGACTTGCTAGGCTTTTTTATTGTTTAAAAATAATTAGGAGGTCTTTTTATGTCAATGATTAAAATAACATTTCCAGATGGAGCGGTTAAAGAATTTGAGGCGGCTTCAACTACGTTAGATATTGCTAAAAGTATTAGTAATAGTTTAGGAAAAAAAGCGTTAGCTGGAAAATTTAATGGAGAATTAGTCGATTTAAATCGCGAATTAACTGAAGATGGAGCGATTGAAATCGTGACACCAGATCACGAAGACGCTCTACAAATCTTACGTCATTCCGCAGCACATTTAATGGCAAATGCAGTTCGTCGTTTATATCCAAGTATTCATTTTGGAGTAGGGCCAGCAATTGAGAATGGTTTTTATTATGATACTGATAATGGTGAAAATCCAATTTCGGAAGAAGATTTAGTTAAAATTGAAGAAGAAATGATGAAAATTGTTAAAGAGAATAATCCAATCATTCGTAAAGTAGTGACTAAAGAAGAAGCTTTAGCATTATTTAAAGAAGATCCGTATAAAGTAGAATTGATCAATGAATTACCCGAAGAAGAAGAAATTACCGTTTACGATCAAGGTGATTTTGTTGATTTATGTCGAGGTGTTCATGTTCCATCAACTGGACGTATTCAAGTTTTTAAACTGTTATCAGTTGCAGGGGCATATTGGCGAGGTGACTCAAATAATCATATGATGCAACGTGTGTATGGAACAGCTTTCTTTGATAAAAAAGATTTAAAAGCTTATCTTAAAATGCGTGAAGAAGCTAAAGAACGCGATCATCGTAAATTAGGTAAAGAATTAGATTTATTTATGATCAGTCCCGAAGTTGGTTCAGGTTTACCCTTCTGGTTACCAAAAGGTGCAACCATTCGTCGTATCATCGAGCGTTATATTGTAGATAAAGAAATTAGTTTAGGCTATCTACACGTTTATACTCCAATTATGGCCGATGTTGAGTTGTATAAAACTTCAGGACATTGGGATCACTACCATGATGATATGTTTCCTCCGATGGACATGGGAGACGGTGAGATGTTAGTCTTACGACCAATGAACTGTCCTCATCATATGATGATTTATAAAAATGATATTCACTCATATCGTGAATTACCGATTCGAATTGCTGAACTAGGAATGATGCACCGTTACGAAAAAAGTGGAGCGTTATCCGGTTTACAACGTGTGCGTGAAATGACTTTAAATGATGGACATACTTTTGTTCGTCCAGATCAAATCAAAGATGAATTTAAACGGACGTTAGAATTAATGATTGCTGTTTATGCTGATTTTAATATAACTGATTATAGTTTCCGTTTGAGTTATCGTGATCCTAACAATACTGAAAAATACTTTGCAGATGATGAAATGTGGGAAAAAGCACAAATCATGTTGAAGGATGCCGTCGATGAAATGGGCTTAGATTATTTTGAAGCGGACGGAGAAGCCGCTTTCTATGGTCCAAAACTGGACGTTCAAGTGAAGACAGCGATGGGAATTGAAGAAACTCTTTCTACGATTCAACTGGACTTTTTATTACCAGAAAGATTCGATTTAACTTACGTTGGTGAAGATGGTGAAAATAGTCATCGCCCTGTTGTTATTCACCGTGGCATTGTCTCAACAATGGAACGTTTTGTCGCTTACTTAACAGAAGTTTACAAAGGTGCTTTCCCAACGTGGTTAGCTCCAGTTCAAGGAACAATTATTCCAGTAAACTTAGATATGCATAGCGATTACGCTTTTGAAATTAAAGAGAAATTAGAGAAAAAAGGCTTACGCTTTGAAGTTGACGTTCGCAATGAAAAAATGGGTTATAAAATTCGTGAATCTCAAACACAAAAAGTACCTTATCAAGTGGTCGTTGGAGATAAAGAAATGGAAAGTGGCGAAGTTAATGTTCGTCAATATGGAAGCAAAGAAACCAATACAATGACTGTTGATTTGTTTGTGGATTCAATTGTGGCGGAAGTAAGTAATTTTAGTCGCTAAAAAAGAGTTACTAATTATAAGGAGATGTTGGGAAAAAACTAAAAATAGTTTGATTCCCAATATCTTTTTTGTATCTTTCTAAGAAGAGTTTTAAATTTATTTTTAAAACCATCCTTTCTCATTGAAAATAAGCGAAAACCATGAGATACTCATAAAGATATTATAGAAAAATCAAAGAAGATATAATATAAGTATTGCATTGAAAGGATAAATTGCTCAATGAAACGAAAGAAAACAACGTGGAATTCAATATTTAAAAAGCAAAGAAATAACCAAAAGAAAAAATCTCATGTTCCAAAGCGCTTAGATTTTTTATTTTTTATTGTTTTTTTACTTTTTTCAGTTTTAATTGTTCGATTAGCTGATTTACAAATTAACCAAAAAGATAAATTCACAAAAATTATTGAGAGTGGGCAAAAAAGTATTGTTTTGGAAGGAGCCCCTCGAGGTGAAATTTATGATTCTAAAGGAAAACTTCTTGTCAAAAACACACCTAAGCAAGCTGTTGTTTTTACTAGAAGTCCAGGAATGACTGCCCAAAACATTCGGGAGGCTAGTGAAAAAGTCGTTGATTTAATAACAATTAAGCCAGAAAAGTTAACAGAGCGGGATATCAAAGACTATTGGTTATCTGATAAGGATAACTTTGAAAACGTTGCTAAGCAATTAACAACAGCCGATAAATTAAACAAACATGGCGAGCGATTATCAGAAAGTGCGATGTATTCTAAAATTGTGAATAAAGTTAAAATTGATGATATCCAACTGAATGAGATCGATAAAAAAAGAGCTTCTGTTTTTAAACGAATTAACGCAGCGGCTGCCTTACAACCCGTTATTATTAAAAATGATGGTGTAACAACAGAAGAAATAGCAAAAGTTGGTGAAAATACGGCTGCTATTCCTGGAATATCAACTGGTTTGGATTGGGATCGTGATTATCCTGAAAAAGACCAAATTCGGACCATTTTAGGGGTCGTCTCCTCTGAAAAACAAGGGTTACCGGAAGAACAACTAGATGAGTATCTTGAAAAAGGTTATGCACGTAATGATCGTGTCGGCTTAAGCTATTTGGAAAAGTCATATGAAGATGCTTTACGTGGAAAAAAAGGTGAATCAGAAGTTGTTATTGATAAAAATCAACAGATCGTTTCTAAAAAAGAAACAAAACCTAGTGAAAAAGGCGATAATTTGGTTTTAACTTTAGATTTAGCTTTTCAAAAGCAGGTTGAGGATATTACTAAAAAACATTATCAATCTCTAATTAGTGCGGGTAAGGCTAATTATTCTGAAGGAGCTTACGTGGTTGTAACGGAGCCGCAAACAGGGAATATCTTAGCAATGGTTGGTTTAAGACAGGATGAAGAAACGGGGGAACTAGTTGATGATGCTTTAGGTACATTTAATAAAGCGTTTGTACCAGGATCTTCCATTAAGGCAGCAACAGTAATGGCTGGATATGAAAATGGTGTTATTTCTGGCAATCAGAAAATGATAGATGAACCGCTAGTCTTTAATGGTGGCTTAGTTAAGTCCTCTTTATTTAATCAGTATGGTGCTTATTCATTATCAACAGAACAAGCATTGGAAGTTTCATCGAACGTTTATATGATGAAAATTGCTTTAAAAATGATAGGAGTTGAATACCAACCTAATCTATCACTTCCTTATGATGTTGAATTGTTCGGTAAATTAAGGAAAACTTATGAAGAATTTGGTTTAGGAAGTGAAACTGGAATTGATTTACCTGGGGAATTAACAGGGTTTATCAATACTAAATATAAGGATAAAAATGGTAACTATATTCCTGGTATTATGGGGAATGCGCTTGACTTATCATTTGGTAACTATGATACTTATACAGCAATGCAATTGAATCAGTATGTTGCGACTATTGCAAATAATGGGATTAGGGTAGCTCCGCACATTGTCAAAGGAGTTTATGATACAGATGAAACAGGTGAATTAGGTAAAGCAAAAGAAGAATTACAACCAAAAATAATGAATAAAATTGAAGGCCGTCAATCAGAGTTTGACATTATTCATAACGGTATGGTTGGTGTCGTCAATGGACCAATGGGGACTGGGCACGCGTTGCAAGGCGCAAGTTATCCAATCGCCGCTAAGACGGGAACCGCGGAAACTGCAGCAGTTGGTCCACGAAATAATAAAGTTATTAATTTAGTAAATAGTTCAATCGTCGGCTATGCACCGTATAATCAGCCTAAAATTGCAGTAAGTGTTGTATTGCCTCATTTGACGGATGATTTGTATGGCGCTAATGCTGCTATTTTAAGAGATGTTGTGAATAGTTATGCTGCATTAAATCAGAAATAAACCGTTGTAAAGTAAAACTACTTAACAAATTTGTCCAAAAGGGTAGAAATTTATAAAAAAAGATGATATGATATTCTAGTGTCAAGATGATACTTGAATATTTAAATGGAGGTATACACAATGCGCGTAAATATTACTTTAGAATGTACAGAATGTAAAGAAAGAAATTATCTTTCTAACAAAAACAAACGTAACAATCCAGAACGTATCGAATCAAAAAAATATTGCCCACGTGAACGTAAAGTTACTTTACACCGTGAAACAAAATAAGCTTTTATATTAAGTGCTCTAATCCCTTTCAGACGGGGATTAGAGCCTTTTTTTATTTCTTCCTAATCTGAATTGAATACGTCTTTGAATACGGTTTGTTTAAAAATTGACATAATTAGCAAATTTTTGAGCTGTTTCTTCTTGTACTTTTTTAGTAACATGGGTATAGACGTTCATAGTCTGAGAAATATCTGAATGTCCTAAACGTTCTTGTACTTCCTTGAAGTTTGCATTAGACTCAAAGAGAATAGAAGCATGGGTATGTCTGAAACCATGACAGCCTATCCTATGAAGTTTACAAGCATCAGCAATCCTATTTGAACGCTGATAAATTTCATTTCTAGTCATATACTGGTTTTTAATATTTGAAAATAAAAATTGAGACTTATTATAGCCATTATTTAATAGTAATTTACGTTGTGTTAAATGCCATTTTTTTAAGATGTGGAGCGTTTTGTCATCAAGGGATATAATCCTATTAGACTTCTTGGTTTTGGTCGTAGAGACCTCATAACCTTGTTTAGTTTGAGAAAGGTTCTTGCTAATCGTTACAGTTTTATCATTGAAATCAATGTCTGAAAAATTTAGAGCAAGGACTTCACCGACACGCATACCACTGAATGCCATCAAACGAAACAAAGCCAAGTCTAGTTCAGCATAATATTGCTGGATTAGGCTTTTTTCTTTTGTTTCAGATGATTTCTTTTCTAAATGATCCATAAAAACTTTAAGCTCATCAACATCATAAAATTTAATCTTCTTTTCCTTCTTTTTTTCTTTCTTAGTCGGTCGGATGATTTTGTCAAATGGATTAGTCTGTAATACTTCTATATGGTTGGCATATTGAAAGACCTTATTTGTATAGCCAATATGTAACCTGTATGATGTATAGTTTTCAGCCCACTTATTGACGATTTTTTGACAAAACTTGACATCTATTTTATCCAATTTAATATCACCGAAAGCAGGAAGTATGACATCATCAAAAAACCTTTCTGTAGTCATGCTAGTGGACTCTTTGACGGTGTTCTTATAGTTTTCATACCATAGTTCATAAACTTCTTTAAAAGTAGTAGCAGAAGCTTTCTGTAGCCCTTTTTCCTCAAACTCCAGCATCAACTCATTTAGTTTTAACTGAGCGGACTTCTTACTAGGAAATCCTCGTCTTGTAGTTCGTACTTCTTTTCCTGTTACATCATCTATACCAAGATAGGCTTGAAATTGCCATGCCTTAGTACCGTCTTTTTTTGTATATTGTTTAAATGTTGCCATTGTTTTCTCCTATCTAACCACGGGCGAGTAGGTAGGTGGGAGGTTATTGATTTAATCTTGAATATCTAATCCCATTTAATGTGTTTTTTATCATTTCTTTTTCATCATTAGAAAGAGGAGAAGAATCTAATGTTAATTTTAAATTTTTATTAATATCATCATAGAATAGTAGTTCCAAGTCTAGTGAAAAATTTGATGTATAGATTAAGGAGTTAATGTTTCTTGTTTGTTCACTATTACCAATAGGGTTGTTTACATACTCAGATGGATACATAATATTACCATTTTTAAATTGGTTGAAATAATCATCTAAAATATGAAAAAGTTTTAATTCTTTATCATTTAAGTTCTCTGAAGGTACCCTCTCGGTAGTTAGTAGTTCATTACTTATGGAATTCAGTAATTCGTAAACAATATCTTTTGCTTGATGTAATTCACCAATTTCGAGCATTCCATCCTCATCTACTATTTCAGGTGATGTAAATATTAAAGATTCTTTTTTTGCTAACTCTTCTATTATTTTAAATAAAGTTTTATAAGAAGGGATTTTTTTATTATTTTCTATCATTGAAAGGTAAGGTTGAGATACTCCAGTTTTATTTGCTAGCTCTGTTAATGTCATTTCTGCAAAGTTAACTCTTCTTGTTTCAATGACTTCTCCTATTGAATTCATTCGATCACCTCACATAGAATATAACCTGTTTAAAGGAGGTGATATATTATGAAGACCAACAATGAGATACGTTCAATGATTACTCAAAGTAGGTTAAAAAATTGGGAAGTTGCAAATAAAATGAAAATTGCAGATACAACTTTGAGTAGATGGCTTAGGACACCATTAAATGATGAAAAAAAAAGACGAGTACTAGACGCTATTGAAGAACTTAAAAAGGAGGTGATCTAATGCAGGAGTCATTACAAGTAACATTAGTCAATGAAGAATCATTCAGAAGGTACTTATATTCAATCTTCATTGAAGAACTTCAGAAGGCTAAAGAGGATGTAGGAACAAATAAAAAAATATTAAATCAAATGGAGATTAGCGAACATTTAGGTGTAAGTCCAACCTCAATTCGTGAATATGAAAAGCTAGGGCTTCCGTTTTCGCAGATAGGTAAGAGGAAATTTTATGATGTAGACAAGATAAGGCAGTGGTTATCAGGACAACATATTGATTAAAAAATAAAACATACCACGGGCGAGTGGAATAAGGAGAATAAACAGTGATTGAATTTGAAAATGTAAAAGAAGCATTAGAGGATATGTATTTATTAGGACATGAAAATATCTACTTGAATAATTAAAGGAGGTGCAATTTATGAATGAAATTGTTTTTGTAGAATCGGCAAAGTTAGATGAACAACCTTATACAACAAGTGAAGTTATTGCAGAGTACGCAGGAATTGAACATCATTCAGTTACTAGATTGATACGAGAGTATGAAAACGATTTAAATATATTTGGTTTAATTGGATTTGAAATCCATAAATTAAATGGTCGTGGTAGACCTAAGAAAATTTACAAATTAAACGAGCAACAGGCAACTTTATTAATCACATATTTAGATAATACCGAACCAGTTCGAAAATTTAAGCAACAACTAGTTTTTCAATTCTTCTCAATGAAACAAGAATTAATGAAGCGTCAGATGTATCGTGAACTTGAAAAACCGATTAGAAAATCATTGACGGATGCTATTAAGGAAAGCTCACATACTAACAGATGGACGTACAAGCTTGTCACAGACCTTATCTGTAAGACTATTACTAGTTATAGTACCAAGCAGTTAAAAGAACGCAGGCAAGTATCTAAGAGTGTAACAGGAACGGATATCTACACGAGTGAAGAATTTGAACAGTATCAAATTTTAGAACAGAAAACTATTTTTCTGCTAGAAATGGGTATGGACTATCAGCAAATAAAATCAGTATTAAATGGTGAAAGTATTCAATTTATTGTACCTGTTAAAGAAAAAATATAAATCAGGAGGAATTAACATGCGAAAAAATATTACATTGGAAAGTTTAGAAAATAAGGTGTTTGAATATCAAAAGAGACACCAAGATTTAGCCGATGGGCAAGCGTTTATATTAAATCGCTTAATGGGTACAGATTGCTGTATTTACAATGATAAGGATGAAGTGATTGCTTACACGCCAATTGAAAAATTAGAGTCGGTAATTGAGGAATTACAAGCATTGAAGAAAGAGATTGAAGTCGTTGAACGTTTTGAAGATTTTCTATATGAATAGAAAAAAACACCGCTAAGATTGCAGTCTTAACAGTGTTTGGGTATATAAACTGACGAAAGTATATATACCCAATTCTATCATAAAAGTAACTAAAAATGAAGAATGGAGCTAAAGAAATGAATAAACAAACTACTAACGTACTAACTTTCGCTAAGGAATACGAGAGCTTAGACGATTATAACTTTTTAAAATGGGGGACAATGATTGGGTTGCCACAAGATTTATTTAAAAAACTTGTACCGAATTATGAGGAGCTGGAAGGTAAAGAGTACGAGATTACTATGAAAGTCTGTTCAACACTCATAAGAGAACTACAAGCCAATAATCGTATTGTAATTACTGATAAAGAAAAAGCAGAAATAGAGCGACTAAAACAGGTTGAGGAACAAAAGGAAAATGACCTTGCCGAATTATCGGTCATCTATGGAAATAAGAATGCTAGGGTACTAATGTCTAATGTGATGACTGCTTATGGCAACGCTGGTAAACCGAAAGGAGATTATCACACGGCTAAGAAGTGGTGTGAGGAACAAGGTATTTATGATGAGATTGAGCGTAGGGCATTAGGGATTTAATAATTAACAGGGCAAGGCGGTGATTAATTGGCGAATGCAAAGGAATTATATTTAGAATTTCAAAAAATAAGATTAAATATAGATCAAGTAGAAACACCTAATCTTTCAAAGATAAAAGAGATCATAAAGCGAGTTCACTTTGCTGACATTTTGACTAAACAACAAGTGCTGGATAATACAGGTAATGCTTACTACCAGTTAAAAGAAGGTGGAAACGGTGAATATTATGACTTTGCCAATATAGATTACACCATTCAAGCTAAAAAGACTGGGCTAGTCTATTGCATCATCTATGAAGCAACAGAAAAAAATGGCAGTAAATCAATAAAATGTAATCGTAAAATACCATTTACTAATTATGCTAGGTTCTTAGCAGATGTTACAGCTAAAAAAATAGTGTTCTCTAAAGAATTGGATTGTTTTATTCTAGTAGGTAAAAATACATATCAAGTAATCAATGATGTGTCTTTCAGTGTCTTATATTCAGTTGATAGAAATAAGCAAATAAGCGACTTTCTGACTGTTATAGAGGAAATATACAGAACACATATCAAGGTAGATACACATTCTTTTACGATTAAACCGTACGCTTTTTGTGGGAATAACTGGGCTTATGATTGTCAGTCATTAGAATACATGGAAGGGATACCTAAGCCATTAGAGTTAT
>NZ_JBQEIL010000004.1:0-117488 GCF_052102835.1 Vagococcus sp.
TTATTAAGTATAGACACCTTATCTTTTTTGTTCAACTAAGTGTAACCTATTCAAGTTGTTCTTAACGAAAGTCCGATTAGTTTAACGCCAAAAGAATTTGGGATTTTAAAATTTTTGCTTGAAAACAAGGGAAAACCACTTACGTCAGAGGCTATTTTTCAAGAAGTTTGGCAAGAAAAATATTTTGAAGCGTCCAATAATACAGTCATGGTACATATTCGTCATATTCGTGAAAAAATGGAAGATACAATGGATAAGCCGAAGTATATTAAAACGGTTTGGGGAGTAGGGTATAAAATTGACTAATAAAAATAAAAGACGTTTTTTTATTTTACTTCTCATCCTAGTTTTGGTCATTGCTTTTTTATATTTTGTCGCAAATGATACGGCACTGGGAAAAATTATCGGTAAGATTGTCAATGAGATGTTTATCGATTTTGAACCACTCTCTCCAGAAAATAGCAATCATGAGTTATCTCGTGTGGACTGGGAATCGTTAAAAAAATTTTTGTTTTTGTCAGCTGTTATTTTTGTTTTATTAACAGGGTTAATTTCCTATTTAATTAGTAAATATCTGTTGAAAAAGGAACGGGAAGATATTAGTCTGTTTATAGCAAATTCTTTATATGCAGATTTGGATAATCTGAATGATGAGTATTCTGATATTCATAATGAATTAGAAAAAATTAAATTTACTAATTTGAAAAACGAAGAGTCTTTACTCCGAGAAACGCAACGTACCAAAGATCTGGTGACTTTTTTGGCGCATGATTTACGTACTCCGTTAGCTTCGGTCATTGGTTACCTAAATCTTTTAGTAGATACAGATGAAGCTCCAAAGGAAGTGCGTTTGAAATATTTGAAGATTACTTTGGACAAAGCCTATCGGTTAGATTATTTAATTGATGATTTCTTTGATATTACTCGCTTTAATTTTCATCATGTCGTTTTAGAAAATACGCCGTTTGATTTGAATTTATTATTTCAACAAATGGTTGAAGAGTTTTATCCGATCCTGAAAAAGAAAAATCAAAAGGTTCGACTTGATTTACCAGAGGTTTTAATCATTGAGGCAGATTCGGCAAAGTTAGCTCGTACATTCAATAATTTATTAAAAAATGCTTCTTCTTATGGTTATGAAAATAGTTTGATTGAAGTAAAAGCAACTGTTAGTGAAGATAAAATTCGTATTGTTATTTATAATGAAGGTAAAACGATACCATCTGAAAAGTTAAATAGTATTTTTGATAAATTTTATCGCTTGGATAATGCTAGAACAACGTCAAACGGAGGAGCAGGATTGGGCTTAGCCATCGCGAAAGAAATCGTTCAAGCGCATGGTGGTGTAATAACTGCTAATAGTGAAGACAATGTCACAACATTTACAGTCGACTTACCCTTAGTACCGTTGAAGGAATTGGAATAAATTAGACAGAATTGGAGTGAAAAAAGTGGTTAGAAAAGGAATACTACTTGCAAATATTGGAACACCAGAAAAACCAGAAAAAAAAGAAGTCCGTCATTATTTGAAACATTTTTTGGGAGATCCACGCGTGATTGATAAGCCGAGATGGCAGTGGTTGCCTATTCTTCATGGGATTATTTTAAATACACGGCCTAAAAAATCGGCTAAGTTATATCGTAGTATTTGGCAAGAAGAAGGGTCTCCTTTACTCATCCATACACAAGAACAAACTCGTTTATTACAAACACTCGTCCCTGAGATGAGTGTCAAGTACGGAATGGCCTATAGCAGACCAACCATTGCTGAATCCTTGCAACAGTTTCATCAAGAAGGTGTTGAAGAAATTGTTGTTTTACCATTGTATCCGCAATATTCAACGACGACAACAGCTGCCATACACGATGCTACCTTTCGATATTATTTAAAAGCTGAGGAAATCCCAACATTACATCTCTTAAAAGAATTTGCGACACATCCTTTGTATCTTACATTATTGAGAAAACAAATAAAAAAAGCGATTGAAGAGGTTCATCCAGATTTACTGATGATTTCTTATCACGGTATTCCTTTATCGTATGTTGAAAAGGGAGATCCTTACAAGGAACAATGTCTAGCGACAACACAAGCTCTTTTCAAGGATTTTTTAATTGGTATCCCTTATCAAGTGGCTTATCAATCCAAATTTGGTCCAGACGAATGGTTAACACCAGCTTTAGATGCAACTTTAAAAGAGTTACCTCATAAAGGAATAAAAAAAATAGTGGTCATTACACCGGGCTTTGTTTCAGACTGTATTGAAACACTTGAGGAAATAGAAGGGGAAAACCGCGAATACTTTATCGAAAATGGTGGAGAAGTCTTTCATTATGTTCACCCATTTAACAGTCAACTTGAGTTTATTCATTTATTGAAAGAGTTAGCGTGCCAACATTTATCTGGCTTCTGATGACTCATCTTACTCAACCGGAGCTGAGTTTGTAGCAGATGGTGGCTTAACCGCTCAATAAAATAATAAAAATAAAAAGGTCGTAAGAATTTTTCTTACCACCTTTTTTATTATTTCTAAGTTTTTATAGAGGTCTGAAGAAGAGTTGATAACTTTAATTGATTAAATAAGGTACAGTAAGTAGGTGAAATTAATTTGAATCGTTAAAAATTCATGTTTCGTTCTTAAAAATAGGTTATATTAAGGGAAACTAATCAAAAATTTAATGTTTCGTCATAAAATTTTGGAAAAGAATCAATACTAACATGTGTTGCTATGAATCTATTTTTCGGGGGGACTAAAGATGAATATTGAGCGATTTATTGAAAGACGTAAAGAATTGGGACTTTCACAAGTTGAACTGGCGTTAGGAATTTGTACACAAGCGACTTTAAGCCGATTTGAAAATAACGGACAAGTACCCAGTTTAAAAATTTTAATTAAACTTTGTGATCGTTTGGGACTACCATTGGGTAATTTATTTCCAAGAGTTGGTATAAAAAATGCCGAGGTAATAAAAAAAATGCACAAGATAGAATACCATTTAATGAGTGCTGACTACAAAAAAGCGAAACAAAATTTGGAACAGCTAGATGTAAAGCAAATCCAAGAAGCTGGTGAAATTCTTCATTATTTGTATTTAAAAGGTTTTTTAATGTGCTTCCTAAATGATGATATAACGAATACTTTATTTACTTTTGATAAATTATTATTGGATCCAAGCATGAAAGAGATCGATGTCTTCCGTTTGTTGGCTTATACTGGAATAGGTACTGTTTATTCTAAACAAGAGGAGTTAGAAAAAGCCGAATATTATTTCAATAAAGTCGTTGCCGAAATTTATTATTTTCCAACGAAAGAGTTAGTCGACACTTGGCGTGTTCTTCAGATGGTTTTAGCCTGTGGTATCTTTTATGCCAAAATGCGTGAATATGAGGCAAGCAATACCTTATTAAAATATGCTTTCTCAATTTGTGCAGATAATCGGGTGACGTATTGTTTGGATGAAATTGCCTTTCAGTTAGCTGAAAATAGTATTCAACAAAAACGAAGTTCAGCTACTATAATCGAAAAATTACATGATGCGCGAGCCTATGCTAAACTGAATCGTAATCAACCATTATTAGAAATGATCTCTAAAATTGAGAGTGACTCTTTAAAAAATCAAACAACAAGTGAGTTGTGAAGCTAAAGTGAGTGGAAGAAATGAAACAAGCAAGCTTAAAAATACAGCGGATGGGAACGGTCATCACGCTCCAAATTGAACATGAAACGCCGGAATTAGTGTTGCAAGGGTTAGACAAAAAATTAGAACGGTATGAAAAAATATTTAGTGCCAATGATATGACGTCAACATTGATGTTAGTTAATCAAAAAGCAGGTCAAGAAGCCGTTCATGTACCTAGCGATTTATTTGAATTAATTAAGATTGGTAAAACTCAAAGTTGTATTGAAGGAAGTTATTTAAATATTGCGATTGGCCCATTAGTTCAGAGTTGGCATATTGGTTTTAAAGATGCAATGAAACCCTCACAAGCAATAATTGACCAAAAATTACTATTGACCAATCCGCAGTTGATTCAATTAGATTCAATTAAACAAACGATTTTTCTAGAAAAAAAAGGAATGATGCTTGATTTAGGCTGTTTGGCAAAAGGTTATTTTGCGGATGAAATAGTTAAAGAGTTACGCCAAATGGGGGTAGAACACGCTCTAATTAATTTAGGTGGAAACGTGGTTGTCATGGGGCATTCACTTAATAACAAAGAGAACAAAAATTGGAAGATTGGTATTCAAGATCCTAGACAAGAAAGAAATAAACAGCTTGTTATAGTTCAAGTGAGTGATCAATCGGTAGTGACTTCAGGAGTGTATGAGCGTCAATTGAAGGTAGCAGACAAGACTTATCATCATATTCTGAATCCAACGACTGGTTATCCCGTTGAAACTGAGATGCTAAGCTTGACTGTTATTTCAAAACAATCGCTGGATGGAGAGATTTGGACGACTCGTTTATTTGGTAAATCAACTGAAGAAGCGTTGAACGTGTTGAATCAATTATCTGGGATAGAAGGATTAATTGTCACCACCTCGGAAGTTGTAATGTCTAAAGGTTTTAGTCAATATTTAAAAATTTAAATAAGAAAGGGAAGAAAATAGCATGAAAAAAATGATAGGTTTGGTTGGTACGAATTCCGACCAATCAACAAATCGTCAACTCATCCAGTTTATACAAAACCATTTTACTGAGCAGGCTGAGATTGAAATTTTAGAAATCAGAGAGTTACCACTCTTTAATAAACCGTCGAATCAAAAATTACCTCATTTAGTTTGTAAAATGGCTCAAAAAATTGAGGCGGCCGATGGCGTGATCATCAGTACACCAGAGTATGACCATAGTGTACCAGCCGCGTTAATCAATGCACTGAATTGGTTATCGTATGACGTTTATCCATTTGTAGACAAACCAGTGATGATAACGGGAGCTTCTTATGGGACATTAGGGTCTTCAAGAGCCCAAGCTCATTTGCGCCAAATATTAGATTCACCAGAATTAAAAGCTCGTATTATGCCCAGTTCTGAATTTTTATTAAGTCATTCTTTACAGGCTTTTGCTGAAGAAGGTCGATTAAAGGATAAAGAACAAGTCGCTAAATTAGAAGGCTTATTCGCTGATTTTATGAGGTTTGTTGAATTAACGAAGCAACTGAATCATGGTCATGCCCTAAATAAAAAAGAAGCAGAAAATTTCACTTGGGATGAGAGTTAAGTAAAGGAGAAAATTATTATGAAACTAGTTGGAATTATAGGCTCTAATTCAGAGCAATCTTATAATCGTTTATTATTACAGTATATTCAAAAGAATTATGTTTCACTTTTTGAATTGGAATTGTTAGAAATTAAGGATGTTCCCATGTTTAATCAAAGTGATGACCAGACGAAAAGTGCTGTCATTCAAAATTTAAATCAAAAGATAACGGAAGCAGATGGTGTAATTATCGCAACACCAGAACATAATCACACTATTCCAGCAGCGTTAAAAAGTGTTTTAGAGTGGTTATCTTTTAAAATTCATCCATTAGAAAATAAACCAGTCATGATAGTGGGGGCCTCTTATTATGATCAAGGCTCCTCACGGGCACAACTTCATTTACGTCAAATATTGAATGCACCAGGTATCCATGCAATGGTGATGCCAGGAAATGAATTTTTACTTGGAAAGGTTAAAACTGCTTTTGACCAAGCGGATAATTTAGTCGATGAAAAAACCAAGTTGCTTTTAGAAGGGACACTAAAAAAATTCTTAAAATATATTGATGTACTGTCAGTTTTAAATGAAGTAGAAACGGTCAAGGATGAAACAGAAGATTTATTTGCAACACAAGCTATTGCAACCACGGTTACTGGTATCGACCCTAAAAGTGAAAACTGGCTAAAAGAAGCTGCGGAGCATGTACAGGCAGTTGAAGGTAACACTTACGTCAAGCTAGCAAACGGCTTGTTGACGGTCGATCAGTTAAATAGTTTATTGGCATCTCTACCGATGGAGATATCTTACACAGATAGTAACAACCAGTTTTTATTTTATAATGCTACAAATAAAGCAGAGATGTTGGCTT
Organism: Vagococcus sp.; assembly: GCF_052102835.1. Classification (NCBI taxonomy): domain Bacteria; kingdom Bacillati; phylum Bacillota; class Bacilli; order Lactobacillales; family Enterococcaceae; genus Vagococcus; species Vagococcus sp. The sequence goes on from NZ_JBQEIL010000004.1 coordinate 6,071, forward strand.
CTCGGAAAGTTAGTCAAGTGGGGAATTCTTTAGCGGATTGTCATCCAGAAAAGGCCTATCCTCAAATTGAATGGTTACTACAACAATTACGTTCAGGGAGAGAACAGGCTATTTGTTCGCATGTACCTTCAGCTAATTTGGATAGCTATAATGTTCACCATTATCAAGCAATGTATGACCGTCAGAATGAATATGTTGGAGTTAATGAGATGGTGACGGATATAAAACCTTTAGTTGAATGGTATTTAAAAGAAACAAATCAAATGTTAGTTGGGAATAGCGATGCTATTTCAAGTTCTACGATAAAAGATGAAGATGTTGATGGCACTTCTGGAGCATCAGAAAAAGTTGAATGAGTCATTTAAACCCATTTTTATCCCTTGCTAATTTGTTGTTGGTATGTAAAAATAAATAAGATAAAAAGTTATATTGAGGAGTAATAGAATGAAAAAGTTTTGTGTGAATTGTGGGAATACTTTAGATGAAGGGATCAAGTTTTGTACAAAATGTGGTCAACAAGTGTTGGAGCCAGCTAGTGAAACACCAATTATTCAGCCGATGAATAAAGAAACAACGTTTAATCCTGTTCAGAAACAAGAGATAAAAACAAGTAAACATGATGTTTTAGATTTTATTAAAAAGAATAAAATCGCTCTTGCAATAGGTTGTTTAGTTATTATTGCTCTTATTTTTATTTTAAATAGAAATCCATTGTCTGGAACTTGGGTGGCGCAAAAAGATGATGATTTTCCAGGAACAGTGAAAATAGCAGGTAATAATTTAGAAGCGAACATTTCTGTTGAAGGAAATCATTTTAAACTTAAAGGTAAATTGAAAAAAGAAGAGGAAAATCTATACTCTTTAAATCTTCTGGATACTAAAATATCAGGAGAAATCAAAGATTTTTATGATAGTTATTCGTCAGAGCAAGAATTTGTTGAAGAAGTCATTGATAATATTGCTTCTGAAATACCGATTGATGAAACACAAATTCGTCAAGTTTTAAAAGGTTTTGATAAAAAAGGAAACAACTTAGTTTTTTCAGTTGATGTTAGTAAAATCTCTAAACAAGCGGTTGGTAGTTTGGTGCAAGGAGTTGCTAGTCGTTTTACGAAGCTTAACATTACTAAAATATCTAATAATTTAATTAATGTAACTTTCCAAGGTCAAAAAATTGATTTAATTAAAAAATAAGCGGATTAAATACGAGACTTATTCAATTTTTGCGTGCTAAAGCTAACTTTTAGAGGGAAATGTTATTCATTTCACTAAATTTCATTAAAAAGTTGTTGTTTATTTTTTGTGAATCCGTTATAATAAAGGTGCTTGCAAAAGTAAAAGAAGATTATTTTATTGAACAGTTAAGTTGTCATTGTAAATCGCATGTCATATTTTATCTTAAACTAACTTTAAGAAGAAATAGGTTGATTTTCAAGGCTGACTTGATTTTGGTCATAAAATGCTCTTCAAAAATTGTAACATACTCTCTTATACGCTAGGTCATGTCTTGAAAATAGATGTGGTCTTTTTTTTGTTCAATCTTTATTTGATTAAAATAAGAGATAAAATAAACCTTATCTATATGAGAAGTTTAACTATACTTCTCATTAGATAAGGTTTATTTTTTTATTCAGCGATAATTAGAGTTGCCTTTTCAAAAACGACAATACTTGTCAAAGTTGCCAAAACTAGGGTGAAAAAGAAAGAGTAGTGAACTTGTTTGTTATATATGTTGAGTTATTATATACTATTGCTAAGTTTATTTTACTTATAGTAAAGAAATAGGGGATATATGGTGAATTATGCTAAGTATTTAATGAAATCATTATTAATGACAACTATTTTTTTGTTTTTAAATGGTAGCGTTTTTTTTGCTGCTCAAGAATTTAAATCAATTTTAACATTACCAGGGATAAATAAAGTCGAATCACGAGGGACCGTTCCTTTGCCGGTAGACAATAGTTATACACCTAAATTTAGTCAAGCGGACTCAACAGCAACGGCACAAACAGATGATCAAGAGGTTAAATTATCTATTATTGAAGCAGAAGATAATAATGATGATTCTTTTAAGGGAAAGATAGCCATTTTTGAGAAGAAGGAAGCAAGTAAGACAAATAAAAGTACAGGTTCTGTTCTTTACAAAAATATGGGACGTTATAAAGGTAAAAATGTAAACGTTCGTTTAAAGTTTAGTACAAATTCTAAAAAATTAGTTTTAGGTTTAAGTAATACAAATGCACTTGGTATTTATAATGGATTGTATTCTGACGGAGGAATCTTTATAGATGTAAGTTATGAATTTTTGGATGACCAGCTAGCACCGATGACAATCAGTGGACATTGGACCTATTATGCATTAAATATATTGAAAGATATAAAGTTTTCCAAAAATCAATTTGATAAATATTATGCGATGACTTCAGCTGACTACCAATATGCAATGGATGATTCTGATGAAAAAATAACATTGGGTAAAAGGGATAGTACGACTCATGATAATCGTGATAATTCTTATTTAACTGTAACATTTAATAATAAATCAAAGCTAAACTATCAAATTGAATGTTTAAAACCCAATAATACATTTGGGGTACTTTATGCGTCTAACTCTATTTGTAAAATTGTGAATCATGAGATATTTGCAGGAGGTAAAACGATTCGAGGACAATATCGTAACGAACATCGCCAGATTTACCAACTAGAGCCACGAGTCCCTCATGTCGATAAAAATGCATACTATAAAAATTATCAAATTCTAGCACCATTAGCAGCACCTTTAGAAGTTGAGGCCTCAAAGATAAAAATTACCGATGAAAATGAGGTTGATCGAACGAATTTGTTTGATGTTTCAATATCGGGAACGAATGAATTGAGTATCAAAGCTAAAAAAGAGGGTGAAACGATTAGTAATTCTGAATTTTATGACCATCGATATACCATTAAAATCTTTGGTAAAACGAAAGACAGCGAAAAGAAGAAAGACTTAAAATTACCGTTACAAGCTGTTTTAACCGTTGACGGAACGCCATATTCATCGAATAAAGCTGAAACACAGTTTGATGCAACTACAGAAAATGATTTAAATGTGAAGGTCAAGCGAACAGGACAGATATTGACTTTTACGGATGTTCAGTTGGAGGATAGTACCATTTTAAAAAGAGATTATCAAATGATAGAGTTTAAATTACCTGAGAAGATAGAACCAGAAAAATTAGAATTACCTGATAAGTGGTTTCAATTGAAAAAATCAGATGATGATCAAGATAATATTATTACACTTTCGATGAAAGGAAATAATAGTGCCAAGCAGATTAAAACATTTTTAGAAAAAAATATTAGTTTTCTGGATAAAAATGCGAAAGGCGTATTAAATAAGCAAAAAATAGAAGTTATTATGTTCTCTGAAGTGATTACTTCTTTACAAGATGAGGAAGGGATTCGTCATTATTATCAGTTTGTTTCAGTAGATAAACCGGCAGCGGTCAATGATTATACTTGGTTACACGCGTATAATGATGCTAAGAAAATGAATTTACGTGGCTTACGTGGTTATTTAGCAACGTTGACAAGCTTTGAGGAACATAGTTTTGTTTATGATAATATTGCGAAATACTCTGGTTACTTTGGAGGTACTCGTTTATTGAGAGGAAGTACAAAACAATATATCAACGATCCAGTGTCATTAAGCACGGATATTGGTGACTACTCGTATAATGATCCTGCATCAGATAAATGGTATTGGGCAAATGGTCCTGAGGCGGGAAAAATTTTTTATGACTTTCGAACATATAGTGATTTTAAAGCAGATTCGCGTCCAGTGAATGAAAAAGAGATTGCTTATAATGGATTTAGGAATAAAGAAAATAAAAAATTGATGCTACCTACAGATGATCCCAACGAAATAATGGAAAATTCGGCAGAACCAAACGATAGTGGGAAGAGAGAATTCGTGACCCAGTTTGCTGTAAGTGGTAAGTGGTGGAATGATGTCCCACATAATACAATGGCCACGTCTAATATTTTAGGTTACTATGTTGAATTCTCTGAATATGGTGATCAAGTAGAAACTGAAACAGATGAAAATGAAATTCAAGCAATCGCAACAGCAAAAATACCAGCACCTATTCGTCAATCCTTTAAAAGTGCAACGAATAATCAAGAGCTTTATTCGTTAAAAGATTATGATGATGGAATTAAAATCGGTGACCGGTTGACACTTGAGACTAAAACGAAAGAACATTATCTGATTGAAAAACCAGCGACTCGTGAAGTGACCATTACAGACACAACTCAAGAAATCATAGATAAATACCAACCTAAAAAATATACAATAACGTATGATTTACTTGGCGGTACAAGTGAAAAAGAACTAACGCAAACCTTTACGATAGAAGATAAACAAGTCACTCTTTTATCTAGTGATGGAATTATAAAAAAAGGTCATGAATTAATCAAATGGGAAGCAAAAGAAGTTGGAAAGGACTATACACTTGGGCAAGTCGTTACTAGCAAAGAACTTGGCGGCTCACTCAAATTGTCTGCAAATTGGGAAATAAAAGAAGTCATGATGACAGTTTATTATAAGCTAGAGAATAAAAATGGGAATTTAGAAGACTTAAAGGATTTAGAGCAAGAATTAGAAGTAAAAAAATTCAAACATGTTGAAGTCCAAGTCGATGATCCTATATTGACTCATTTAAATCCACTAATCAATCAAAAAGTGAAAGGCTACCTTTATCAGAGAAGTACGCTAAAAACATTAGATAATGAGTTAGGTGCATTGATGGAAAAAATACCTCAGCATGATTTTGAGGTTAACATGATTTATACAGGAACGTTAGATTTAGAAGTTCCACTCAGTCTAACGTTTAAACCGCAAAAACTATTAGCAACAAAGCAAACCAGGATTCCTTTAACAAGACTATCAACGATAGAAATAATCAATACTCAGGGAGAAGGAAGCCAGTGGAAATTAGGTGTGACGTTGGCCAAAAAAATGAAATTAAAAAAAGGACTAAGTGGCGATCAAAAGTTACTAGGTCAAATTTATTATCAAGAAAATGCGTTAGGAGAACCTAAATTAATTAGCTCAGGGTCAGTGACTGACCTGAAAAAAGAAGAAAATCCAACCATTATAAATGACTTACTATTATTTACAGAAGACCAGTCAAAAGGTCTTTATCTTGATACTTTTACAGGTAATTTGGCAGGTAAATATGAAGATGGCGAAATAGATTGGGAATTAGCGAATGTGAAATAAAAAAATGAAGATTTTAAAAAAACTTGTTCAGTAATACACAAATAACGTTAAATGATGGTATAATAATAGATAAGCTATTCAAAAAATAACAAAAGGATGATGTATTGTGTCAGTTAACCGTATGATTTTAAATGAAACGTCTTATTTTGGAAAAGGTGCCATTCAAGAAATTGTACCAGAAATTAAAAAAAGAGGATTTAAAAAAGTATTGCTTGTAACCGATAAGCAATTGGCGACATCAGATGTTGTAGGTTCGATTAAAGAATTATTAACGACAGCGACGATTAATTTTGAAGTTTATAGTGGAATTGTACCGAATCCATCAATTGAAGATGTTCAAAATGGAGTAGAGTTTGCTAAGAAAATGCAAGCAGATTGTATTTTAGCCGTTGGAGGTGGGTCACCAATTGATACTGCTAAAGCAATTGGGATCATTGTTACTAATCCCGAATTTGCAGACGTACGAAGTTTAGAGGGTGTTGCAGATACTAAGAAACCATGTTTACCAATCTTAGCAGTTCCAACAACAGCCGGAACAGCAGCAGAAGTAACGATTAATTATGTGATTACAGATAAAGAAAAAAACAGAAAATTTGTTTGTGCCGACCCACATGATATTCCCGTTGTTTCTTTTGTCGATAGTGATTTAATGATGGGAATGCCTAAAGCATTGTGTGCAGCTACTGGTATGGATGCACTGACTCATGCGGTTGAGGGATTGATTACTCAAGGCGCTTGGGAAATGACGGATATGCTGCATTTGAAAGCAATTGAAATTATCACGCGTTCTTTAAAAGACTCAGTAGAAGGCAATCAAACAGCTAGAGAAGAAATGGCATTAGGCCAATATATCGCAGGCATGGGTTTTTCAAATGTTGGTTTAGGACTTGTTCACGGGATGGCACATCCATTGAGTGCTTGGTATGATATCCCCCACGGTGTTGCGTGTGCCTCTTTATTACCAACGGTTCTAGACTTTAATAAAGATTTTACGGGTGAGAAATATCGTGAGATGGCAAAAGTGATGGGAATTGAAAATGCTGAGACCTTATCATTAAGCGACGTTCGTGAGAAGGTTGTTACGGCAATTGATACTTTGGGTCAAGCTGTAGGTATCCCAAGAACTATTTCTGAATTAGGTGTGAAACAAGAAGATTTAGAAGAAATTGCTAAGGATGCAATTAATGATGTTTGTTCACCAGGAAATCCACGAGAAGCAAGTTTAGAACAAGTCATTGCACTATATGAAAGTTTAATGTAATAAAATAAACTTATCAACGAACAGTTTATAATCTGTCGTTGATAAGTTTTTTTATTTTAATATTTAACCAAAGAAACGCTTAATTTCAATTTCTGCAGCAGTGGTTGAATCAGAAGCATGAATAATATTCGCACCTGATTCAAAAGCATATTTAGCTCGAATAGTTCCAGGTAGAGCTTCTAAAGGATTAGTCGCTCCCACCATTTGACGGATAGCAGCAATTCCAGAAGGGCCTTCTAAAATCAAACAAACAACAGGACCTGATGTCATGTAATCAATGACATCTTGGAAGAATGATTTTCCCTCTAAATGAGCATAATGTTCTTTAACAATGTTCTTTTCTAATAACTCCATTTTCATTTCTTTGATCGCAAATCCTCTTTGTTCAAAACTTTGAATAATTTCACCAATGATTTGTTTTTTGACACCATCAGGTTTGATGATAACAAGTGATTGTTCTAACAATTAAATTCCTCCTAAAAAGTGATAACGCTTTCATTATACTGAAAGTTCTGAAAAAAGCAACCCTGTTTTTAACTGTTGATTTTATCGTTATAACACTAAGAAAATAAATGAATTGTAAAAAGGTGTTAATTATTTATCTTTTAAAGAATAAAGAAACATGTTATAATAAAGTATGTATATATAAAGGAGGAGTTTTTAGTATGAAACGATTTTTAAGTTTTCTATTAATGGTAGGTTTAATCATGCTTTTTCCAGTGATTACACATGCTGAAGGAGCAATCACTGCTGACGAACAACGTATTTTAGATGCGTTAAATCAAGGGGTTACAGCAAATGGTCAAACATTTTACTTTTCGTCAACTGATATTCAACAAGCAGAAAACGATTTAAAAACATATGATTATGAAGCATCAACAGTTAATCAAATTGTTGGCAATATAAACTCTGCTCGTCAATTAGTTATTGACAATTCAGCAGGAATGACAGCATCAAGCTTAACTGATTTATTAAAACAATTACCTAGAGATGTTCAAAAGCAAGTAGGGTATTATGTAGCCGCTTCGGCTAAAGCATTAGATGTTAAAGTGGATCAAAATGGTTCAGTTGTGACTAATAATTACTATACTAATGGCGAAACTGAAAAAGGTTCAAAAGGTGGAGCAGCAAGTGGAGACGCTGGTCGTAAAGTTTTTGTACCAACGAATGCTAAAAATCCAGTTGTTAAAACAACAGGTGGTAATTATGTGATGCCCTTTGCTGTTTTAGGTTCATTAGCAATTGCAACTTTTGGATTAGCGATTGCATCAAGTAACAAATGGAGTACCATCAATGCGTAAGAATAAATTATTGGCGTATCTCTATATGCCCATAATTTTTTCTTTTTTTAGTGTCCTTTTGTTAGCCCTATTGTTATCTCCTTTTATGAAAACAACAAAAGTTGTTTTGGGAGCAGTAACGGTTAACAACCCGACTGAGATAATGAAAAAAGAAAATAAATCTATTTTTAAGCCAAATGAAGAGATTAAGAAAATTAAACCCGTCAATAATAATAAGCAACTTCCATCGAGCAAAATCGAGTATCCAACTTTAGGTACTGAATATGGACGTGTAATTGTTGATAAGTTTAATGTACAAGCAAAATTGATTTATGGTGACTCGCCAGAGGATTTAAGAATAGGTGTTGGGCATTTTAATGGGAGTGTTTTCCCTGGAGAAAAGGGAGCAACTTTAATTGGCGGTCATAATACAAATGAATTGGCTGCTTTAGATAATGTTATTTCAGGTGATACAATTACAGTTAAAACAAACTATGAAACGTATCAATATCGAGTTTCAGATAAAAAAGTATTAAGATTTGATGATTCAGAGGCCATTAAATCGCTGTATGATAAAACGATTGAAACAAATAAACTCATTCTTTATACTTGCTATCCAATTGATATGATTGGTCTAACGGATGACCGTTTATTTGTCTATGCTGATTTAGTATCTGGTAAGATGCTTGATGATGCTCAGTAGGAGGAAAAGTCGTGCAAAAAAAACTAGTTTCACTTTATCAAGGATTAATCACCATCATGATGATTATGGTTTTATTTTTATTATCCGCTTTAATTCTGACACGACAAACGTATGTGTCAAGTGAGTATCTGATTAAGACAGCTGAAGAAATAAATTACTATGAAGAAACAGCTCAAAATATAAATCAATCGTTTCAAGATATAGGGATGGCAAGTGGAATTTCAAAAGATGGTTTGGAGCAAGTAATCTCAAAAGATCAAGTAAAAAAAGATTTTGATGGTTTCATTAACGCTTCTTTTAAAGGAAAAGCCTATGAAGTCAATCGTAAAGAAATCGAAAATGAAGTCAATCAAGCGGTTCAAAGTTATGCGAAAAAAACAAACAAGAAGATCACCCAAGAGAACGAACAGGCGATTTCTTTTTTTCTAGAAAAAACATCGGAAAGTTATGATCAAGCATTACGTTTGCCGTTAGTTCCGACGATTGGTTTACGAGTTGCTCAATTTAAAAATCAAATAGTCAAATTAATCATTGGATTGTTATTGGTTTTAACGTTACTTATGGGGTTACAATATTTTGCTTCAAAACGTCGGTTGCATATCATGTTACGTTTTGTTGCATATGCAAATTTAAGTACAGGGTTATTGTATTTTCTATCAGCGATTGTATTGAAATATTTTAATCCAGTTCATCGGTTATCATTGACTGATAAAAATTTATTTGATTTGGTAACAACGTATGTCACAGGAACCTTTTCTTGGTTACTTGTTCTTGGTTTAATCTTTATTGTTATTGGCTCAATCTTTGCAATTCTATCCAACTCAATTCGAACTCGCTTGATAAAAAAATCAAGACGTAGAGAATTAGAAAAGAAAAAAGGTTATGACATGTTTTACCATCAAAAAAATGTGTCCAGATAAAGAACAGAAGAGTTGGACATAATTATGACCAATTCTTTTTTTGTTATATTCTTTTTAGCTAAAAATTCATATTTTGTAGTTAAAATGGAAATAATTAATAAAGTTAGGTGGAACGAAAAAATATGGAATTTGCCCCACAAAAATTACTTAAAATGATTGATGAAAATAAAAAGAATACCAATATGTATTTAAAAATTTTAGAGAGTTATGTTAACATGAGTATTTATTATCAGTCAGCGATAGATGAGATTGAAACTAAATTAAAAATTATTGATCGTGAATTAAGCTATCATGAAACGATTGGTCGAGCCAATATGCTTCATCAAGTTCAGTCGCGAGTGAAATCATTTGAGAGTATTTTAAAAAAGCTTGAACGAAAAAATTTGATGTATTCACCTGAAATTGTTGAAAAAGAACTTTTAGATATTGCTGGTATTCGAATTATTTGTTCTTATATTGATGATATTTACCTTATTTTAAATTCGTTAAGTCAACAATCTGACATTACCATTTTAGAAGTCGAAGATTATATCAAAGAGCCTAAAGAAAGTGGTTATCGAAGTTTACATGCGATTCTTGAAATTCCAGTTTTTTTCTTTAAAGAAACGAGAAAGTTAAAGGTCGAAATTCAGTTTCGGACGATTGCGATGGATTTTTGGGCGAGTTTGGAACATGGGTTACGCTATAAAATGACAACGACAGAACCAGAGTTGGCAAAACGCTTAATAAGTAGTGCTTTGACAATAGCGACAATGGAAGAAGAAATGTTAGCTATACGAAATGAAATCGAACAACAAAAATTAAATGCATCTAACAATCGCTAAGTTTTAGATTGTTAGATGTTTTTTTGTTTACTCTACAAAAGTGTAAATAGACTCTTCAAAGTTATATTGGATTAATTATAAGAGAGGGTATACTTAATCTATCAAAATAAACAGGTGGTGAGCATCGAGTGTTGAAAGAAAAAGTCTGTATTGTTACAGGGGCAGGTAAGGGGATAGGTGCTGGTATCGCTAAAGAGATAGCCAAAGCTGATGGAATAGTGATTGTAGCAACTTTGATAGCAGAAGAAGGGCAAGCAGTAGTCGAAGAAATTACTTCCCGAAATGGAAACGCTTATTTTGTTCAGTTAGATGTTTCAAATGAAGAGAACATAAAAGCAATGGTAAACGAAGTAATCGACAAATATGAAAGAATAGATTGCTTGATTAACAATGCAGGCATTACAGAATTTAAACCAATGGAAGATGTGACAGAAGAAGATTGGTACCGGGTGATGGATATTGATTTAAAAGGTGTTTTTCAATGTACGAAATATGTGAGTCATTGGATGAAACAACAACAATCAGGGTCGATTATTAATATCGCAACCAATCATATTTTTTCAACGTTACATCATGCTGAAGTTTATAATGCAGCCAAAGGTGGTGTTAGTGCCATGACACGTAGTATGGCATTGAGTTTAGGTAAAGATAATATTCGAGTAAATACCATTTGTCCAGGTTTTACAGACACTCCTCATCATCAAGAGTGGGTTAATCATCGTGTTGGAACGCCAAAAGAAGTAAAACAGGAAATTCAAGATTTACATGCGATTAATAAAATCTGTAAACCAGAAGATGTCGGCCATTTAGCAGTTTTTTTAGCGAGTCCTTATTCAGAGTGTATTACAGGTTCGGATATTGTGATTGATGGTGGTTTATCAATATCATTATTTAAATCAAAATTATTGGAGGCGAAGAAATGATAAAGGGAATAGCACCAATTTTAGCAGCGACATTTGATGAGACTGGCGCTGTCGACTATGCAAGTTTTAAAGCGTTACTGACTTATTATTCATCATTAGAAGTTGAAACGTTATGTTTATTTGGAATAGCGACTGAATTTTATAAGTTTTCAGGGGATGAACGAGAAAAGGTAGTGGATTTATTCTTAACTAAACAATTAAATAAAAAGGGTGAAAAAATAAAAAAAGTGGTTTCAGTGACGGATCATAGTGCTGAGGTTGCTGTTAAGAGAGCACAAGAGTTGGAGGAGAAGGGGGCCGATTGGCTGATGATTTTTCCACCTTATTTTTTAGGACCTAGTGAAACGGCAATTGTTTCACATATTGGAAAAATAGCTGATGCGGTTGAATTACCTATCATTATTCAGTATGCACCGAGCCAAACAGGGGTGAAAATGTCACCTGAACCTTTAGCTGGACTGACTAAAAAATACCCAAATATTAAAATCATTAAAGTCGAAACACAACCACCGGGAAAATATTTAACGGCATTACTACAAATTGATTCGACGATATCAGGTTTAGTTGGCTATGCTGGAACACAAATGCCAGATTTCATTCATCGTGGGGGAGCAGGTGTACAACCGGGCTGTTCGTTCCCAGAAATTTACTTGAAATTATGGTCGTTTTTAGAGGAGAATAATCCGGTCGCTTTTAATAAATTGTTTCAACGTTTATTACCTTATACGGCTTATTGGATGCAACATGTTGAGCTCATCATTAGTGTTGAAAAAGAAATTCTTTACCGACGTGGGATTATCCAGTCAGCTTATTGTCGAACACCAGCATATCAGCTGGATAAGGTGGAGCAAGAAATGATTAGTGAATTTTTACTTGAATTTAAAGATGAATTGGGGAGATAAAGATGAAAATAACAGATGTTAAAACGTATATAGCAGGTAACGAATGGAAAAACTGGGTTTTTGTTGAAGTTGAAACGGATATTGGTGTGACTGGTGTTGGAGAAGCAACGCTTAATGGTTTTGCAAAAACAGTTGAAGCAGCCATTCACGAAATTAAAAAATTTGTCATTGGAAAAGATCCGTTTGATGTTGAAAAAAATGTTTTGCGTCTTTTTAGAGACAACTATTCGGATGGTGGTCAGATTCATGGTTCAGCGATTTCAGGAATTGAGTATGCTTGTATGGACATTATGGGGAAATATTTAGAGCAGCCAGTTTATAATCTTTTAGGCGGACGGTTCAATCAAAAACTACGTGTTTATGCGAACGGTTGGTATCGCAGTGGCACAACGTCTGAAGAATTAGCCAAACAAGCTCGTGAAACAGTGGCAAAAGGATATACCGCCTTAAAATTTGATCCATTTGGTGCGGCTTGGAAGTCAATGACTATGGAAGAAATTAATATTGCGATGGACAACGTTCGTGTCGTTCGTGAAGCGGTCGGTCCTGATATTGATATTATGATTGAAGGGCATAATCGTCTAAGCACACATACCGCGAAGTTAATTGCTAATCGTTTAGCGCCTTACCAACCAACATGGTTTGAAGCTCCAGTAATGCCACAACGTATTTCAAACGTATCAGAAGTCGCTCGTTATAGTCCAGTTCCAATCGCTTGTGGAGAAGACTTCCATACGAAAGATCAATTTGCAGAATTATTAATGCAAGATAGTGTTCATATCATTCAATTAGAACCACAATATCTAGGTTTAACTGCAGCGAAGCAAGTGTGTGCAATGGCACAAGCTTTTAATGCAGTCACAGCACCTCATAGTGCGCAGGGACCATTGTGTTCAATCGCAGCCGCTCATTTAAATACAGCATCGCCTAGTTTCTTTGTTCATGAAATCTTTGAAGATTTTAACCAAGAAGATTGGACGCAAAATGTTTTAACGAATCAGCTTAAGATTGTTGATGGTCATATTGAAGTGAGTGATGCTCCTGGTTGGGGAACAGAATTAAATAAAGAAATCATCGCAGAACATCCTTACCAAAGTAATCGTTACTTACCACTTTTTAAAAAAGGCTGGGAATCAAGAAAACCAGTATCTGAATAAGAAAGAGGATTAAAATGAAAAAAGACGTTGTAACATGGATCAAAGAGGAAAAAATCTTACCTATTTTAAGAAATGTTCCTTTAGATGTTTTACCTGATTTGCTGGCTCTCTTTGAGAAAAATGAAATTAATATTTTAGAAGTTACTGCAAATAGTCAAAGTTTCATTGAAACCATTCAGTTTATCAAAGAAAAGTATCCTCATTTTATGATTGGAGCGGGGACTGTGACTAGTCTTGAACGAGTAAAATTAGTCGCTGAGTTAGGCGTTTCTTTTATTGTGACGCCCAATGTTAATCTAGAGGTGATTGCCTATGCTCAAAACCATCAATTAGGTACGATTATTGGAGCACTTACTCCAAGTGAAATTGAGATAGCGTATGAGGCAGGAGCCGATATCGTAAAAATATTCCCAATAGGTGTTTTAGGAACAGAGTATTACCGAGCAGTAATAGGCCCATTAGATACTATTCCCTTCCTACCCACAGGTGGCGTTTCCCTAAAAAATATTGCCGAATACCGTGAGCTAGGAGCTACCGGTTTTGGTATTGGTAGCGATATTGTTAATATTAATTTATTAAAAGAAAAGAAAATTACTGAATTGGATACAATCATTAAAGAATTTGTCACCTTAGCTAGGACTGAAAAAATATGAAGGTTTTAACAATTGGCGAAACACTCGCTTCTTTTCAACCGAATGATCATTTGTCATTAAAAATGAGTCAAACATTATCAGCTAGTATCGCAGGGGCAGAGAGTAATGTGGCAATCGGTTTGTCTCGTTTAGGTGTTGAAACGTCATGGTTGAGTTGTGTTGGTCAAGATGAGTTTGGCGAACGGATTCTTGCGACTTTACGTTCTGAACAAGTCAAAACGCACTTAGTCAAAAAACTGACTTCACATTCAACAGGCGTTTTCTTTAAACATTTTAAAGGTTATGGAGAAACCAATGTTTTATATTATCGGAGCCACTCAGCGGCCACTCAGCTTTCACAGCATTTCCAAGAATTCTCTTGGTTAGAGGGGGTAGATCTCGTTCATTTGACTGGAATTACTTTGGCAATCAGTGCTGAAAACGCTAAATTTATCATTGAATTGGCTAAAGAATTAAAGAAAAGACAGATTATTTTAAGTTTTGATCCTAATTTAAGAATGAAGCTGTGGACCTTAGACCAAGCTAAATTTTGGATTGAACAACTTTTACCATATTGCGATTGGTATTTTCCAAGTGAGGTAGAGTTTATAAAACTTCATGGTGATAAAAGTCCAAAAGAAGTGGTTAAGGAATATGAATTAACTTGTTTAACGCTTAAAGAAGGGCTAGGGGCAACTGCCTACACCGATTCTGAAGTGATTACTTACCAGGGCGCGCCAGCTGCTCATATTTTAGATACTGTAGGAGCAGGTGATGCTTTTGTTGCAGGGATGCTATATTCAATTCTTAATCATGACTTTTCGACAGAAGGCGTCTTAATAAAAAAAGCTCTACAAATAGGGCATGAAATGGGAAAAATTGCAGTTCAAACGCAAGGCGATTGGGAGAATTTACCCACGGAGTACGAATTAACGACTCTAATGGCAGAGGGACATCAAGACCTAAGATAATCAAATCAAAAGGAAAAATTTCGTTTTCGAAAAGCACTGGGTGTTATCTGTGTTTGTTTTTTAAAAAAGGTTGAGAAGTGACTAGCAGATGAAAAATCTAAACGTTCAGAAATATCATCCATTGTTAAATCAGTGGTTAATAATAACTCCTTAGCCTTCTCTAAACGAACACTTAAAATATAATCTCTGGGCGACATTCCGTAAACTTTGGTAAATACATTAGTAATATATGTTCGATGTAAATGAAGTCTGTCAGCAATCGTCTGTACTTTTAAATCACTTTTAGTGGTTGTATTAATAATTTCTACAATTTCTGACGCTAAATAAATTTCATTTTGATTTAATCGTTGGTTTTGATTTTGTTCTTGTTCTTGGTTAAATTTAGCCACATTTGCTAATAATAAAGTGATATAAGCATTCAGCTCTAATTCAAAAATAGACACATCGAATTCATTATCAAGTTCAAGATGTTTTCGATTGAGTTGAAATTGTTGAATGATGCTAACAATGATCTTTGAAATATTAGGATAGTCTTTTTCTCGGATAAGGATATTATGCGAACTATGAATGGCTCGATTGACTTCATGGTTCTCAATATCGAAATGAAAACCTAGAAATTCACTATCCGCAATAATCTCAGTTTCGTGAAAGAAACCGCCTTGAATAATTAAGGTATCACCAGGAAAAAGATGATAAGTATGAGACCCGACTTTTTGAAGTATTTCTCCAGAAGAACAAAATAAAAGTTCATAGTAGGGGTGACGATGCTTTTCGTAAGTCCAACCTAAATCAGCATAAGTATATTGGAAATCTGATAATGAAATAGAACTGTAAAGACGGTTCGAATGGAAGATATAATTCATGAGTCTCTCCTTTCAATAGGTGAGTTAATTATATCATAATAAAAAGTGACTTATAATATTAAGTTTATCTAAAAAATAATTGTAAACGTTTTAGACTTATGATATTATTAAGGAACTTAATATATTAAGATGTTATCTTGACATAACATCTGGCATTAACTATTTCATAAGGAGGAATTATTAATGATTACAGGAGTAAGAATTGATGGTCGTTTAATCCACGGTCAAGTCGCAAATTTATGGGTTCCTAAATTAGGAATTACAAGAGTCATGGTTGTTGACAGTGATGTCGTGACTAGTGATATCGAAAAAAACAGTTTAAAACTAGCAACACCATCCGGTATTAAACTTAGTGTGTTAACACCTGAAAAAGCCGCAACTAATCTTTTAGCAGGACGCTATGATTCGCAAAAAGTGCTCATTGTTGTGAAAAGACCAAGCTATTTGGTTAAATTAGTCGAACTTGGTATGCCGTTAGAGGTGGTTAATGTCGGAAACATGTCACGTGTGGATGGTTCAAAAACAATTACTAAATCAGTCAATGTTTTAGATCAAGACGTTCAAGATTTTGAATTGCTTCATGCCAAAGGTGTTAAATTAATTCATCAAATGGTTCCATCAGACAATGAAAGTAGTTTTATGGAATTATTAAAAAAATAAAATAATCTAAGGGAGTGTAACAAATGGAAATAGTATGGTGGCAAATTTTATTAATCACATTATACGCAGGGTATCAAATTTTAGATGAATTGACGATTTACTCTGGTGCAGGCTCGCCTGTTTTTGCTGGTTTGTTTACCGGAATTGTCATGGGGGATATGACCGCCGGTCTAATCATCGGAGGAAGTATGCAGTTAACCATCCTTGGTGTTGGGGCATTTGGGGGAGCGTCAAGAATTGATGCCAACTCAGGAACGATTTTAGCAACGGTCTTCTCGGTTGGTTTAGGGATGAACCCAGAACAAGCTATCGCAGCGATTGCAGTACCTGTCGCAAGTTTAATGATCCAAATGGATATTTTAGGTCGTTTTGCGAATACTTATTTCGCTCACCAAATTGATAAACAAGTTGAAAATATGGATTACAAAAAAATTGAACGCAATTATTTAATGGGTGCACTATCTTGGAGTTTATCTCGTGCCCTTCCTGTTTTCTTAGCCATCGCATTTGGTGGCGAAGCTGTCAATACAGTTGTACATTATTTAAATACAGATTTGAAATGGTTAGGTGATGGTCTATCAACTGCAGGAGCTATCTTACCAGCTGTCGGTTTTGCGATTTTACTTCGTTACTTACCAGTTAAAAAACACATTGCTTACTTAATCTTAGGCTTTGTAATTACGGCTCTCTTAACAACTGTCTTTGGAAACATTCAAGCTGTTGGTGGGGTAGTGGGTACATTATCAAAAGATTTCACACAAATCTTAAATGGTTTACCAATGTTAGGTATCGCATTGATTGGTTTTGCTTTAGCCTATCTCCAGTACAAACGTGCAATTGAAACACCGGTCGCAACATCAAATGGATTGACTATCTCTGATTCAATGGAAGGGGAAATCGAAGATGACGAACTCTAAATATAAGTTAACTAAAAAAGATTTTAACCAAATTAACCGTAGAAGTTTAATGGGTTTTCAGTTGGGTTGGAACTATGAAAGAATGCAAGGATCAGGTTATCTTTATACAATTTTGCCACAATTACGTAAAATTTATGGCGATGATACGCCTGAGTTAAAAGCAATGATGAAAACACATACGCAATTCTTCAACACAAGTAACTTCTTGAATACTTTGGTGACAGGGATTGACTTAGCAATTGAAGAAGAAGAAGGAGTGGACGCGAAAGAAACCGTTGCCGGTTTAAAAACAGGTTTAATGGGACCTTTCGCAGCTATTGGGGACTCAATCTTTGGCGCATTATGGCCAACAATTTTTGGAGCAGTCGCAGCCAACATGGCAGTGAACGGTAATCCCGTCGGGATGTTAATTTGGGTGCTAGCGAACGTTTTAGTAATGTACTTCAGATGGCGTCAATTAGAATTTGCTTATAAAGAAGGGGTTTCACTAGTAACAACGATGCAAAGTAAGTTGACTGCAATCACAGATGCAGCTACTGTTTTAGGGGTTTTCATGGTTGGCGCTTTAATCGCAACAATGATCAATGTTCATATCTCATGGGCTCCAAAAATCGGAGAATTATCGATTGATATCCAAAACAGTTTAGATATGATCTTACCTCGTTTGGTTCCACTAGCGATTGTCGGAATGGTTTATAGTTTATTAGGACGTAAGAGAATGACTTCAACAAAAGTGATCTTTATCGTTTTAATTGTATCAGTAGCATTATCAGCATTAGGTGTGATTAGCAAATAAATTTAAAACACAAAGGTAGGGAAAAGACATGAAAACAATGATTTTAGTCAGTCATGGCTCATTTTGTGAAGGCTTGAAAGAAAGTGTGGAAATGATTTTAGGACCACAAGAACAATTGAAAACAGTTTCGTTATTGCCAGATGAAGAAGGCAGTGATTTTGCAGCGAAATTTGATGCGGTTGTATCAGGAACCGACGGTGACTATGTGGTTTTTGCGGACCTTTTAGGGGGAACGCCGGCTAATGTTCTAACGAATAAAATCATGTCTGGGGAACCGATTGAAGCATATGCAGGAATGAGTATGCCGATGATTATCGCTTATTTGAATAGTGAAATGTTGGGGGAAGCTTTTGACTTAGAAAAAGCAAAAGAAAACAGCGTGGACTTAGCAGCGTACATCAAAGAAAAATTAGGATAAAAAAATAAAGGTTGGCTTATCGAATGACAAGATAAGCCAACCTTTAATCTATAAAAATTTAAATGGTTTCAATTTTAGTTTCATAATAGTCCCAACGTTTAAAACTTTCAATGTATTCAACGACTTGAATGTCATTAAGAAAAGTCGTTCTTTTAGCAAAGCTTGTCGGACAATCTTCACTAATTTGTAAAAGTTGAGCCGTTCTTTTAGGTGTTGGAAATTGAATTGCATAGTATTCAACTGAAGGTGAAGTAGTCAAATGAAAATTATAATCACGCCTCATCTTATCGTAAATCGAAATAAAGTTAGAGGGATCTTTAAGATCTTCTTCTTTGACGTAATCAGAAGAAAGGTAAGTGTATTGTAAAAAGAAAGGAATACCGTTACTTTTTCGTAGTCTTTCAAAACAGTAGATTTTTTTATTGGTATCAATTTTAAGTTTTTTACGAATGGTATCATCGTTAATTTCAGTGATGCTGATGACATGGGTAGTGACATCGGCATCTTCATTGGGGAATTTATCCACATCAGTAAATCGAACAGGTTGACCTAATTTTCCTCTCGAAACAAAACGACCTTTCCCTTGAACACTATATAAGTATCCTTCACTCACTAATTCTTTTAAAGCACGAATGACGGTAATTGAGCTAACTTGGAAGAGTTCAATTAATTCAGATTCGCTATAAAATTTATCACCAGGTTCAAATTCACCGCTCACAATTTTTTGAAGTAGCGCGTTTTTGACTTGTTGATATTTAGGGATTGCCATACTTAAACTCCTTTTTAGTCTTATTTACTTATATAGTACCACTTAGTATATGAAGTGTCACCTACAAAAATGTTTGTAGTCGATTATTTTCTATGGTATATTAAGTTTAACTTAATATATTAACATATTGTTTAGGAGAGGGTAATTATGAATACGATAAAAATAACAGAGGATTTTATGATCAATGGTCAACCAGTAAAATTAGTTTCAGGAGCAGTTCATTATTTTAGAATTGTTGAAGATTATTGGTACGATTCATTAGAAAAATTGAAAGAAATGGGTTGTAATGCCGTTGAAACCTATGTTCCTTGGAATTTCCATGAGAAAGAGGAAGACGTGTTTGATTTTACGTCATATCAACATAATTTAGTGAAATTTGTAAAGTTGGCCGAAGAACTTGGTTTATATGTGATTGTGCGTCCATCTCCTTATATTTGTTCAGAATGGGAGTTTGGTGGGTTACCTTATTGGTTGTTAACCAAAGACTGTCGTATTCGTTCAAGTGATCCTAAATTTATGGCTTATGTCGAGCGTTATTTCGAGCAACTTTTACCATTACTGACTCCTTTACAATGGACGAAAAAGGGACCCATTATATTATTCCAGTTAGAAAATGAATATGGGTCATACGGTAATGACAAAGAATATTTGGAAGCCCACTATGACTTGATGAGAAAATTAGGGGTTGAAGTTCCTATTTTTACTTCAGATGGTGCTTGGGAAGAGGCACTAGAAGCAGGATATTTACCAGGGAAAGATGTTTTCCCAACAGGTAATTTTGGCTCACGAGCAAAAGAAAATATCGCTAACTTGACTCAATTTATGGAGGATAAAGGAATTGTTGCTCCAAAGATGTGCATGGAGTTTTGGGATGGCTGGTTTAATCGTTGGAACGAACCAGTGATTAAACGAAATCCATTAGAATTACGTGATGCTGTGAAAGAAATGTATGATTTAGGAAGTTTAAATCTTTATATGTTCCAAGGAGGAACGAATTTTGGTTTTATGAATGGATGTTCAGCTCGCGGGACGTTAGATTTACATCAAGTAACCTCTTATGATTATGATGCTCCTTTGACTGAGTGGGGAGATGTGACTGAAAAATATAGTTTACTTAAAGAAGTTTTTACAGGATCAAATGAGATCACTGTTAAGAATCACCCTAAAAAAGCGTACGATACAGCTAAACATGTGGCGTCAGTTTCTTTATTTAATACTTTAGAGTCATTATCTAAGCCTATTTATAATAAGTGGCCTTTACCAATGGAAAAACTAAATCAAGGGTATGGTTACATTCTCTATCGTGCGAATATCGGCAAAGCTCGTCAAGTTGATAAAGTACGTGTGATTGAAGCGAGTGATCGGGTGAAGATTTATTTAAATGAAGAAGAAAAAATAACACAATTTAAAAAAGAAATTGGTACAGAGTTTACGTTGGATTTAGAAAAACCTCAAGACAACCAATTGGATATTTTAGTTGAAAATATGGGACGTGTGAACTATGGTTCTAAATTAATCGCACCGACTCAAAGCAAAGGGATTCGTAATGGGGTGATGCTTGATTTGCATTTCCATTCAGATTGGGAGCATTTTAATTTGGACTTGGAAGATATTTCAGCTGTCGACTTTTCAAAAGAATATACGGCAGGACCCGGTTTCCATAAATTTGAACTTGAAGTTCTTGAAAAAGCAGATACGTTTATTGATTGTCGGGGCTTTGGTAAAGGTGTTATGTTTATTAATGGTTTTAATCTAGGTCGTTACTGGGAAGTGGGGCCAATCCATTCTTTATATGTACCAGCACCTCTATTAAAAGAAGGTACGAATGAAATTATTATTTTTGAAACAGAAGGAATTTCTCAAGAAGAATTACATTTTACGGAGTTGCCAATTATTACCAAAATAGAAGAAAGTTAAAGGAGTTTTTAATAATGAGTTATATGTATTCGCTGCGATATGCGCTAGCCTTAGGTCGAGATAATACCAAACGTTTAGCTGATTTGGCTTACTTTTGTGAACGGGCTAAGATTGATGATATTAACTTTTTTATCAATCATGAGGAAATTGGTCGTGGCCATCTTACTTTTGATGAAACACGAGAATGGTTAGAATTATCTGCTGAATTAAAAGAATTTTTAGCAGCAAGAGATATCACTTTTTCAATGAATCCAGGGATTACTTTAATGCATGGGGATCGCGGTCGTGTTTTAAATGGAACACTCGGTTTTGAAACGATGGTCGATGCAACGGGCTTAAAAGCAACAGCAGTGGCTTGTCCTTTTGATCCGAATTTTCAAGCTTACTTAGCAAAGACTTATGCAATGTATGCTGAAGTTGAACCTGATTATCTTTGGTTAGAAGATGATTTACGTCATTTTAATCATAAACCAGTTCAATGGGGATGTTTCTGTGAAAAACATATGGCTGAATATCGTCAACGCTTAGGTAATGACAGTATTACTCGTGAAGAACTAGTTCGTGCGATTTTAAAACCAGGAAAACCAACAATTGAGCGTCTAGCCTATTTAGAGATTGCCAAACAAACCATGATTGATTTAGTGAGTAAGATTGAGCAGGCGGTTCATGGCGTTTCACCAAAAACAAAACTATCATTAATGACATCTCAACCAGATCAACACACAACAGAAGGTCGGGATTGGGACCGAATTTTTAAAGCTCTCTCAGGCAATCAACCATTCGTCGCTCGTCCTCATTTGCCATCTTACAATGAGGTAACACCGAAAGAATATAGCAAAGGTTTTAATAGTATCAGTCGAGTGACAGCTGATTTATTAAAAGATGAAGCAGAGCTGTTTCCTGAGTTAGAAAATTACATGTACTCACGCTATGCGAAATCAAATCATTTTTCTAAATTTCAATTGATGACTTCGTTAATGCTACATCCAAAAGGAACAACGATGAACTTGTTCGATATGATGGGGACAGGGGTTGTTCATGAATATCATTTGCAAGAGATGTTGGCGGAGGTAAAACCTTATTTAAGCCAAGTTAATGCTCTTGATTTGAAAGTTTCAGAACAAAAAGGGATTCACGTTTTATATGCACCTAAAGCCTCTTATGTGGTTGAAACCAAAGAGGGATTAAAACGAGAAGAATTGATAGCTCATGATGATTCATGGCTAGAGTTATTAAGTTCATTTGGTTTCAGTGTTATCCCAGCACAGTTTGATTTTTCGATAAAAAATCAATTTGTAGCCGTTTCAGGTCAGTATTTGCGTACTCTATCTGATGAGGAAGTGATTCATCTCTATCAAGAGAATTTTATATTAATGGATGGAGAATCTGCAAGTATTTTAGTTGAAAAAGAGTTAGGGCATCTTGTTGGAATCCAAGGACTTGAATGGAAAGAAGTCCGTTCAGGCAAACAATCGTATGAACAAGTCACTAATGGAAGAAGCTACTGTGGTGTAGAAGAAGCTCGAATGACCTTGATGCAAAAAACAGGAGACTTTGCAGATATTACTTATGACGAGCAAGATTTAACAGTCATTTCGCGAGCTTTTAATGAGTACGATAAAGAGGAAGGGATTGTTTGTGCCGGATCTAAAAATAGTTTTATTTTACCTTTAGCTTGGGATGAAAAAGATGGCTGGAACAGTCAATACATCAGCTTCAAAGAAGAAATGATTAGAGAAGTACTATTGGAGCAAGAAACAGCACAACGTTTGGTGGTCTCAACGATAGATATGCCATACGTTAATATGTTCCATTATGTTAAAGCGGGTAGGAGTTACTATATCATCGCTAACTTTTCTTCAGAAAACTATAATCAAATTACTTGTAAGTTAGATGAAACAACAGCGAAATTAAAGGAATATCATCTGACCGGTGAAAAAGAAATTCAGTTCCAGAATCAAGTGATTGCCACTCCTTTAGCAGCCTTAGATATCAAAGTATTTGAAGTACTTTAATAGATAAGAGCGTGAGGAAATGAAGACATTCATTCTCTTACGCTCTTTTTTATAAACTGGAGCGATATTTTTGACGGTATTCCTTAGGTGAAAGGTGCATATTTTTTTTGAAAGCTCGTGAAAAGTAGTAAGGATCGGTAAAACCAAGTTGATTACCAATTTCGTAAATTTTAAGATCACTCATTTTAAGATATTTACAAGCTTGTTCGATTTTTATTTCATTAAAGTATTCAATCGGGGATTTATGCAAATATTTTTTATAAATGGAACTTAAATAACTTTGCGAGATGTTTAAATGATTCGCCATCTCTTGTAAGGTTAACGTTTTACTCAGATTTTTATTGAGAAATTTAATGCTTTTAGCGAGGTAAAGATTTTGTTTATCTTGTTGAAGTTCATCTTTTAAAAAGATAATTTCAACGAGTAAAGTGTTTAAGAGTTGTACTGCACAGAGAGCTGTTTCAAAGTCATTGCTTTTTTCTGAGATGTCAAAAAGTTTAATAAAATCATCTTGAATCCAATGGTTTTTTTCTGGAGAGGAAATTTGAGTAAGTAAACGTCGCTCAAGCTGAAAAGTTTCGGGTACTTTAGTATCAAAATGCACCCAAAGAATCGACCAAGGGTTTGTTTCAGAACTATAATAATAATGTCCCATGTTTTTGGGGATACAAAAAATATCGCCACGTTTTAATTGATAAGTGCCTGAGCCATTTAAGGATACAACTCCTTCACCATCTAAACAAAAAATTAAAATAAAATCTGTTAAGTCATGATATCGTTCACGGTAGTGATACTTCGCTTTTGGATAGTAGCCCATCTCTTTAATGGTTGTTCCCTGTGTTAAGGGCAGTTGGTTAAGTTGTTCGGAGTAAGTATCTGAAACAATAATATGGCGTTCATCTTTAAAGCCATCTTTCTTTTTAATTGAGAGCATTTTTTCCCTCCTTTTAGGGTTATTTTAGCATGATAGTGCAAAATAATCCATTAAAAGTGAAGATATCCTATGTTTATGTACCCGCTTTCGTCTTAAGATAAGAGTAACAAAACATTAGGGAGATGAGAAAATGACAGGTCATGTTACGACAATTGAAAAAAAGATAACGATGCCAACTTATTTGACTGCTAAACCAGATAAGAATCCATTGTTCTTTGAAAAAAGAGTTTATCAAGGAAGCAGTGGTAAAATTTATCCACATGCTATGACAGAGAAGATTTTAGATGAAAAAGTGGATGTGGACTATCCTTCTGTAACCTTAGAAAACGATTATTTGAAAGTTGTTATTTTACCAACATTAGGTGGACGTATCCAACGAGCATACGATAAAACTAATGATTATGATTTTGTTTATTATAATCATGTAATTAAACCAGCTCTAGTCGGTTTGATTGGTCCTTGGATTTCAGGAGGAATTGAATTTAACTGGCCACAACACCACCGTCCGTCGACTTATATGCCAACAGAATATAAGATTGTTGAAAATGAAGATGGTAGTAAAACAGTTTGGGTAAGTGAAATTGATAAAATGTATGGAACAAAAGGGATGGCAGGCTTTACACTTTATCCAGATAAAGCGTATATTGAAATTACTGGAAAAGTTAACAACTTAACCGATACTCCGCAAACTTTCTTATGGTGGGCGAACCCGGCAGTACCTGCAAATGATCACACAGCATCAATTTTTCCGCCAGATGTTCATGCGGTAATGGACCATGGAAAACGTGCAGTTTCAGATTTTCCAATTGCAACAGGAACGTATTACAAATATGATTATTCGGATGGAATTGATATTTCACGTTATAAAAATATAAAAGTTCCAACATCGTATATGGCTCATCACTCTGATTATGATTTTATTGGAAATTATGATGAAGAGAAAAAAGCTGGTTTACTTCATGTGGCCAACCACCATGTTTCACCAGGGAAAAAGCAATGGGTTTGGGGAAATAGCGACTTTGGTTTGGCTTGGGATCGTAATTTAACGGATTCAGATGGCCCTTATGTCGAGTTAATGACGGGAGTCTTTACAGATAATCAACCAGACTTCACTTGGTTAAGACCTTTTGAAGAAAAGGAATTCCAACAATACTTCATGCCGTATAAAGGCGTTGGCCGTGTTAAAAATGCGACAATTGATGGCGCAGTTAATTTAGAAATTGAGGGTGAAGAGTTAGTTTATGCTTGCTATACAACGAGTAAACAAGCCAACTTAAGATTAATCATCACTCACTTGGATGACATTATTTTAGAAGAAAAAATTGATTTAGATCCAGCGACTTATTATGAAGGTAAATTAACAAGTCCTCAATCTGAGATGAACTCAGATTTAAAAATTACTTTGGTTAATACTGATAATGAAATTATTGTTGAATATGTTGGCGTTAAAGAAAAAATTAATGAGTTACCAGATCCAGCTGAAGCTTTGCTAGAACCAGAAAAATTAAAAACAACAGAAGAGTTATTTTTAGCGGCAACTCATATTGAACAATATCGTCATGCCACCTTGAATGCTGTTGACTATTACTTAGAAGGGTTAAAACGTGACCCAGAAGATATTCGCTTAAATAATGGGTATGGTTTACATTTATATAAACGTGGTTTGATTGCTGAAAGTTTAGAATATTTCAATCGTGCTGTGAAAAAACAAACGTGGAAATCACCAAATCCATATTATGGCGAGCCTTTATTTAACCAAGGATTAGCGCAGTTACGTTTGGGACAAACAAATTTAGCGATTGACAGCTTTTTTAAAGCAACATGGAATGAAGATACACAATCATCTGCATTTTATCAATTAGCTACGATTTCAGCGCAACGAAAAAAATGGGATGAAGTTTTGAAACAAGTCAAACAAAGTTTAATCCGTAATGCCCATCACTTGAAAGCCTTACAATTACGCTTAGCAACACAACGTCATTTAGAAAAAACCAATGATTTTGCATCTGTTTTAGACATTGATCCACTATACTTAGGTTTTCACTTTGAGCAGTTCTTACAAGACGAAACGTATGACTGGGAACGTGTGATGCGCGGCGAAATTAACAACTATTTAGAACTTGCTTTAGATTATATCGCATGGGGAATGTATGAAGAAGCAGTTATTATTTTAAATCATGCACCACAAAGTAGTCCACTGACTCATTATTATGCTGCTTTTGCTAAACGTCATCTAGGAGATGTTGAAGGAGCTAAGAATAGTGTTCGCTTGGGTGAAGCGGGTTCGACAGACTATTGTTTCCCGAATAAATTAATGGAAATCCCGATTTTAAATACTGCGATTGATTTATTACCAAATGAATCAGGCTATGCTAAGTATTATTTAGGAAATCTTTTCTACGATAAAAAACGTTATGAAGAAGCGATTGAACTTTGGGAACAAGCAATAGAAGAGATATCAGAATTCCCAACAGTCTTTAGAAACTTATCAATGGCTTACTATAATCGCCAGGATGATTTAGCTAAAGCTAAAGAAATGATTAGCCGTGCCTTTGATTTAGATCCAACTGATGGACGTGTTTTATTAGAGAAAGATATTTTGGCACAAGTTAGTCAAGAATCTATTTCGTCTCGTTTAGTTGAATTAGAAAAACACTTAGAAACGACGAAAGATCGTGATGATTTATTTGTTACGTATCTCTCTTTATTAAATAATCAAAAAGAATTTACCAAAGCATACGATTTGATGATGGCAAGACAGTTCCATCCATGGGAAGGTGGAGAAGGAAAAGTTTCTGGCCAATACATGTTTAACTTAATCGAATGTGCGAGAGAATTAATGACGACTGAACCAGAAAAAGCAATTGACTTATTGAAACAATCTCAAGTTTATCCTGAAAACTTAGGTGAAGGAAAATTACCGAACGTTCAAGATAATTTATCAGATTACTATATTGCTAAAATTTACGAAGCACAAGGGAAAGTAGAGCGAGCTAAAGAATATTATCAAAAAGCAGCTCTTGGTACGAGTGAGCCAGAAAGTGTTTTATATTATTATGATCAGCCAGCTGATTCAATTCTTTATCGAGGCTTAGCTCAAGAAAAATTAGGAAATCAGAAAGACGCTCGAAAATGGTTCCATCAACTGATCCGTTATGGAGAAATCAATATCTTTGAAGAAGTAAGTTATGATTACTTTGCCGTTTCGATGCCTGAAACAGTGGTCTTTAAACGTGATTTAACTCAAGAAAATAAAACGTACTGTCGTTATTTGATGGCATTAGGAAATATTGGCTTGAAAAATTATGAGAAGGCAACACAAATGTTAACAGACATTGTTAAAGAAGTGCCAGATCATCAGGGAGCA
Source organism: Vagococcus sp. (assembly GCF_052102835.1). Lineage (NCBI taxonomy): Bacteria > Bacillati > Bacillota > Bacilli > Lactobacillales > Enterococcaceae > Vagococcus > Vagococcus sp. The sequence continues at coordinate 33,563 of NZ_JBQEIL010000004.1, forward strand.
CTAAGTCATTTATGGATGTTAGAATCTAAGACTTATTAGGTTTTTAATTGATGATTGAAACGAGCAGAAAATCGTAACCTTCGATTTTCTGCTTTTTTGTTAGTTAGGAGGGGAAGGTCAGTGTTAACAGTTAGTACCAAGGATGAGGAAATAACATCCGGAGAAAAATTAATTGAATATACAATACAAAACGAAAAATTCAAAGTTCGATTATTAAATTATGGGGCCACATTACGTGCAATTGAACTCCCTAATGAAGCTGGTGTATTTGAAAATATTATCTTAGCACATGCTAATAATCAAGATTATCTTAAAGAACGTAGTTTTTTAGGGGCAAGTGTGGGACGTGTGGCAGGCCGAATAAAAAAAGGGGAATGGGGAACCGTTCAATTAGACCAAAATGAAGGAGTTAATCATCTTCATGGTGGAGATATCGGTTTTGATAATGTTTATTGGGAAGCAACTATTTCTCGAAAGAAAGAGAGTGTGACCGTTTCTTTTACACATTTCTTTGCCTCTGGGGTCGGAGGATATCCAGGTAATTTAAAAATGACAATTCATTATGTGATCTATGAAACAAAGGAACTTAAAATTATCTTTGAAGGGGTAACAGATCAAAAAACGTTATTAAACCCGACGAATCATGCTTATTTTAATCTGAGTGGAGGAAAAGAACCAACGATTGCTTCACATGAGCTATTTTTGGCTAGTGATTTTTATCTTCCTTTAGAGGCAGATCATTTACCAACGGGTGAAGTTTTGAAAAAAATAAAGCTTCTAGAACAAGCGGAGTTATTAGGAAATATTTTGAAATCTTCACATTTAGAAATTTATCAAGAAGATGGACTAAATCATGCTTTTCTTCTTAAAAAGGGAGTAAAACCTAGTGTTATACTGAGTCATACTCAAAGTAATCGGAAGCTAAAAATAACGACAAGTTACCCAAGTGTGGTATGCTATACAGGTAATCATTTTAGTGACGATGATTTCGGTAAACATATTGCTATTGCTCTGGAATTTCAGAAAGTTCCTGATGTAGACCATTTTGATTATTTGGGGAGTCATATTTTAAATAAAGAAACAAAGTATAGTGAATTCATTCACTATGTATTTTAGGAAATAGTATAAGATAATCCATGTTAGTTAGTAATAATCCATGTCGGAATTGTAAGCGCTGTATTATCCTTTACATATAGAGAGATTTCAATGTAAAGAAATGCTTACGGAATAAAGGAGGAATAATAATGTCAAATGATACCTTTTTCTATTCTCTACGTTTAGGGGTCGACCCTAAAAGTTGGGATCAGCAAAAAATGTCAGATTTAAAAAGATTCATTAAAGAAGCTAAAGTTGCTGATATTAATATTATCATTAATAGTGAGGAATTAAATGTTGGTCATATAACCAAAGAACAATTAGTTCCTTGGCTTGACATAACAGATAAATTTAAGAAAGAACTAACACCACTAGGAGTTAGCGTTTCAATGAACCCTTGGACGAGTATCCTACATAGCGACCGTGGGCGCGTCTTAACGGATGACTTTAATTTTAAAACGATGGTTGATTATCAAGGTCGAGCAGCAACTGCGGTCGCTTGTCCTGCAGATTTAAACTTTATAACGTATATTGCTGATATTTATGGAGAATACGCTAAAAAGAATCCTGAATATTTATGGATGGATGATGATTTCCGTCATTTTAATCATAAACCTTTAGTTTTTGGTTGTTTTTGTGAAGCCCATCTTGAGTTATATAATCAAGAATTAGGAACGAGTCATACTCGTGAAACTTTTGTTGAAAAAGTCTTTCAACCAGGTGAGCCGACAGTAGAAAGAAAAGTGTTTCTTAATCAAGCAAGAGCAGAGATGAAAGTTATTGGAGAAGCTATTGCAAAATCAGTTCATGAAAAATCACCAACAACAACGTTAGGATTGATGACTTCACAACCAGAGTGGCATGCTCTAGAAGCGCGTGATTGGCAAGGCCTTTTTGAAAAATTGTCAATAGATCAGCTACCAACATCAAGACCGCATTTGCCAAGCTACAATGAAATACCAGGTTTAAAATATATTCGTGAGTTTAATCGAAATGTTCGTCCTATTGCACAAATGATGGGGAAAAAAGCACAAATGATGCCTGAGCTTGAAAATTATATGTATTCTCCTTATGCTAAATCGAATAAATTTACACAGCTTCAGTTGGAAACTGTTTTATTAATTGGAGCGAAGGGAATTCTTTTCAATTTTTATGACATGATGGGAAATGGTGTTGTTTTTGGCTATAAACACCAGCAAGTCTTGGCTGAGAGTAAACCATTACTTGATTACTCTGTGGCAAATCCTATTGATTTAACAAATTTATCTGGGGTTAAAGTTCTTTTTAGTCAAGATACGGTTTACACACGTCATAGTCAAACAGGTCAATTAGAAGAAATGTTGCCTCGAGAATACGAGTGGTTATCCTTACTTTCGACATTTGGTATTAGTAGTGCCTTAGTAACGACAACAGATGTAGGAACCTTAACCAATCAAGTAGTGGCTGTGAGTGATCAAGTTTTACGTAATCTTTCTAACTTAGAAATCAAAACTTTATTTGAAAATAATCAAGTCTTACTAGATGGAACAAGCGTTAGTGTTTTATTTGAAAGAGAGTTAGCTTACTTAATCCATGCAACTGAGATGGAATGGTTAGCACCTCACACAGGCTATCATACTTATGAGGAATGGAACGGTCCTGAAAAGATTGAAGGTGTCGAACATGCCCGAATGACAGTGATGCAACAGACGGGTGATTTAGCAAACGTCACATATCAAGATGACCAAGTAGAAGTACTAACCTCTCTCTATAATGAAACTAATCAATGGGTCGGCAATGGCATGGCAGTAATTGCTCAAAAACATTTCGTCTTGCCGATTAGTTATCATTTAAAATATGGCTGGGATGCGCAATATGTTAGTTATAAAGAAACGATTTTTAAACGCTATTTAAAAGAAACAAAGGTTGATTACTTAGTTGAAATGCCAGTCAGTCAATTAATCAGAGAAGCGAAACGTCTATATTTAACTAACTTTACATTAGATGATTACGATACAATTCGTATTCATTTACATGATTATAAAAACGAAGCAACAATTGAAGCTCATTTAATGACACGTTATGGCAATCAAAAAGTCACGTTAAATAACGCTGGAGAGTATTTTGAAGTAGCAGTTCCATTAAATTCATTTGAAACAATAATTATTGAATTATTGGGTTAAAAATAAAGGAGGAATTATTAATGATTACAGGGGTAAGAATTGATGGTCGTTTAATCCACGGTCAAGTCGCAAATTTATGGGTTCCTAAATTAGGAATTACAAGAGTCATGGTTGTTGACAGTGATGTCGTGACTAGTGATATCGAAAAAAACAGTTTAAAACTAGCAACACCATCCGGTATTAAACTTAGTGTGTTAACACCTGAAAAAGCCGCAACTAATCTTTTAGCAGGACGCTATGATTCGCAAAAAGTGCTCATTGTTGTGAAAAGACCAAGCTATTTGGTTAAATTAGTCGAACTTGGTATGCCGTTAGAGGTGGTTAATGTCGGAAACATGTCACGTGTGGATGGTTCAAAAACAATTACTAAATCAGTCAATGTTTTAGATCAAGACGTTCAAGATTTTGAATTGCTTCATGCCAAAGGTGTTAAATTAATTCATCAAATGGTTCCATCAGACAATGAAAGTAGTTTTATGGAATTATTAAAAAAATAAAATAATCTAAGGGAGTGTAACAAATGGAAATAGTATGGTGGCAAATTTTATTAATCACATTATACGCAGGGTATCAAATTTTAGATGAATTGACGATTTACTCTGGTGCAGGCTCGCCTGTTTTTGCTGGTTTGTTTACCGGAATTGTCATGGGGGATATGACCGCCGGTCTAATCATCGGAGGAAGTATGCAGTTAACCATCCTTGGTGTTGGGGCATTTGGGGGAGCGTCAAGAATTGATGCCAACTCAGGAACGATTTTAGCAACGGTCTTCTCGGTTGGTTTAGGGATGAACCCAGAACAAGCTATCGCAGCGATTGCAGTACCTGTCGCAAGTTTAATGATCCAAATGGATATTTTAGGTCGTTTTGCGAATACTTATTTCGCTCACCAAATTGATAAACAAGTTGAAAATATGGATTACAAAAAAATTGAACGCAATTATTTAATGGGTGCACTATCTTGGAGTTTATCTCGTGCCCTTCCTGTTTTCTTAGCCATCGCATTTGGTGGCGAAGCTGTCAATACAGTTGTACATTATTTAAATACAGATTTGAAATGGTTAGGTGATGGTCTATCAACTGCAGGAGCTATCTTACCAGCTGTCGGTTTTGCGATTTTACTTCGTTACTTACCAGTTAAAAAACACATTGCTTACTTAATCTTAGGCTTTGTAATTACGGCTCTCTTAACAACTGTCTTTGGAAACATTCAAGCTGTTGGTGGGGTAGTGGGTACATTATCAAAAGATTTCACACAAATCTTAAATGGTTTACCAATGTTAGGTATCGCATTGATTGGTTTTGCTTTAGCCTATCTCCAGTACAAACGTGCAATTGAAACACCGGTCGCAACATCAAATGGATTGACTATCTCTGATTCAATGGAAGGGGAAATCGAAGATGACGAACTCTAAATATAAGTTAACTAAAAAAGATTTTAACCAAATTAACCGTAGAAGTTTAATGGGTTTTCAGTTGGGTTGGAACTATGAAAGAATGCAAGGATCAGGTTATCTTTATACAATTTTGCCACAATTACGTAAAATTTATGGCGATGATACGCCTGAGTTAAAAGCAATGATGAAAACACATACGCAATTCTTCAACACAAGTAACTTCTTGAATACTTTGGTGACAGGGATTGACTTAGCAATTGAAGAAGAAGAAGGAGTGGACGCGAAAGAAACCGTTGCCGGTTTAAAAACAGGTTTAATGGGACCTTTCGCAGCTATTGGGGACTCAATCTTTGGCGCATTATGGCCAACAATTTTTGGAGCAGTCGCAGCCAACATGGCAGTGAACGGTAATCCCGTCGGGATGTTAATTTGGGTGCTAGCGAACGTTTTAGTAATGTACTTCAGATGGCGTCAATTAGAATTTGCTTATAAAGAAGGGGTTTCACTAGTAACAACGATGCAAAGTAAGTTGACTGCAATCACAGATGCAGCTACTGTTTTAGGGGTTTTCATGGTTGGCGCTTTAATCGCAACAATGATCAATGTTCATATCTCATGGGCTCCAAAAATCGGAGAATTATCGATTGATATCCAAAACAGTTTAGATATGATCTTACCTCGTTTGGTTCCACTAGCGATTGTCGGAATGGTTTATAGTTTATTAGGACGTAAGAGAATGACTTCAACAAAAGTGATCTTTATCGTTTTAATTGTATCAGTAGCATTATCAGCATTAGGTGTGATTAGCAAATAAATTTAAAACACAAAGGTAGGGAAAAGACATGAAAACAATGATTTTAGTCAGTCATGGCTCATTTTGTGAAGGCTTGAAAGAAAGTGTGGAAATGATTTTAGGACCACAAGAACAATTGAAAACAGTTTCGTTATTGCCAGATGAAGAAGGCAGTGATTTTGCAGCGAAATTTGATGCGGTTGTATCAGGAACCGACGGTGACTATGTGGTTTTTGCGGACCTTTTAGGGGGAACGCCGGCTAATGTTCTAACGAATAAAATCATGTCTGGGGAACCGATTGAAGCATATGCAGGAATGAGTATGCCGATGATTATCGCTTATTTGAATAGTGAAATGTTGGGGGAAGCTTTTGACTTAGAAAAAGCAAAAGAAAACAGCGTGGACTTAGCAGCGTACATCAAAGAAAAATTAGGATAAACTAAAAAGAGTTGAGAATATTATTCTCAACTCTTTTTTAATTTATTTTTTCGGAAAAAATAGTAGTGGCACATTCTAAGCAAAGAATCGGTGCATTTTTATATTCTAAAGTTTTAATGGGTTTATCTTGGAAGGCAGTTACTTTCGGTGGAAAAGGTTGTTTAATCCAACATTCTTCATCTGTCTTGATTTTTTTTTGACAGTGATTACAATGAAAGCTTTTCGTGGTTGATTGATACATGTTTTTCTCTCTCCTTATTAATCAGATGTTGAATTTCTTGTTTTGGTTGATAAATAAGTTGTTCTAAAATGAGTGGCTTGAGTGCTCTTATTTCATTTTTTTTAAGCCATTCGGACGAAACGGTTTCTTCTTTACAGCAAATATCTTGAATAGAAGTAGTGACGAGTGAAAGTTCATAAACGAAAATAAGCTGTTGGTAAGGAACCTCATCTAAGATAAAAAAGTTTTCAACAATTGCTACGAGTCGCTCGACTTTAACGTGCAGATTGGTTTCTTCTAAAACTTCTCTTACAACAGCTTGTTCTGTTGTTTCACCAATTTTTATAGCTCCACCAGGTAAAGTTTGTGAGCCATCTTCCTCATTTGAGATGAGAACTTTATCTTCTTTTTTTAAAATACCGCAAGAGCGAATATCGAATTTAGTTTCATTAAAAAAAGTTCGGATATACAAATCATTTCCCTCCTTATCTGTAATAGAAAAAAGCTGAGAAATATTTAGTCTCAGCTTTTTTATTGTATCATAATGTGAAATGAACTGGGACCCATTCTCGAACGCTATTGATTAAGAAAATGTCATCCGCTTCGAGTAAATCTGCAGTCGTTAGAATGCTTTCTGTCAATAATCCTTCAGCTAAGAGCGTTTCACGCATAATCCCAGGTAACAGCCCACAATTACGAGGTGGGGTATAGAAGATTCCTTCTTTTTTTATAACAAGATTGCCATTAATGAACTCGGTCAGTTCATTTTCAGTATTCCAAAGTATCGTTTCTTATGTGGGTTGTTGGTGTTTTGTATAAAGATGTCGATAATTTGTTTTATGATTTAGCAAGACAGTAGTATCCATCGGATGTTGGGCTAAACTAGCTGATAATTCATGACTTTCTTTCTCGATAGCCGTAATTTCGATTTGTCCTACCCCTCGATGGTTGATTTCAAAACGAAATTTATAGCAGCCTTCTTGATAGTCTGTTATTGCTTGTTGCCATAAAGACTCAGTCTCCTCCCGATTGAATGGAATTTCTAAAGCCGTCGTACTTTCTTCTAAACGTCTTAAATGGCGGTCTTTTCTGAGTAATTGTCCCTCTTCAAGACGTAGCGACTCAATCAAACCAACGCGGGGGAAGCTGGTGTTTAGAACTTGTGATTTGGCATCGACTTCATAAAATTCATCCTCAGCAATCGAATCCCAGGTAATTCCTCCACCGACACCATAACGAGCCTTTTTAATTTTCTTATCGACTTGGATGGTTCGAATAGGGACACTAAAAATCATATCACCATCGGGCTTAATCACCCCAATCGCTCCACAATAGACGCCACGAGGGCTATCTTCTAATTCAGTGATTAATTCCATGGTACTCTTCTTCGGGGCGCCTGTAATCGAACCACAAGGGAACAACGCTTTAAATAATTCATAGATTGTTTCGTCTGGGCTAATTTGAGCAGTAATTGTCGACGTCATTTGCCATACGGTTGGATAAGGTTCAACTGTACAAAGTTTGGTTACTTTAACGCTGCCAGCTTCAGCGAGTTGACCTAAATCATTTCTAAGCAAATCAACAATCATGATGTTTTCTGAACGATTTTTTTCATCATTAAAAAGAAATTCTTTATTCTTTTGATCAGTTTTTTCGTCACTACTACGCTCGATTGTACCTTTCATTGGACGAGTCTCAACTTCATTATTGGTCATTTTGAAGAATAATTCAGGTGATGCAGATAGGATTTGGTAACGAGAAAAGTCAAAATATGACGCATATTTGACGGAGCTATGCTTTAATAAGGCATGGTAAGCTTTTAGACCATCAAAATCAGTTAAAATTTGACTATTTAATCGAATGGTATAGTTGGTTTGGTAAGTATTGCCTTCTTCGATTTCGGCGTGTATTTTAGCAATTTTATTTTGATAGAGAGAGAAGTCTGTATCTTTTTCAAAATAAAAGGGACTGATTGCTAATTCATCATTAATTATTGGAGCTATTTTATTTTCAGCGAATACGCCAAAGAGGGCAAGTGGAAAATCTTTCATTGGTTCATGTGTTTTGAGTTGTGGATTAAAGGTGTTAGCCGCTTCGTAACTGACAAAACCAGCGATGTAATAACCTTTCTTTTGATACGCATCGATTTTTTCAAAGACCGGTGCTACCTCTTCTGAAGTATTAGCAATTAAAACATCAATTGGGTCTGTAAAGTAATAGGTTTGGTTTTCAAAATCAAGTCTTGCTGTGGTTAACATGATACCCTCCTAGAATCTAAAAAGTTTTTTAAGATGTGATGCCCGTGTTCTGTTAAGACAGATTCAGGGTGGAATTGCACACTCATAATAGGAAGTGTTTCGTGTTCTAAAGCCATGATAATCCCATCTTTTGTCCAAGCAACTTCTTTTAAAGGTGTTTTAATATTCGTAACCATTAGAGAGTGATAGCGTCCAATTTTAAATTCTTTGGGTAAATCTTTAAAAAGAGTGGTTGATTGATGAACAAGTGGACTTTGCTTCCCGTGTTTGACTTCAGATGAGTGGCTAACTTTTCCACCAAAAAATTCAGCTAACATTTGGTGACCAAGGCAAACGCCTAAAATTGGTAAGTCTGCTTGATGATTTTTTAAAAAATCCAAGCTATCAGGGTAATCAGAAGGTTGTCCCGGTCCCGGAGATAAAATAACAGCTGAATAAGCATCAAACGATTGAATAGTATGAAGGTCGTCATAATTAATAATGGAAACCTTTTCATTAAGTTCTAGAAAATACTGATAGAGATTGTATGTAAACGAGTCATGATGATCAATCATTAAAAGCATTTTTTTCCTCCTTAAGTAATAACAATTTTTTATTTCTGAAAGAGTGAGGCCGATTTTAAAGCGGTAACCTCCTTCAAATCAAAATCAGATTAACACAAATTAAGGAAAAGATAAATGCTAAATTAGAAACTAAGGAGGATTTTTTGATTAAAAAAAGAAGGACTAAAAAAAATAAATGAGTCGTGTTAAACAACAAAGAAAGCGCATATAAAAGACAAAGCTATGCTATAATTGAACGTATCTAAAAAAATTTTAAGGAGTGAATTGATATGGGAAAAGTTCGAATTAATAACATGTTAGTTTATACGTATAATGGTGTTATGGGAGAAGAAAAAGTCCTAGGCCAAAAGCTAGAACTTGATATCGAATTGACATTACCGATGGAAGAAGCAGGTAAAACTGATAATTTACATAAAACAATAAGTTATGCAGATGTTTATACCGATGTTAAAGCGTATTTAGAACAAAATTCATTTGATTTGATTGAGGCTGTGACTTATCATGTTCTTGATTTGTTAGGTGAAAAATATGGTGAATTATTGACGCATGCACTGGTACGTGTTCGTAAATATCATGTTCCAATTCCAGGTTTCTTTGATAATGTCGAAGTTGAGATGGAGCGCGATTATTAAGATGAGAGCTTACTTAGCATTAGGTAGTAATTTGGGTGACCGAATGAATTACTTAAGAGAAGCCGTTCGTCGATTAGATGACGTTTCAGGAATTAGAGTTTTAGAGAAAGCTAAAATTTATGAAACAGACCCTTATGGTGATGTTCCTCAAGATAATTTTTTAAATAGTGCAATTGCAATTGAGACGACACTAGAACCTTTAATCTTATTGGAAAAAATTCATGAGGTTGAAGCCTCATTAAATCGAGAACGTTTGATTCATTGGGGACCTCGAACGATTGACATTGATATATTATATATGGATGAGATTGAAATGAATGAAGCAGTGTTAACGATCCCTCATAAAGAATTAACAAAACGTTCCTTTGTTTTAATTCCGTTAGCGGATGTTTTTAAAAAAGATAATTTACTAGGTCAACCAATTAAGCGTTGGATAGAAAAAACTGGCAATGCAAATGAAGTCAGAAATACAAAAGAAAGTTGGTAAAATAAGATGAATGAAGAGCAGCACAAAGCAATTGAGGATGCGGTAAAGGTTATTTTAGAAGCAATAGGGGAAGATGTTAATCGTGATGGTTTGAAAGAAACACCAAAACGTGTTGCGAAAATGTACGCTGAAGTTTTTTCCTCAGTTCGTGAAAAAGAATTTACTAATTATAAAGTATTTCCTAGTATGAATGAAGATGATATGGTGTTAGTGAAAGATATTGAGTTTTATTCAATGTGCGAGCATCACTTACTGCCATTTTATGGAAAAGCACATGTGGCTTATATTCCAAGTGATAACAAAGTATTGGGTTTAAGTAAAGTGGCGCGAATGGTTGATTTTTGTGCGAAACGCCCAAATGTCCAAGAAGATTTAACGATTCAAATTGCCAATCTTTTAAATGAAAAGGTTCAAACAAAGGGTGTTGCGGTTTCAATTGAAGCAGAGCACATGTGTATGTCAATGCGTGGAGCGAAAGCCCGCGGTAGCTTTACGAAAACATTCCATTATGAAGGTGTTTTTAAAGAAAACAGAGAAATTAAAGAAGACTTCCTAAGAGCTCTCGACTAAGATGACGATTTACATAGCGAGTCATAATGAAAAAAAAATTAAAGAAATTCAGACGTATGCAAAAGAGCTAACCATTCAGTCTTATCAAACTCTGTCTTCAGAAAAGATAAAGGTTGAAGAGACGGGAGCTACTTATGCAGCTAATGCAAAACTAAAAGCCGAAACGATTGGATCTAAACTGAAGGTCCCTGTTATTGGAGATGATGGTGGCTTAGAGCTACTAGCAAAGCCTAATATCTTAGGGGTACATACGTCACGCTTTTTTGAAAAAGGAGCTAGTGATTCTGCGATGAATCAAAAAATATTAGCCCTTTTAGAAAATGAAAGTGACCGTCGTTTTGTTTTAAAGGCAACTCTTGCTTACTATGTTCCACATCAAGAATTAATCTTGGTGGAGAGAGAGCTCAACGGAACGATTGCAAGAGAAGAACGAGGAAGTGAAGGCTATGGTTTTGATACACTTTTAATTCCAGAAGGGTACCAAATAACATTAGCTGAATTAAGTGAAAAACAAAGAGCTGAATTCAGCCCACGAATTCAAGCATTTAAAGAGTTGTTAGGGAGGATATCGAGACATGTTTCATAAAAATCAAATTATGGGTATTTTAAATGTAACCCCCGATTCATTTTCTGATGGTGGTGACTATAGCCGAGTAGATAAGGCTATGGAGCATGCTAAAGAAATTATGGAGGCAGGCGTTGATATTATCGACATTGGTGGTCAATCAACCCGCCCTGGTTACATTGAAATTCCCAAAGAAGAAGAATTAGCACGTGTGCTACCCATTGTTAAAGGCTTACGTCAAATGACCGATTTACCTATTTCAGTGGATACTTACTTTCCAGAAGTAGCTGAAGCGGTCATCGAGGCTGGAGCAACGATTATTAATGATATTAAAGGATTAGACATGCCTGGTATGGGTGAGGTAGTTGCTCATTATCAGGTTCCAGTCGTATTAATGCACTCACGTTATCGAGATGAAACGGTTGATGTCGTGACAGATATGCAAAAATTTTATGCTGAAAAGATAGCACTTTGTCAAAAGTTAGGAATAGCGCCTGAAAAAATTTGTTTTGACCCAGGGGTTGGGTTTCATAAATCCATAGAAGAAAACAAACTAATGATTGCTCAGCCGAATAAATTTCGTTTTGAAGATTATCCACTATTATATGGTGTTTCTAGAAAAAGAACGATTGCTCAATTGACAGATGAAATCAATCCTAAAGAACGTGATTTTGGTTCTGTTGCTGCATCTTTATATGTTTTAAATGAAGGGGTCGAAATTGTTAGAGTTCATCAAGTGAAAGGCATGCGTGATGCTTTGTCTGTATGGACAAAGCTAGAGGCTTTAAAATAAATGATTAAAAATAGCATTAAATCAAAGGTTTTTAGGACTTGATTTAATGCTATTTTTTTATTTTGTTTTTTTCTGCTTGTCTTCCATTTTTAAAAGATATTGAATGACTATAAAAGCACAAGTAAAAGCAAGCAAGATGAAACAGTGGAAAAAGAACTGATGGAGAGTTTGCTTCGTGTATTTAAGAGTTTGACCTAGAAGTAAGTTGTTTTGAGTAAACCAATAAGTTGGTGTAAAGCTGGCTAACTTGTTGATAAAATCGGGTAAAATTTGACTAGGGACAAAGACCCCACCGATAAAACAACTACCAATAACAATTAAATTACTTGCTCCATTAATTGCTTCCGCATTTTTTAAATTCGTAGTTACTAAAGAAGCAAGACTAATCATAGTTGTCGTAAAGAAAAGAGCATTGATGATTAGTAGAAAAGTCATTAGGTTGACTTCCGCCTTCGTAAAGATAAGTAGAAAAACAATAAATAAGAAGGTTAACGCACCTATATAAGCTAAAATAGATAATTGGACTTTGCGATTGAAAACTCTTTTTGATAAGGGTGCTAAGTTATTACGTATTTTAAGATTGTCGTGACTAAAGGTTAAATTAATCGTAGTAAAACTAGCAAAAATGATCAAAAATAAACCATAAGCAATCACGTTAAATGTAATAGAACGCAACATATTATCTTGTTTTTTTTGATAGGTTGGGTCTAAAACAACGTTACCTGTTTTATTAACAACTTGAGTAGTCATTGTGATTAAATCATTCGTTTCTTTTTCAGGATTGTTTTTTTGGAGTAATTGATAGGTATTAAAATAATGGTCAACTACTCGATCGCCCCAACTAGCTTTATAACTGCCTTCTTTAGTCTGTGTTTTTAGTTGGTTTTTTTGTGGTTCTTTTAGTTCATTCATCATTGTATGAGGTAACCATACAACATAGTCGACTTCACCAAATTGTAAAGCATCTGTAATGGTTTTATTTGAAATATTAGGTAAGTTAACGAGACTTTGATTTTTTTTAATATAGTCTTTAAAAGAGTCTGTTAATGCGTTATCCTCTTGAGTAACGACTGCGATTTTAAGTGTGCTTTGATCCAAATAGTTAGTTTTTAATTGGCTAGAGATGAAAAAAACTAGAAGTAAAGTTATTCCAATACTAATGATCAAATTTTTTTTATTGCGTTTTAAAATTTGTAAAATTGTTTTAAAGATGATCATACTGGACTCTCCTTTCAATAAAAAAGTTAAGTAGGATAGTGATTATTAACCAACCCAAAAGATAAATCAAATTCTGATAGAAAAAGATTGGATTGGTCTGCCTTAATAACTGGAGTAAGCTATCACTCATTAAATTAACTAAATTAAGTTTACCAATGAGAGGAAGGTGAGTATCAATCCAATATTTTAGTTGTTCAGTACCCATCATTCCAGCGGTCATACTCATTAACATAGATAGGCCAATTCCTAAACCAACTTTTTGATTGAATGACCATTTTGAAAGTAAGTTACCGATAAGTTGACCGAAAGAGATGGCACTCAAAGAACCTAAGGCACTTAAAAGGAGGATTTCTCCCCAACGATTGCCAAAATCTATTTGATAAATAAAATGGAAAATACCTAATAATATTAAAAGTTCACCATAAAAAATGGTAAAAGCGGCTAAAAGATTAGCACTTGAGATAAGCAATTTATTTCTAGGAGTTAGTGATAAACGTATTCCTTTTTCAGACTGATTAGCTTGTTGATCATGTGCGTTAAGTAAACCAAACATATAAGAATACATAATCGTCATTCCAATTAAAGTGAAAAAGTAAAAAGTGACCATTTTAACTTCTTTGCCTTGATTTCTAGTGGCAAGTAAAGAAGGTTGATTTGTCCATGATTGGATAGTTGCTTGAAAATCCTCAGGGGCCATTTTTTGAAGGAGTTGTTGTCCTTGCTCAAATTGATTGAAGAAGTCCGTTAAAATATTTTGTGACGTTCCTTTTTCATTGATCGTGAGTTGGAGTGACTCTGTGTTTTTATTTGTGGTAAAATAACCAGTAATCTTATTATTCATTAAAGCGGTTTGCGCTTGTTTTTTTGATTTAAAGAAGTTAACTTTGAATAGCTTTTTCTTTTGATAAGTTGTTTCCTTTAAAGTTTGGCTAAAAGCTGAGATGCTCTCGTTGGGTGAATTATTTTCAATAATTCCTACAGAAATGGCCTCTAAATTTTGTGTTTCTTCTAATTTATTAAAAGCGATAAAAAAGAGACCACTCATGACAAGAGGGAAAATCAAGGTCCAAAAGAGAATACTTTTATTTTTTAGAATAATACGGATACGATAAGTAAAAATATGAAAAAACATGGTTAAGTCCCCCTTTTTATTTATCTCTAAGCTCTTTGCCAGTGATTTCTAAGAAAACATCATTTAATGTGATTTCTTGGGTGTGTAGATTACCGAAAGCGATATTTTTAAGTTTCAAGAAATTTAGTAACTCCAATAAATGCTGACTAAGTTGGGTCATTTGGATACTGAGTAGATGTTCTTCATAATGAACGGCAACGATTCCTGATAATTCAGTTAAAAGTTTTAAGTCTTCTTGTTGAATAAAAGGGACTTCGAGAATAATTTTTTCATTTGTTCGGATCATATTTTTAAGTTCTTCTTTGTTACCTTGAGCAATCACTTGTCCTTTATCCATTATGACAATTTTATTGCATAGTGCTTCGACTTCCTCCATATAATGGCTTGTATAAAGAATAGTTGCTCCTTCTTGATTGAGCCATTTGATGCTTTCTAAAATTTTATTCCGACTCTGAGGATCAACAGCGACAGTGGGTTCATCAAGGATAATTAATTCTGGTTGGTGAGCAATCCCACAGGCAATATTCAGTCGACGTTTTAAGCCTCCGCTAAGTTGTTTAGGGTAAAAATTTTGAAAGTCTTTTAAACTAACTAATTCAATGGCTTTATTAACTAAGTCTGTTCTTTTTTTTCGATTGGTAACATACAGGCCACAAAAATAATTGATGTTTTGTTGGACCGTTAACTCATCAAAATAGGCTAACTCTTGAGGAACAAGCCCTATTTTTTGTTTTAGTGCATAGCTATGGCTCGTCATTTCTTCGCCAAATAGTTTAATCATGCCACGATCATATTTAAGTAAAGCAAGCATACAAAAAATAGCGGTTGATTTTCCACTGCCATTCGGACCTAAGAGGCCTAAAATATCACCTTGCTTAACAGTTAAGTCAAAATGATTAAGTGCAAGTAAAGAATCATAACGTTTGACGATATTTGTCATTTCAATCATGGTTGAAGCACCACCTTTAAATTTTTTATATCCTTAGTATAAGGGATATCTGATTCATGATATAGTGATAAAGAGCTAATACTAGAGATGACAATTGTCATGAAAAGGGAGTTTGATTATGAAAAAACGGCATCTACTCTTGATTGAGTATTTCTTATTTTTAATTTTAGGTTGCTTATTATTAAATCAACTAAAATTTCTTGAAATAAATATTATTTATCTTTTAATAAGTATTCTTTTTTTTATTCCTTTTTTATTAAAAATAAAGCAACCTTATTTACCTATTCTATTTCACAGTTTATTGAGTTTGAATTCCCCCTCGTTTACTTTCTTTATTCCAGCAACTTTTTATCTTTGCTTGACTTTGATAGTGAGTTCGCCAGCTACTAAGTCAGTTGTTTTTTTCTTAAGTGGCGTAATCATTTTAGTATCCCCTCTTGAAATAATAACTAAGGTCATCTTAGTTTTGTATTTAGGTATTGGAACGATCTTAACTCAGCTTCATCAAGAAAACGATAATTTAAAGAAGGAAAAAATTGCTTTAGTTGATGATAGTTGGGAAAGAGAAGAAAAATTAGCAACGAGTCAACATAATTTACGTTTAGATCAAGAACATTTGATTGAACTGAAAATAATGGCAGAACGAAATCGAATTGCTCGAGATATTCATGACCAGGTCGGACATTTACTCTCAAGCTCATTGCTTCAGCTAGGGGCACTTGAAACACTTAATCAAGATGCAACCTTGGAACCTTTACTTGTTCAATTAAAAAAGACAACAAATCAAGGAATGGATAATATACGTTGGAGTGTACACAATCTTTATGACCATTCATTGACTTTGACAGAGGGAGTTCGCATCTTATTAACTACTTTCGAGCAGTTACCAATCGAGGTAAAAGGAGTCCCTTTTGAAAGGTTATCAGAGAAAGAAACGAGGGAGTTACTGATGGTTCTAAAAGAAAGTTTAACAAATATTAAAAAGCATAGTAATGCAACGCTCATTACAATTTCTTTTACTGAATTACCAGGTTTTTATCAAGTAAAAATCAAAGATAATGGGACCGATAATAGTCTAGAGTTAACGGGAATTGGGTTGATAACGATGCGTCAAAGAGTGGAAACAATCGGTGGTCAGCTGTATGTTCAAGCAGAAAAAACAGGTTTTACTGTTCAAATCGTGTTGTCAAAAGGGGGAGAAAAAAATGAAACTAGTCATAATTGATGATGACCCATTAGTAACCACTTCGCTAAAAACAATCTTAGAAATGGAAAAAGATTTTGAAGTGGCTGCGGTTGGACACTCAGGTGAGGAAGCTTGCCAATTATATCAGAAGTGGGAACCTGATATTTTATTAATGGATATTCGGATGGGTGAGATGACAGGAATAATGGCTGCTAAAGTCATTTTAAAAGCTCAACCAACAGCAAAAATTTTACTTTTAACAACCTTTTCAGATGATGAGTATATTCATGAAGCATTGAATTTAGGGGTGAAAGGCTATTTAGTGAAACAGGATTTTCCAAGTTTAATCCCTGCCATTAAAGCAATTCAAAGTGGTCAATCTGTTTTTGGAACAGAGATCACAGATAAACTGATACATTTAGTTAATCACCCTAAAAAAGAAATGTCCCCCGTATTTTTTGATAAGTTAACGCAACGAGAACAAGAGGTTTTATTAAAAATAGCAGAAGGAAAGAATAACAAAGAGATTGCTAAAGAATTATTTTTAAGTGAGGGAACAGTTCGCAATTATATTAGTTTATTACTAGAAAAGCTTAGTTTACGCGACCGTACACAGTTGGCGATTTATTATTATCAAGAGAAAAATGAGTGAAAAGATTAAGTGAATTATTAAATAATAATAAAACAAGATGTTTATATTTAAATATAAAAACATCTTGTTATTTTTTAATCATTTATCTGACTAAGATTAACTTGATAAAGTCGAATAGCTAAAAACATGTTCATCAAATGATCACTTTTGTTTAGATTAATACTTAATAATTTCTCTATTTTTTTAAATCGAGCTCGTAAAGTATTTTTATGAATAAAAAGACATTCGCTAGTATTAGTATGCGAAAAATTATTTTCGATATATGTTTCAAGAGTGTTTAAAAGTTCGCTTTTATATTGTTTATCGTGATTTATTATAGGAATAATATATTGATTTAAAATTTGTTCAATGAATAATTCGTTAATATTACCAGCTTCATTAGTGAATAACTTTAAAATTCCTAAATCATTGTAATTTTGGAATTTTTCGTTAGATCTTCTTTTTTCAAGATAATGCAAAGAATGTTCGGCTTCTTTCCAAGAAGAACTTAAGTGATAGTAAGGAGAAGAGCCCCCAATTCCAACATAGAAAGAGTCATGTTGGAAAAAGTTAGTTAAGAATTGAACAAGAGAATTAATAAAAATATTAATATTTTTCTGTGAATCTCCAACAAGTAAGACCCAGTATTCTTGTCTTGAAAAAATCAAGATATTTTGATTTGTAAAATACGTTTTATAAAACTCATTGTAAAATTCGGAAAAACTAGTTGCTTTATGGATAAGATCATATGTTGTATTCCATTTATAATTTTTGACAAGAATAACTTGATAACTTAGTTCTAATCGAGTCCCTAGTATTAAACTATAATGATTTCGATTTTTATTAGAAGCTTTTTTAAGATTAAGCAACTCTTCAAAAGCTAAGTCTCGATAAACTAAATTTGTTTTTAGGACCTCTTGATAAAAGGTCTTTTTTAATTGATAAATAGATTCTATGGTTTCTAATTTCGCTAATGTTTCTGGTGTGAGTATGTTAATTTCAATAGGAATTTTGATTAAAAGATAAAAAACATCATTTTTATTATCTTTGTTTTTTATAAAAATGATTTGTGAATTAGTATCTATTAATTTGTTTTTATAGCGATAACCTTGAATAATACGATTATTCATATTGTAACCAATCATTTCTTTGTGTATTAAATCTTTTGTAGTAATATTCTCAATCACTTTTTTCCATTTGTAGTCAAATGAAGCATCTAACAAGTTGAAACGACTGTCTGTAATTGCAATAGACAGATTTGTTACGTTGTAAATAGATGAGCATAAATCATTTAAGCCGTGATTATCACGAAGGTAATTTAGAATAGTTTTATGAAATTTTTCGGTATCTTTAATTATATTTAATTGTTTTTGAAATTGTAGCTCTTGTACAGTTGTAGTTACTTCGCTCCATGCATAATCATCGTCAATTAAGATAATAGGGATATTGAAATGTAGCGCTGCATCTATCTCGCTCTGAGAGATAAATTGTTTGAATTTTTTTTTAGTGATAATACCAGAAATATTTCTTTGAGAGAGTTGTTTAATAAAATTGACATCAAAGTTATATTCCATAAAACGTCCAATGATGATGAGTTCATTTTCTTTTACCCAATTTACAATATCTGGAATATCCATGATTGTGACTGTTTCAATAGTATTAGTAAAACTTTTTTTTGTACATATTAAATCTGATGTGTTGAATAGTTCTTTTTTTAACATTTCTTTAACGCTTATCCTATTTACCATCTTATACCTCCATTGTTCTAACACACAAAGAAAGCGCTTTCTTTGTGTGTCTTTATACAATATATTCTACTCTATTTTTCAATTATTATAAAGGCATCAAGTTAAAGGAGAGAAACATATTATGAGAAATCGTTTTAAAGGAAAAAATTATCTAGCATTTAAGGACATGACAAAAGAAGAAATTGAGTTTATTACAGACTTATCACTGGATTTTAAAAAGAAATGGACTGTTGGTGAACCACATGAATATTTAAAAGGTCAGGTATGGGCAGCTCTATTCGAAAAAAATAGTACTCGTACTAGAAATGCATTTGAAAGAGCAGCGGCAGATTTAGGTGTTAAAGTTGTTTATTTAAGACCAGATGAAATGCAGATGTCTCGTGGCGAACCTCTTAAAGATACCGCACGTATTTTAGATCGTTATTTTGATGGATTATTCATTCGTACATTTGGTCATGAAATTGTTGAAGAGTGTGCTGAGTGGATGCAAAACCCAATTATTAATGGTCTGACTGCGTTAGAGCATCCAACACAAGGTATCGCTGACTTAATGACAATTAAAGAAAAATTTGGAAAATATGAAGGTTTAAAAATGTGTTATGCGGGTAATCTTTATAACGTTGCCTATACGACAATGATTTTCTGTGCAACTTTAGGTATTGATCTTTACTTAGCTTGTCCAGCTGAATTGAAACCAGATCCTGAAATCATGGAAGAAACAATGAAACGAGCAAGACTTTCAGGTGCGAAGATTGTCTTTACAGAAGATTTTAATGAAGCACTTAAAGATGCAGATATCGTTTATGGTATGTCTCAATACAGTATGGGACAACCAGAAGAAGAAATTGAACATCTTAAAAAAATATTTGCACCTTATCAAATTACAATGGATGCAATGAAAAAAGCTAAAGAAAATGCCATTTTCATGCATTGCTTACCAGCTCATCGTGGTGAAGAAGTTACAGATGAAGTAATGGAATGTGATCAATCTGTTATTTTTGATGAGGGTGAAAACCGTATGCATTCAATTAAAGCAATTTTAGCTGCAGTAGCTGACTAGGAGGAAAGTAAATGTCAAAACTAGTAATTGCTTTAGGAGGCAATGCTTTAGGAAAAACTGTATCGGAGCAAAAACAAGCAACAAATCTTGTTGCTCCGATTCTTGTTGATTTGATTGAACAAGGACATGAAATAATAATAACACATGGAAATGGTCCACAAGTAGGCTTAATTAATCATGCATTTACAGATTTTATTGAAGAAACAGGAATAATTGATGAGATGCCATTTTCAGAATGTAACGCTATGAGTGAAGGTTACATAGGATATCATATTCAAAACTCAATAAAAAATGAATTAGAAAAGAGAAAGTTGTCAAAAACTGTGTGTACTTGTGTAACTCAAATTTTAGTAGATAAAGATGACCCAGCATTTTCTAAACCAACAAAACCAATCGGAGTTTTTTATGATAAAAAACGAGCAATGGAATTAAAAGAAACAAAAGGGTACCAAATGAAAGAGGATTCAGGACGTGGATATCGCCGAGTTGTTGCATCACCAATACCTATTGATATTTTAGAGAAAGAAGCAATATTAGCTTTATTCTCTGCAGGTCAAATAGTTATTGCTTGCGGTGGCGGTGGTATTCCAGTTGTGAAAGAAGAAAATACTTACTACGGTGTTGATGCTGTTATAGATAAGGATTATTCTAGTGAGAAATTAGCAGAATTAGTTTCTGCAGATATTTTTATTATCTTAACAGCAGTGGATCAAGTTTTTATCAATTATGGAACAGAAGAAGAAAAAGGGTTGGATAAAATAACGAAAAATGAAGTAGAAAGATTAATAGCTGAAGAACAGTTTGGTGAAGGTTCGATGTTACCTAAGATTCAAGCAAGTCTTGATTTTGTAACACATGCTTCAAATAAAAAAGCGATTATCACTTCTATAGAACAAATAAACAATGCATTATCTGGCCGTGGAGGTACCGTGATTATTGGAAATGAGGTAGGCTAATGGAAAATGTAAAAGAAAAAAAGAAGTTTAAATCCCCCAATACGTATGTCATCATATTTATTGTTCTCTTAATTGTTGCTATTTTAACCTGGTTTATACCAGGTGGTAAATATGAGTTGGATGCTTCCGGACGAGCAATTGCTAATACATATACAAGAATTGCTTCAAATAGACAAGGTTTATGGGATGTTATTATGGCACCAATCATTGGAATGGTTGGTAATGAACAAGTTTCGGGAGCGATAACTATTTCATTAAACGTCATGTTGTTTGGTAGCTTTTTAGAAATGATGGATACAACTGGTGCTATCAATATAGCTTTAAAGGGTGTTGCACGTAAATATCAAAAAAATTATTATGTTTTGATAACAGTATTAACATTTATTATGGGTATTTTCGGAACGGTTCAAGGAGCGTATGAGGAAGGATTTGTTTACTTACTGATGTTCTTACCGATTATACTGGCACTTGGTTTAGATACTATTGTAGCTTTGATGATTGTTATTTTTGGTACTCAGGCTGGTTGTGCAGCCTCAATTGTCAATCCGTTTTCAACAGGAATTGCATCAGGGATTGCAGGTATTAGTCCCGGAGATGGAATTGTTTATCGTACGATTATCTTTGTTGTATTAATGTCATTGTGCTCTTTTATGATTTGTCGTTACGCAAATCATATTCAAAAAAATCCTGAAAAATCTGTTCAATACTTCAGACATGAAAAAGATTTATTAGAATTTGCTGGTGGTACTGACGATGTGGAGAGTCTAAATAAAAAACAAAGAAAAGTATTTAGCGTTTTTATTCTAACTTTTGTTATTATGATCACTTCACTTATTCCGTGGACATCATTAAATCCTAATTGGACATTCTTTGAGAACGTTACAAAATGGCTGATGAATGCTCCAATCATCGGTACGATTTTGGGTAAAGATTTAGTTCCATTTGGTGAATGGTACTTTAATGAAATTAACGGTTTACTAATTATTATGACAATTGTTGTAGGAATGATTATGGGATATACCATTGATAAAACCATAAATATCCTAATTAAAGGAGCGGCAGCGTTGGTCTCAACTGCATTTATAGTTCCTTTAGCTAGAGGGATCCAAGTAATTATGACTGATGGAAATATCACAGCGACCGTTTTAAATGCAACTGAAAAAACATTAGGTAGTTTACACCCGGTTGTATTTATTATTGTTTGTTTCTTAGTTTATATCTTATTAGCAATGTTTATCCCAAGTTCAACAGGCTTAGCAGCAGCAACAATGTCGATTATGGCACCATTAGCTGTTTTTGCTGGTGTATCTGAATCTGCAATGGTTGTTGTTTATAACCTAGCGTTAGGCTTTGTTAAAATTTTTGCACCAACATCAATTATTGTAATGACTTGTACACAGGCGGTGCACGTCGATTATGGATCATGGCTTAAAGCAACAGGAAAATATATCGCAGTATTCTTTGTAGCTTGTTGCTTAATTTTATTAGTTAATGTATTAGTATTCTAAATTAAATAAGAAATGGAGCGTAATGAAATGACTGAAAAATTTTATGTGAAAAATGGAACAAATGTATTGAAAAAAGTGCTGGTGTGCTCACCACGATTTTATAAATTTAATGGAATTAATGATATTACTAAGAGTTGGATGGAAAAAGGAGAAACAGAGAAAAATGAATTAATGGTTAAAGAATGGGACACATTAATTCAAGCTTATAAAGATAATGGAGTGGAAGTAGTAGAAGTGGCTTCATATGAAGAGTTGGAAGTTCAAACATTTGCACGTGATTTTGGTGCAATGGTTAAAGAGGGGGCAATTATTGGTAAGTTTCGACACCCAGCACGTCAAAAAGAAACAGAAGTTTATGAACAAAAATTAAAAGAAATGGGAGTTCCAATCATAGCACGTTGTAATGCAGGGTGTTTTGAAGGTGGCGATTTCTGGATGATTGATGATCATACAATTGCATTTGGATTAGTCGATCGTACAGATAAAGCAGGCGTTGATAATTTACGAGAACAATTAGAAAAATTCGGTTATACCGTAGTAGGTGTTGAATCACGTCCTACTAACTTGCACTTAGATATGATTTTTAATATTGTAGCACCTAAGGTTTGTATTGCTGCAACAGATGAATTACCATATCAATTTTTAGAGATGCTAAAACGTCGTAACTTCAAAATTATTCATGTTCCAAGTGAATTAGTATTTAAACATGGTTGTAACGTTCAAGCATTAGGAAATGGTAAAGTTTTAGGTATTGAGAACAATAAATCGGTTAACGAAGCAATGGAAGCTGAAGGGTTAGAAGTAATCAAATTACCATTGGAACAAATTTTAAAAGCAGGCGGTGGACCACACTGTATGAAATTCCCTGTTTCAAGAGATTAGAAAAGAGGCAAATAAATGAAAATAGTAATTACTGATTATCCTGATTCAATGATGCCTACTCATGATTATGAAAGAGAAATCTTAATAGATGGTTTGGGTGAATGTGAAATTGTCGTTTATGAGTATGCGGATGAAAAGCGTGAAGAGTTTTTTGAGGTAATTAAAGATGCTGATGCTATTTTGACTGCTTTTACTAAGATTGATGCAGAAGCAATGGATCATGCCAAAAATTTGAAATTAGTTTCTCTAAATGCAACTGGGTATGATAACGTCGATCTAGTTGAAGCAAACCGAAGAGGAGTTGGTGTTTGTCCAGTAGGGGAATATTCAACTATAGATGTAGCTGAATTTACAATTACATTAATGTTGACATTGATAAAAAATTTAAAAGCCTATATTCAAGATATCGATATCAATCATAAATGGCGTTATGACGTAAAGCCACCAAATGCACGCGTCGAGGATATGACACTAGGTGTTTTTGGATTTGGAAAAATAGGTAAAGCTGTAGCAACTAGAGGCAAGGCTTTAGGTATGACTGTCATTACTTGCGATCCTTATGTTGACCAGAAACTAGGTGATGAGTACGGTGTTATATTTGTAAGTAAGGAAGAACTTTTAGCAACATCTGATGTAATTACAAATAATATGAATCTAAATGAGAGTAATCAATCATTCTTTAATTTATCAGTTTTTAAAGAGATGAAAAAAGCACCATTTTTTATTAATATGGGGCGTGGTGCGAGTGTAAATGAATCGGACTTAAAAATAGCTCTAGATAATGGTTTAATAAAAGGAGCTGGTCTTGATTTACTTGCTGATGAGACACCAGATTTAGAAAACCATCCCTTAGTTGGATTAGATACTGTGATCATAACACCTCATGCAGCTTTTTATTCATCAACTTCAATAAAAGAATTGCAGAGATTATCTACTGAGAATATAGTATATTACTTAACGAATCAAAAAGATAAAGTTTTTAAACTTGTTAGCGATAATTAAAAAAAGACCGCTCTTCTGTGTGGGAGGAGCGGTCTTTTGTGTTTTTATAAATAAGCGTTTAATGGATAAGTCGTGAATTCTGTTGTTTCCAGTTTTTCACAGGTAACAAATCCGTTAGGAGCTTTAAGTAATGATGGAATACGATTGACAACAGTTGCACAAGTATGAGCGACTGTATCTGGTTTTTCTAATGAGAAAATCATGTCAGGTTCTCCAGTGATTTTCCAATCACACATATCACCATCTGTTGGGCGGTAAACTTTACCAATACACTCTACTTCGAGTTCAGGACCTTGGTAGGTTTGAATACTGGTGACAGCAGACATTCCCGTAGCATCGCCAGCAGGAATAGTCCGACCAAGCGTTTCAGAGTAGATATCTTCATCTAAAGTTATAGCCACATTTTTTTGTGAAATCGACTTGATTGTCCAATTCATTTTAGAACAAATTGCTTCAGCAGCATTCCACATATAAGAAGGTAAGCTTTCTGCTTGTGCGATGTCACTTTCAAACTTAGCCATTGGATAACCAGCACCGTGAGCTTCAGCTAAGGCTAAGCCATAGTCTTCAACATTATAACTTACTGCACCTTTTACTTTAGTTACACCATTCATCCCGGCCATCATAAGTGTTGGCATATTGATCCAATAAATATCTTGCATTCCGCTACCTGTAATCGTGACATTATGTTTTTTTGCTAGTTTATCTAAATAATTAGTTTCAGCAGGTGATGTATTCCATGGATAGATGGCTTCTTCACAAGTTGTGATAATATTCACATTATTTTTGATGCAAAGTTCAAAGAAAGGCATCATTTCAGGCATGTAACTAAAGATAGTAACAACAGCAACATCAGCATCTGTTTCATTTAAAACTTTTTCAGCATCATCAGAGATAAGTACGCCCATTTTCCGGCCGAGATTAGCGAAATCACCAATATCCGTACCTACTAACGCTGGATTATTATCGATTGCTCCGACAATTTCAGCACCATGATCAACTAAATATTTAATCATTACCTCAGCCATTTTTCCACAACCAAATTGAATTACTTTAACTTTGTCTAACTTCATAAAAATAACCTCCCAAATTATTTGATAATCATTTCACAATCATAGTATAATCTCTATAGTAACTATAGAGTCAAGGAGAGTTATCATGAATGAAAAACTAAAAATTGGTGATTTTGCTAAAATGAATGATGTATCTGTTCAAACACTGCGTTATTATGAAAAAATCGGTTTATTAAAGCCTTATTTTATTGATTTAGAAACAAATTATCGATATTATCATCTGCTCCAATCACCAATTATTGATAGTATTCAGTATTTAAAGGAATGTAATTTATCACTGACTGAAATTAAAAGCTTTCTGTCTGAAGAAAAATCATCGCTTGTTTTACATCAAAAAATGGAAAAAGAACTTCAAACTTTGATTGACGAGCAAGAAAAAATAAGTCAACGAATGCAACGAATTAAAAGTTTTATGGTGAATAACCAAACGTACCAGCAAAACTTAAAGAAGACCGCTTTTGAAATAATCAACTTGCCAGAGCGTTATCTTTATCAGTTCGAAATCCCTAAAAATATTTATGACTTGAATCCGAATGACTATGAACATTATTTACGTGATTTTAAAGCTCATCTTAATCAAGAAAAGTTACATGTGATTCACTTTAGTCAAGTGGGATCAGTTATTCCTCAAGCTCTATTTGAACGAAATGAAATGATTTCAAAACAAATGTTTGTTTTTTGCTCAAGTAAATTGAAACAACTGAATCAAGTTAAAACCTTACCAGCTCATTTATACGCAGTAGATTACTGTCATTCATTTGGAGATGAGATGGGAAAAATCAAAGAATTAAAGAAAAAAATTAAAGCCAATGGTTATCATGTAGCTGGAGATTATTTGTGTGAGGTACTCAGAGAATTACCACAAATTGATCGTTTAGAACGTAATATGTTTATTCGTTTACAAATCCCAATTGAATCTTAGTACCATTTGGTTATTGATTTGATTTCAATCTGTTGAATGGCGTGGTATGCAATTTTTTCTTGTCCTTTTGAATGAATTGCGTATGAAAAGTGTAGTCAAAAAGGGACAGATTATTCCTTCTTCCGTTTATTTATGGCTCAATTACATGAACGTTTATTCTATTTGTAAAGATAATTCATAAAAATATAATTATCAGTGTCAAGTTGTCGATGGGTATGCTACTCTTTTATTAAGCACAAGTTGATGATAGGAGAGGATTGCGATGAGGAATAAAAAAGTACCATTGCTTTTATTTGGAGTATTTCTTTGTTTTTTGTTTTTTTTCATCTTTATCTCAAAAGAATCCATACCATTTAATGCTGAAAAAGAGCATAAAATTGATGATATGTTGGAAAAACATCATTTTAAAGGAACTGTTTTAATGGTTCAAAATGGGCAAGTCGTTTTTGAAAAAGCTTATGGTCAAGCAGACCATGAAAGAAAGACAGCGAACACATTAGAAACCATTTTTCCAATTGCTTCACTTCAAAAAAGAATGACTGCAGTTATTATCGCTCAGTTGATTGCAGAAGGTAAGCTGAGTTATGAGACGAAGTTAGCTGATTATTGTCCAGAGGTCAGAGGAGCTCAAAAGATAACGATTCGTCAATTGTTAGATCATACATCGGGGTATGTGATGCCGGAAATTGCTCCAGTTAATGTTTTGAAAACAGAAGAAGCTCAATATGATTATGCACTACAACTAACGACTGTTTATGAGCCAG
The DNA here is from genome assembly GCF_052102835.1 of Vagococcus sp. Taxonomy (NCBI): domain Bacteria; kingdom Bacillati; phylum Bacillota; class Bacilli; order Lactobacillales; family Enterococcaceae; genus Vagococcus; species Vagococcus sp. The sequence goes on from NZ_JBQEIL010000004.1 coordinate 60,567, forward strand.
GGACGTACCAGTACTCAAATGGCAATTATACTTTTTTGGCACGGGTGATTCATTTGATTGAAAAAAAGACGTATGCGGATGTTTTAAAAGAAAGAATCATTCAACCACTTGGTTTAAAAAATACTTTTTTATGGGATGAAATCCCGAAAAATAAACAAGTACCGGAAGAATATATGTATCTTAATGGTGATTATACTACTCAGAAACGCGTGGCTTCTCCTGCCTTATTTAGTAGTCTATTAGGAGCTGGAAATGTCTTCTCAAGTGTGAATGATTTGTTGCTTTTTGAAAAGAGTTTGTCAGATAATCAGTTGTTAACACATCAAGAAATGGAAATTGTTTTCGACTGGTCTTTTGAACAACCTAAAAAAAAGAAGATGATTCGTGGTAATATTTCAGAAGCGGGTCAATTAGGAGGGTATGATAGTGCTGTTTATGGAACACTGGACAATCAAAACTTAGTTTTTTGGTTATCTAATCAAGCACCAGTTGACCAAGAAGGCCAACTGCTTAATATACTTTACGAAATAATGATGTATTAAAAAAGAGGAGAATTGTAGTGGGTGCAACGGTTTTTAGTGTGACAAGCGTTTTAATTTTGTTTATGTTAGTGGGTGTTTTTTTACAGTTAAGAGGGAAGTATACGCCCCAAGTTAATTATTTTTTAGGCTATTTTTTAACCAATATTGCTTTGCCACCTGCCATTATTAATAGTTTTCAGTTACCAAGGACGCTAGAAACGATAGAGTTAATTAAAACAACAGCATTCTATTCTTTGATAATGATGTTTATAACGTTAGGAATTGGTGTTCTTGTGGCTAAAATATTTAATAAAAAAGAGAATTTAAAAAGATTATGGATAACGGGAATTACTTTTTCCAATATTCTTTTCATAGGTATTCCGATTGTGGAACAATTATATGGAGAAAAGGGATTAGTCGTACTCGTTGTTTATAATACGATATCTAGTATTTTCTTATTTACAATTGGTGTGATGATTTTTTCGGAACAACGTCATTTTGATTGGCGAAGAATGTTGCTTGCGCCAGCTATTTTAGCTGCGTTGATTGGTTTTGGTTTGTTTATGCTTAATATTCAGTTACCACAACCCATTGAATCTTTTAATATCGCTTTAGGCTCGATGACTGCTCCAATTTCGATGATTATTAATGGAGGACTCTTTGCAAAAAGTTCATTAAAATCGATATTTAAAGATAAAGATAATCTCCAATTTGCATTTGCGCGTATGGTAATCATACCTGTCATCTTTGTGAGTGTTTTATCTAAATTCATTACTGAACCGATTATTTTAGGAGTGTTAGTGATGGTTTCAGCAATGCCATCTGGAGCAATTAATGCGATTTTTGCAGAACAATACATAGGTGAAGGAGTAAAAGCTTCACAGTATATTACGCTAACAACACTAATCAGTATGGTGAGTTTACCGTTAATAATGTCCTTTTAAGTTAACAAAAAAAAGCTAAATAATTAAATAAAAATTTAGCTTTTTTTTTGTTTTTATAGTATAATCACGATAATGGAGGGATTATGTGAAGATATTAATTTCTGATATTGCTAAAAAAGCAAAAGTATCAAGCGGAACGGTTTCAAATGCATTGAATAATCGTAAGGGGATTAGCGAAGAAAAAAAACAGATGATCATAAAAATAGCTGAAGAAATGGGTTATTTCAAACAAAAAGATGATAAAGAGATGTCAAAAATTCGTTTTGTTGTCTTAAGTAAAAAAGGAAATATTGTTGGCGACACACCATTTTTTTCAGAGTTAATTAGAGGAATTGAGTTAGAGAGTCGAGAATTAGGCTATGAACTAATGATTAGCCATTTAACAATTGATAAAAATATAAAGAAAAATGCAAACGATCTTTTTGGTAATGGCCAGGAGAGTGGGACGTTATTATTGTGTACAGAATTAGAAAAGGAAGATTTGTTTTTTTTAGATCAAATAAAAAAACCGTTTGTATTAATTGATACTATCTTTAGAACGCAGATTTATGATTTTGTAGCGATTAATAATGTCGATGCTTCTTATGAAATAGTAAGGCATATGATTAGTAATCATCATAAAAAAATAGGGATTATTAATTCTAAGTTTCAAATGAATAATTTTAGAGAACGAAAAAAAGGATACCTTCAAGTGCTGACCAATCATAACTTGGAAATTAATCGTGACTTTGAAGTTTTGGTGGAGCCGACATTAGAAGGTGCTTATCGAGATATGAAAGCATACTTAACAAGTCGTTTGGAAACTCATCAACCACTGCCACAAGCTTTCTTTTCCGTGAATGATATTATTGCAGTTGGTGCGATGAGAGCTTTGAAAGAGTTTAATTTATTAGAGCAAACGTCAGTGACAGGCTTTGATGATATTCCTTTAGCTGAGTTTTCAACGCCTAGTTTAACAACAGTCAGAGTGGATAAACAAAGTTTGGGTAGACAATCTGTGAGACGATTAAATGAAAAAATTAAAGATGAAAATTTGTTACCAGTTAAAGTTTTATTATCAACAAAATTAATTGAGCGAGAAAGTGTAAAAAAAGTGAATAAGGTAGAAAATTAAGCAATGATGATGTAACTGACAGTTATATCATCATTGTTTTTTTAGTGTTATTTTAGTAATAAATACTTTTAATGTAGTTTGTTATATGCGTTTTCAAAAGCCTTTCAAATCAAGGTTACTAAAATAAAGCTAAAAATAAACTAAAAATATGTTGAAAAAATATACTAATGTGTTATCATTTACTTGTAAACGATTACAACTATTGAGGAGGAAACAGCATGGATTTTAGTAAAGTAAAGTTGGGATTTGCGCCAACGAGACGGAACCTATTTAGTGCAGATGCAGCAATTGAGTATTCTAATTTAACTCGAGAAAAAATGAATGAATTAGGGATTAACTATGTTGATATTTTAGATGTGAATGAAGAAGGTCTTCTTTACAACGATGAAGGCATGGAAAAAATTGCAGCTAAATTTAACGGAGAAGAGATTGATGGGCTTTTCTTAATGAATGCTAATTTTGGAACAGAATATGAATGTGCTCGTTTAGCAAAAAAACTAAATGTTCCCGTTTTGTTATGGGGTCCTAAAGATGAAACGCCAGCTGAAGATGGTTCTCGTTTAAGAGATACACAATGTGGATTATTCGCAATTGGTAAAGTCTTAAGACGTTTTAATGTGCCATTTACTTATATAAAAAACTCTGATGTTGACTCACCAGAATTTGAGCGTGGCTTGAAAGATTTCATTAAAGTTTGTAATGTCGTTAAAACATTTAAAGAAACAAGAATTTTACAAGTTGGCCCAAGACCTTTTGATTTTTGGTCAGTGATGTGCAATGAAGGTGAATTATTAGAACGTTTTAACATCTCATTATCGCCTGTTCCTTTACAAGAACTGTATCAAGAAATGGATAAAGTTAGAATAAATAAAAAAGATAAAATTCAAAAAGCACTTGATTATTTTAATAATGAAACGATCGTCGAAATTAGTGATGAAGACTTAGAAAAAATTGCAGTGTTAAAAGTAGCTTTAGAAAGTTTATGTGAGTTTTACGGTTGTAACTCAGGAGTTATCCAATGTTGGACAGCGCTACAGGACGAAATCGGTATTTTACCTTATGCTTCATTATCATTACTTCAAGAAGAAGGTATTCCGTTTGTTTGTGAGACAGATGTTCATGGTGTCATTACGGAGTTACTGATTGAAGCAGCTAGTCTTGGTAAAGAAAAAGCAATTTTTGCCGATGTGAATTGTCGCCATCCAGAGGTCGAAAATGGTGAACTACTTCAACATTTAGGGGTTTTCGCTTATTCAACAGCAGCTGAAAAACCAGCTTTACCACAACGTCACTTTGTTTTTGATTATCCTGGTTCAGTTCGCTTTAAAGCTAAAGATGGCGAGTATACCTTATGTCGTTTTGATGGTGATCATGGCGAATACTCATTATTGATGGGAAATGCTAAAACGATGGAAGGTCCTTTCAATCAAGGAACTTATCTTTATTTAGAATTTGAAAACTTAAATCGTTTAGAAAGTAAGTTAGTTTATGGCCCTTATATTCATCATGTGGCGGCCGTGAATACTGATGTTGTTCCAGTTTTATATGAAGCATGTAAATATTTAGGTGTAACACCAGATTTCTATGATCCAATTGAAGAAGAAGTAAAATCTTATTTAAGAGGGGATATAAAATGACAGTAGATACCAAACAACTAGAAAAGAAAGCCATTGAATTAAGAAAGCGTTTGTTTACCCTGATTCATGACACACGAACAGGTCATACAGGAGGTTCTTTATCAAGTGCCGATATTTTAACTGCACTTTATTATCATGTGATGACTGTTGATGTGGAAAATCCAGAGAATGATGCTCGCGATCGCTATGTTCAAAGTAAAGGTCACGCGGTTGAAATTTTATGGACAGTTCTAGCAGATAAAGGTTTTATTACAGATGAAGAACTCAATACTTTTTCACAATATAAATCACGTTTAATCGGGCATCCAAATAATGAAGTGCCAGGAATTGAGATGAATACGGGGTCATTAGGTCATGGCTTATCGATCGCTTCAGGAATGGCTCTAGCTGCTAAAATGGATAACAAAGAATATCAAACCTATACATTAATGGGAGATGGCGAGCTAGGTGAAGGTTCATTATGGGAAGCGGCGATGTTTGCTCCACATAAAAAACTAGATAATTTAACCGCAATTATTGATAATAATGGTTTACAAATTACAGGCAAAACAAGTGATGTTTTAAATACAGAACCGTTGAAAGAAAAATGGGAAGCATTTGGCTGGTTTGTTATTGAAGTCGATGGTCACAATATGGAAGAATTACTTGCTGCATTTGATCAAAAAGATGAGCAACAACGACCAAAAATGATTATTGCACATACTGTTAAAGGTAAAGGCGTATCTTTTGCTGAAAATCAAGCAGGTTGGCATCACCGAGTTCCAACTGAGGCTGAGTATGAACAAGCCATTGAGGAATTTGATAAGAAATTGGAGGTTCTATAAAATGAATAAAATCCCAAATCGTCAAGCAATGTGTGAAGTATTAATTGAAGAAGGAAAACAAAATCGTGAGATTGTTGTTTTAACAAGTGATTCACGTGGTTCAGCATCCTTAGCTGCGTTTGCAGATACTTTACCAGATCAAATGGTTGAAGTTGGTATTGCAGAGCAAAATATTGTTGGTGTTGCTGCTGGATTAGCTCATTCGGGTAAACGTCCATTCGTAGCATCACCAGCAGCATTCTTAAGCATGCGCAGTATCGAACAAGTCAAAGTAGATGTGGCTTATTCAAATACAAATGTTAAATTAGTTGGGATTAGTGGTGGTGTAAGTTATGGTGCATTAGGAATGAGTCATCATTCTTTACAAGATTTTGCAGTGACTCGCGCTATTCCAAATCTACAAGTTTTAGCGCCGTCAGATCGTTTTGAAACCATGGCAATGTTTAAAGCGTTAGCTAAATCAGATAAACCTGCCTATATCCGTTTGGGTAGAAATGCAGTTCCAGATAATTATGATAATGAACCTACTGATTTTGAGATTGGCAAAGCAGTCGTGATGAAAGAAGGAACGGCACTTACAATTATTGGGATTGGTGAAACAGTTGCGCCAGCGTTAGAAGCGGCGAAAGCGTTAGAAGAAGAAGGAATTAAAGTAGAAGTGATCAATGTTCATACCTTAAAACCTTTAGATACTACAACGATTTTAAAATCAGCTAAGAAGACAAACTTAATAATTACTGTAGAAGAACACAGCCTTCATGGTGGTTTAGGAAGTGCAGTTGCAGAAACATTAGCAATGGAAACCGACATTAAACATAAAATCATTGGTCTACCAGACGACAAATTAATTACTGGAAGTGGTAAAGAAGTATTTGAACATTATGGACTTTCAAAAGAGAATTTAATGAAAGAAGCCAAAGCTTTACTGGTGGATTAGGATGACAGAAAAACGATTAGTCATTGATCAAAGTACGACTGGTACAAAAATGATTTTGGTAGACACAACAGAAAAAATTAAAATATTGGATCGGATAGATTTGCCACATGAGCAAATCTATCCCCAAAAAGGTTGGGTGGAACATAACCCCATTGAAATCTATAAAAATGTCGTTGTTTTATTTGAGAGAATATTAAAGAAAAATCGATTAGTAGCGAAAGATATTAAAAGTATTTCAATAACAAATCAAAGAGAGTCGATTGTGATTTGGGATAAAAAAACTGGTAAGTTGCATTCAAACGTGATGGTTTGGCAATGTAATCGAGGGATTGAGATTTGTTCAGAACTTGAAGAACGAGGGTTAAAACCTTTGATTTATAAAAAAACCGGTTTACTTTTGGATACCTATTTTTCAGCATCAAAATTGAAACACTTTTTTGATCATCAGCAACTAACCGCAGAGCAAAAAGAAAATTTGGCAATTGGTACAATGGACGCGTGGTTAATTTGGAATCTAACGGATAGGCAACATTTGATGACAGATGTGAGTAATGCTTGTCGGACTTTATTATTTAATATTTATGATAAATGTTGGGATAAAGAATTAACTACTATTTTTAACGTTCCGATTGAAGCGCTTCCAAAAGTGCAACATTCAAATTCAAATTTTGGTACCTATCAAGAAATTCCGATTGTTTCTGTTTTGGCGGACTCACAGTCAGCATTATTAACCCATTCTTGTTTTAATTTAGGCGATACTAAGGCAACCCTAGGGACTGGTTCATCGTTATTAATGAATATTGGTTCTGGTGTTAAGCTGAAAAAAGAAGAAGCAGTTGTTACCATTGCGTGGGAAGAAGACGAAAAGACAGTCTATGCTTTAGAAGGAATAATCCGTTCATTCGGCGATATTTTGAATTGGTTAAAAGATAATTTAAACTTATTTAAAACGTTTGAGGAAGCCTCAGAATTAGCTTTTTCATTGAAGAATAATGATGGCGTTTATTTTATACCCGCATTAGAAGGATTGGCAACTCCGTACTGGAGCCCTCATTTAGAAGCTACGTTTGAAGGGATGACAAGAAATACACAACGAGCTCATTTAATTCGAGCTGGTTTTGAAGCGATGGCATTTCAATTGCGTTTGGTTTTAGATGAATTTGAAGAAAGTACTGAAATTAAAGTGACTTCTTTACATGTCGATGGTGGCCCAACTAAAAATGAGAAGTTCATGCAGTTGGTAGCAGATATTACGAATAAGCAGATTATTGTCGGACAAGTAGAAGAAGCATCTGCAATTGGAACACTGATACTTTTGGGAGAAACACTAGAAAATTCAAAAGAGCAGACAGCAACTTATGAAGCAGAAAAGAGCTATGAAAAAGAGTACCAGCAATGGAAAAAAATGATAGAAAAAAATTTAGGAGGAAATGAATCATGAAAAAATTTAAAAAAGTTTTAGTTAGTTTGTTAGGTGTAGCAGCGGTTGGTTTATTGCTAACAGGATGTTCAACAGAAGGAGATAAAAAAGAAGAAGCGAAAAATAAAGAACCGAAAGATTTGAAAATTGGTTTTTCAATTTCAACATTAAATAACCCTGCTTTCGTTTATTTAAAAGATCAAATTGAAGAAAATGCTAAAAAAGAAGGCAGTAAGATTATTGTAGCTGATGCTCAAAATGACTCAGCGAAACAATCAGATAATATGGATGATTTTATTCAACAAAAAGTAGATGCGATTATCGTTAACCCAGTTGACTCTTCTGCAATTGCACCATCTGTTGAAGCTGCAAATGATGCTAACATTCCAGTTGTCGCAGTTGACCGTAGTTCTGATGGTGGTGAAATTCTATCACTTATTGTTTCAGATAACGTTAAAGGTGGAGAAATGGCTGCTAAATATTTAATAGATACTTTAGGAGAAAATGCTAAAGTAGCAATGATTGAAGGAATTCCAGGAGCATCAGCAACGAACGAACGTGGCGAAGGCTTTAAAAAAGGCGCTAAAGGTAAATTAGATATTGTTGCTTCTCAAAATGGTGACTTTGACCGTGCGAAATCATTGACTGTTACTGAAAATATTTTACAAGCAAATCCAGAAATTAAAGGAATTTTTGCTCAAAATGATGAAGAAGCACTAGGTGCATTAGAAGCAGTTAAAGCAGCTAAAAGAGATGATATCGTAATTATTGGTTTTGATGGGGCAGAAGATGCACTTAAATCAATTGAAGAAAAAGAATTAAATGCAACCATAGGTCAACGTTTTGACGAAATGGCTAAACTGTCATTAGATTCAATTTACAAACACTATAAAGGTGAAAAAGTTGATAAAGAAATATTTGCTCCAGTTGAGTTAATTACTCAAAAATAATTAAATAAAAACATCAATTTTTAGGAGGATAACGGTTGAAGTTGTTCTCCTAAAAAGGAGGTTTAAGATGGAAATCCAAATGAGTAATATCGAAAAAAGTTTTGGAAAGAATAAAGTTTTACGAGATGTTGATTTGGTAATTAAGCCTGGCGTTATTCATGCTTTAATGGGAGAAAACGGTGCAGGTAAGTCAACATTAATGAATATTTTAACAGGTTTACATAAGTTAGATTCAGGAAAAGTTTTGATTGATGGACAAGAAAAATATTTTTTTGATCCACATGAAGCTGAACAATTTGGAATTAGTTTTATTCATCAAGAGATGAATAACTGGGCAGAGATGACGGTCTTAGAGAATATGTTTCTTAATCGAGAAATTAAAACCTCTTTGGGCTTTTTAGATACACGTAAAATGAGGAAGATAGCCACTCAATATTTTGAAGAATTAGCCATTAGTATTGATTTAAACCAACCGATTAACTACCTTTCAGTTGGTGAACAGCAAATGGTTGAAATTGCGAAATCATTGATGACCGATTGTCAGGTTTTAATTATGGATGAACCAACGGCTGCATTATCAGATAAAGAAATTCGAAATTTATTTGAAATTATTCGCTCGTTAAGAGAAAAAAATGTAGCAATTGTTTATATTTCACATCGAATGGAAGAAATTTTTGAACTATGTGATGAAATTACTGTTATGCGAGATGGCTTGTCAATTGATACTGTTTTAATTGAAGACACCTCGATGAATGAAGTTGTCCGAAAAATGGTCGGTCGTGAAATTACGGATTATTACCCTGAAAAAACGGCAGCCATTGGCAAAAAAGTTTTTGAGGTGAAAGAGTTAACTTCAGCTGAAGGAACATTTGAAGAAGTAAATTTTGATGTTTCATCTGGCGAAGTGATTGGTTTTTCTGGACTAATGGGCTCAGGAAGAACAGAAATTATGCGTGGTATTTTTGGATTAGATAAGTTGAAATCTGGAAAAATATTACTTGAAGGACAAGAAGTAACCCTTCAATCACCACATCAAGCGATTGTTAAGGGAATTGGCTTTGTGACAGAAGATCGAAAAACGGAAGGCTTAGTTTTAGATTTTACCATTAGAGATAATATAGCATTGCCTTCTATTGATGGTTTTAAGAAGAATGGTTTGATTGATGATAAAGCAGTCAATGATTTTGTTGATTTACTAGTCAAGCGATTACATGTGAAAGTTCAATCAAGTGAAGACATCGCTGGTGAGTTATCGGGTGGAAATCAACAAAAAGTAGTCTTGGCAAAATGGATTGGTGCTGGTTTGAAAGTGTTGATTTTAGATGAACCTACTCGTGGTGTTGATATTGGTGCAAAACGTGAAATTTATCAATTGATTAATGAACTTGCCGATCGTGGTGTAGCAATTATTGTTGTTTCAAGTGATTTGCCAGAAGTATTAGGAATAAGTGATAGAGTTATCGTAGTGCACGAGGGAAGAATTAAGGGGCAATTAAATCGAGAAGATGCTAATCAGGAAAAAGTAATGACCTTAGCAACAGGAGGTAGTCTTTGATGAATAAGACCGTAGAAAATAGTGAAGTGGTAGATAAAAAAGAAAAATTTAGTAATATAATCAGTCGACTAGGTTCAGTGATTGCCTTGGTAATCTTAATGGTAATCATCACAATCTTAAATCCTGATTTTGTTTCAATTAACAATCTTTTAAATTTATTACGTCAAGTATCAATTAATGGCTTTATTGCTTATGGTATGACTTTTGTTATTTTAACAGGAGGAATAGATTTATCGGTAGGTTCGATTTTGGCTTTATCTGGTGCTTTTACAGGAGGGTTATTGGCAGATGGAATCTCACCAATTATTGCGATTATCGCTGGAATGTTAACTGGAGCGGCTTTGGGAGCTATTAATGGTTTGCTTGTAACTAAAGGAAATATGGCCCCTTTTATTGCAACTTTAGCTTCCATGACAATCTATCGTGGAGCAACGTTAGTTTATACTGATGGTAATCCAATTACAGGAATAGGAAACTCTGCTTTCTTCAAGTTTTTAGGTAGAGGTTACATTTTAGGTATTCCATTTCCTGTTATTTTAATGTTTGTTTCTTTTATTATATTATTTGTGTTGTTACATAAAACTTCTTTTGGTAGAAAAACCTATGCCATTGGAGGAAATGAAAAAGCAGCATTAATTGCTGGAGTAAAAATTGATAAAATTAAAATTTTGATTTACACGATTTCAGGATTCATGTCATCGATTAGTGGTATTATCTTAGCCTCTCGTTTAAATTCAGCTCAGCCAACAGCTGGAACGGCTTTCGAGATGGACGCGATAGCTGCTGTAGTTCTTGGTGGAACCAGTTTATCCGGTGGACGTGGGCGAATTTTTGGAACATTAATTGGTTCTCTGATTATAGGTACTTTAAATAACGGATTAAACTTATTAGGTGTTTCAAGTTTTTATCAACAAATTGTCAAAGGGTTAGTGATTATCGCCGCTGTTTTAATGGACCGTAAAAAGAAATAAAAAAATAAAGACTTTCAGTTTTAGAGAATAAATCTCAAATTGAAGGTCTTTTTTTGATTAGTTGATTTCTTTTTTTAGTTGATCTAATTTTAAATTTTGAACATTTAAAAAGGCTTGAATATTTTTTGATATTCCCCCTAGTAAGGTCGCTTTTTTATTGAGAGAACTATTACAAACTTGAATATCATTAGCAAAATGATTATTCAAATGTTGGTTGATTTCATCAAATAAAAAGGGAAATTTATTGTAGACAGAACTATTGATAACAATCACTTCAGGGTCGTAGATCATCACGAAATTATTAATAGCGATACTTAGATATTTTGCATTATCCTTTAAAGCTTTAAGAACGTTGTCTTGGTCACTGTTAAAACGTTTAACCAGTTCGTCTGAATTAAATTTTTCTAAGTTTAATTGCTTATATAGGGCATGATGCGATGCATACCGTTCAAGACAGCCGTGATTTCCACATGGACAAATTAAGCCATCAGGTATTAAAATAGTATGACCAATTTCTCCAGAAAAGCCGTGGATACCATTTCTTAATTTTCCTTTTTCAACAAGACCAGCACCAATACCTGTATCAATATTAATACTAACAAGACTTTGAGAATGATTTCCAAACGTATATTCACCTAAAGCAGCTAAATTACCTTCGTTATCCATCGTGATGTTTTTATAGGGTAAAATGGCTTGAACTTGTGCTAAAAAATTTTCTGGTAAATCATAGTTGGGTGTATAAAGAATGGTTTCATCGCTACAAACACCATGAACAGCAAAACTAACTCCTATAACACCGTAAATAGAAGCTTTAGGTAGGTCTTCTATCAGTTGTTCAATAACATTTAAGGTATAATCGAAAACATTCTCACGTGAAACAATTAAATTTCTTAATTTGACTTCTTTAATAATCGTTCCGTCTAAATGACAAAGCATTCCTTCGACATATTTAGGGGCTAAGTCAATTGAGATAGATTGAGCAGCAATAGGGTTAAGAGTAAGTAAAATTGGTTTTCGCCCGCCTTGTTGACTACCTTCACCAGTTTCATTGGTCATAATTAGCTGTTGGTCAAGTAATTCTTTTGTGATGTCTGAAACAGAAGCTTTGTTTAGTCCGGTAATAAGTGCTAGGTCCGATCGGGAGATACTTTTTGAAGTAATAATATGTTTTAAAATAATCGCTGTATTTCGTTTTCTAATTTTATATTTATCAATGATCATATAAATCCTCCTTGAAAGCGCTTGACAAAAATTAAATATCGATTTATGATTAGCTTACATTAGTTAGTTTACTGTACTAACTAACTAAAATCAAGTCTTATGACAGGAGGATTTTAAAAATGAGCTATTTTCCAAATGTAGAAAAAATCAAGTATGAGGGTGTAGGAACTAAGAATAAGTTTGCTTTCAGACACTATAATCCAGAAGAAGTGATTATGGGGAAAACAATGAAAGAGCACCTACGTTTTGCAGTGGCTTATTGGCATACAATGACTCAAGACGGTTCAGATCCATTCGGTAACCCAACAAATATTAGAAATTGGTTTGGTGATACTCCAATGGAAACGGCTAAAAACCGTGTGGATGCCTTTTTTGAATTTTTAGTCAAGATGGATGTTGAGTACTTCTGTTTTCATGATATTGATATTGCACCTGAAGGTAATTCTTTAGAAGAGTTTTTTGCAAATATCGATACAATTACTGATTTAATTAAAGAAAAAATGGATGAAACTGGAATAAAGTTACTTTGGAATACAGCGAATATGTTCTCCCATCCTCGTTTTAACAATGGAGCTGCTTCATCAAATAATGCAGAGGTTTTTGCTTATGCAGCAGCACAAGTCAAAAAAGGATTGGATGTTAGTAAAAAATTAGGTGGCGAAAATTATGTTTTCTGGGGTGGCCGTGAAGGTTACGAATCGTTACTAAATACAGACATGAAATTAGAGCAAGATAATATTGCACGTTTATTTAAAATGGCGATTGCTTATGGTGAGAAGATTGGTCATAAACCACAATTCTTACTTGAGCCAAAACCAAAAGAGCCATCAAAACACCAATATGATTTTGATGCAGCGACAACAGTTGCTTTTATTCAAAAATATGGTTTAGAAGGCGACTTCAAACTTAACTTAGAAGCAAACCATGCTACGTTAGCTGGTCATACATTTGAACATGAATTAAATGTAGCTCGTTGTTATGAAGCATTGGGTTCAATTGATGCGAACCAAGGCGATTTATTATTAGGCTGGGATACAGATGAATTCCCAACGAACGTGATGGATACTTCTTTAGCAATGTATGAGATTTTAGAAAATGATGGCATTGCACCAGGTGGAATTAACTTTGATGCAAAAGTTCGTCGTAGCTCATTTGAAATGGACGATTTAGTTTTAGCTCACATTGCTGGAATGGACACATATGCACGAGGGCTGAAAGTAGCGGCTAAATTAAAAGAAGATCGCTTCTTAGATGAAATCAAAGAAGAACGTTATGCGAGCTATACAATTGGAATTGGTAAAAATATTATTGATGGTAAAGAAGACTTAGAAACGTTAACAACGTATGCGTTAGAAAATGACCAAGTTGAGTTGGAATCAAGTCATTTAGAATATGTTAAATCACTTTTAAATGATTATTTAGTTTAAAAAACACTAAAGGAGAATATGAAAATGAAATTGAAGAAATTAATGTTAGTCGTTTCTACGTTAGCTGTATCATTATTATTAGTAGCTTGTGGTTCATCGGGGGATAAAAAAGAAGGCGGTTCAGAAACAAAAACAATAGGTATTTCAATGCCATCCAAAGCTTTAGAACGTTGGGAAAAAGACGGTAACTTCATGAAAGATCAATTTGAGAAAAAAGATTACAAAACAGATGTTCAATATGCACAAGATAGTGTACCAACACAAGTCTCTCAAATTGAAAATATGATTACAAAAAATGTTGATGTTTTAGTTATTGCACCGATTGATGGTGAAGCGTTGAGTGATGTTGTTGCAAAAGCTAAAAAACAAGACATTCCAGTTTTAGCTTATGATCGTTTGATTATGCATGCTGAAGGTGTTGATTACTATGCAACTTTTGATAATTTTAAAGTTGGTGTTTTACAAGGACAGTTTATTGTTGATAAATTAAACTTAGAAAAAGAAGCAGGTCCATTTAATATTGAATTATTTGGTGGTGCCCCGGATGATAACAATGCTAAATTTTTCTTTGATGGTGCAATGTCAATTTTACAACCTTATATTGATGATAAGAAATTAGTTGTTAAAAGTGGTCAAACAGATTTCAACAAAATAGCCATTAAAAATTGGGATGGAGCAACAGCTCAAGCAAGAATGGATAACTTACTGAGTTCAGCGTATACAAAAGATCAAGTGGATGCAGTTTTAGCTCCAAATGATGCAATTGCAGTAGGTGTTGTTTCTTCACTTAAAGGTGTTGGCTATGGTAAAGAAGACCGTAAGATGCCAATCATTACAGGTCAAGATGCAGAAGCAGCATCAGTAAAATCAATCATTGCGGAAGAACAAACAATGACAGTTTTCAAAAATACTCAGAAACTAGCAGAAGCTGCTGTTAAAATGGTTGACGAAATGGTTGCTGGTGAAAAAGTTGAAGTGAATGATAAAGATACATATGACAATGGTAAAAAAGTTGTTCCAACTTATTTATTAGAACCAGTAGTTGCAGATAAAGATAATTACAAAGAAATTTTAATAGACAGTGGCTACTTGAAAGAGTCTGAAGTCAAAAAATAAATGAAACAAGATAAGCCAGGTAATTAAGGTCATTTACCTGGCTTATTGTCTCATTAAAAAGGGTAGGTGAATGAATTGACAGGGTATATTTTAGAAATGAAAAATATCACTAAAGATTTTTCCGGTGTGAAGGCTCTAAATGATGTTAACTTACAGATAAAAAAAGGTGAAATTCATGCGCTATGTGGTGAGAATGGGGCGGGCAAGTCAACATTAATGAAAGTTTTGAGTGGTGTTTATCCTCATGGAAATTATGAAGGAACCATCAATTATAAAAATCAAGAGTGTCAATTTAAGGATATTAAAGATAGCGAAAAAAAAGGGATTGTTATTATTCACCAAGAATTAGCATTAATTCCTTATATGTCGATTGCAGAAAATATTTTCTTGGGTAATGAGATTGCGAAGCACGGTGTTATCAACGAGGATGTGACCATCACCGAAGCTAGAAAGTATATGGAAATTGTCGGTTTATCGGAGCCACCTAGTACATTGATTACAGATATTGGCGTTGGTAAACAACAATTAGTTGAAATAGCCAAAGCGATTTCAAAGAAGGTCGAAATTTTAATTCTCGATGAGCCAACAGCAGCGTTAAATGAGGATGATAGTGAGAACTTGTTAAAATTATTAAAAGAGTTTCAAAAACAAGGAATGACATGTATTATCATTTCCCATAAGTTGAATGAAGTAATGAGTGTATCAGATTCGGTAACGATTTTACGTGATGGTAAAACGATTGAAACACTAGATGTTAAAGAACATCAAGTGACAGAAAATCGGATTATTAGAGGCATGGTAGGTCGTGATTTAGATAACCGTTATCCAGATTATGAGCCAACGATTGGTGGTTCTTATTTTGAAGTAAAAGATTGGACAGTCTATCATCCACTTCATCAAGATCGTAAAGTGGTCGACCGAGCAAATTTATCAATTAAAAAAGGTGAAATTATCGGAATTGCTGGATTAATGGGGGCAGGCCGTACAGAATTAGCTCAGAGTATTTTTGGTAAGAGCTATGGTACAAATATCAGTGGAACTATTCTCAAAGAAGGAAAAGAAATTAAGCTTAATAATGTGAAAGATGCGATTGATCAAGGATTAGCCTATGTAACAGAAGATCGGAAAGGAAATGGTTTAATCTTAATTGATAGCATTAATCAAAATATTTCACTGGCAAGTTTAAAAGATATTGCCAAATCAGGGGTTATTAATGAAAACGAAGAAATTAAAAATTCTGAGTATTACAAAGAAAAAATGAAAATTAAAAGTCAAACTGTTTTCCAAGAAGTCGGCAGTTTAAGTGGTGGAAATCAGCAAAAGGTAGTGCTTGCGAAATGGTTACTTTCTAACCCTGATATTTTATTTTTAGATGAACCGACTCGCGGAATTGACGTGGGTGCAAAGTATGATATTTATTTGATTATTCAAGAAATGGCTAAAACCGGTAAAGCGGTTTGTATTATTTCTTCTGAGTTACCTGAAATTTTAGGAATGTGTGATCGGATTTATACTATGAACGAAGGTCAACTAACAGGTGAGTTTAAAAAAGAAGAAGCAACGCAAGAACTTTTAATGGAATATATGACTAAGAAGGTGGAGAGATAATGAATAAGGCAAACGAAGAACATGGCGATAAAAATGTTCCTATTTTTAGTATTTTGAAAAATGGCTTTCAAAAATACAGTATGTATTTCTTTTTAATTATTATTATGATTGTTTTTCAATTATTAACAAATGGAGTCTTGTTACAACCGCTGAATATTACAAACATTATTTTACAAAACAGTTATATTTTAATTTTAGCAATCGGAATGTTGATTTTAATTGTTTTAGGTGATATTGATTTATCTGTCGGCTCGATTGCAGCTTTTGTTGGAGCTCTTTCTGCCATTTTTACGATTAAGTTTGGTTTGTCGACTCCTGTTACTATTCTTTTATGTTTAGCAATTGGTCTCTTGATAGGTGCTTTCCAAGGTTTTTGGGTAGCGTTTGTTAAAGTTCCAGCTTTTATCGCAACTCTAGCAGGCATGTTAATCTTTCGTGGCTTAACGATTGTGGTTTTAGATGGAAAATCACTTTCACCTTATCCAGAAAGTTTTCAAAAAATAAGTTCAGGCTTTATTCCTGATATTGTTCAAAATGATGGAATTCATGTTTTATCTTTAATTATTGGTGCTATTATTATTGCTGTTTATGTTTGGAGCTCTTTTAAAACAAGAGGTAAAAAAGTTAGTTTTGGTTTTCCAGTAGAATCTAAGGGAATTTTCTATGCTAAATTGATTGCGTTTACAGTTGTGATTGCAGCGTTTGTTTATACAATGGCTTCTTACGAAGGCTTACCTAACGTTTTAATTATTTTAGCAGTCTTGATTTTAATTTATCGTTTTATCACAGTACGAACAACGCTAGGTCGTTATATCTTTGCGACAGGTGGAAATGAAAAAGCAGCAGCTTTATCAGGGATTAAAACACGTAAAATCAAATTTATGATGTTCATGAACATGGGACTTTTATCTGCTATTGCCGGAATTATCTTCTCAGCTCGTTTAAATGCAGCGACAGCAACAGCAGGAAATGGTTTCGAGTTAGATGCGATTGCAGCATGTTATATTGGTGGTGCTTCGGCTTATGGTGGTGTCGGGACCATTCTTGGAGCCATCGTTGGTGGTTTAGTTATGGGTGTTTTAAACAATGGGATGTCACTACTAGGAATTGGTGTTGATTGGCAACAAGCCATCAAAGGATTTGTGTTACTTTTAGCCGTAGCCTTTGATATTTATAATAAAAATAAAGCAAGATAGAGGTGTCACAAAATGGGATACGTTCTTGGTATTGACTTAGGAACAGGCTCGTTAAAAGGAATTTTAATGAATAAAAAGGGTCAGATTATTGCAACAAGTTCAGCAGATTATGAGCTGCTTCAACCACAAAAAGGGTTTATGGAGCAAAACCCAATTGATTGGGTGACAGCTTGTCGAACTATTTTGACAAGGCTTAAAACTGAAGTCGCTGATTTTACTGAAAAGTTAGAAGGAATTAGTTTTTCTGGGCAAATGCATAGTTTGGTTTTATTAGGTGGGAAAAATGAGGTCTTACGCCCTGCAATTTTATGGAACGATACACGGACGACCGCTCAGTGCGACCGCTTGATGACAGAATTTAAAGAGGAGCTCGTTGCAATCACAAGTAACGTTGCTTTAGAAGGATTTACGTTACCTAAAATACTTTGGGTTCAAGAGAATGAACCTGAGATTTGGTCTCAAGTCCGTCATATGATGTTGCCGAAAGATTATCTCGGGCTTTGGCTGACGGATCAGTATTATATGGATTATTCAGATGCATCTGGGACAATTATGTTAGACATGGATCAGAAAGCATGGTCACAGGACATCTTAGAGAAATACGACATTCCACGTGAGTACTTACCAACATTGATTGAATCATCTGGAATGATTGGTCTTTTAAAAGAAGAGCTTATTGAAGAATTTGGTTTTACTCAAGCCGTTAAAGTTTTTGCTGGTGGTGCTGACAATGCTTGTGCGGCCGTAGGTTCTGGTGTTTTGGCGGAAGGAACAGGGATGATTAGTATTGGAACATCTGGTGTCTTTTTATCCTATGAAACCCAAAATCATACAAATTATCAAGGTAAATTACACCTTTTTAATCATGGAGTCAAAGATTCCTACTATTCTATGGGGGTTACTTTGGCAGCTGGGCATAGCTTGACTTGGTTCAAAGAAACTTTTGCAAAAGATTTAAGCTATGACGAATTACTATCAGGAATTGAAAAACTCCCCGCTGGTTCAAATGGTTTGTTATTTACTCCATATATAGTAGGAGAACGAACGCCTCATACCGATAGTAAAATTCGTGGTAGTTTTATTGGATTGGATACAAATCATACGTTGAAAAATTTAACGCGTGCTGTTCTTGAAGGGATTACTTTTTCGTTACGTGATTGTAAAGAACAAATGACTGTTTTGACAGATAAGACATTTGAACAAATTATTTCCGTTGGTGGTGGAGCAAAAAATAAAGAATGGCTCCAAATTCAAGCAGATGTTTTTAATGCTAAAATCGTTTGTTTGGAAAGTGAGCAAGGTCCTGGTGTAGGGGCTGCAATGATCGCAGCACTTGGACTGGGTTGGTTTCAGACAATGCAAGCTTGTGCGGAACAATTTGTGAATTATCGTGAAGTAATCGAACCTAATCCAGAACAAGTGGTTCGTTACAATGATATTTACCGAGAGTATCGTAAAATTTATCCGGCAACGAAAGAAATTTGTCATGACTTAACAGATTTAAATTAACCAGTTGCTAAAAATTATAAAAAGGTTAGAGATTGACTTTTTAGTCGATCTCTTTTTTGTAAAGAATAGACCAGAAAGCAGGGAATGAGATGGAAAAACAAAAGATTTATGAAGTGAGCAATGAGTATTTGAAATTAAAAATAATTCCTTATGGTGCAACATTAGTTAGTTTAAAGGTGAAGACCAAAGAAGACGGTTGGCTTGATGTTGTTTTAGGACATGACCAGTTGGAAAATTATCTGACTTATGGACAGACTTATTTTGGTGCAACTATTGGGCCAAATGCCAATCGTATGAAAAATGCGTCGTTTAGATTAGAAGAACAAACATATCAGCTAGAAAACAACGAAGGGGAAAATAATCTACATAGTGGAAGTACAGGCTTTCATCAAGCACAGTGGGAAGTTGTGACGTCGGAAAGTGATCGGCTTATTTTGAAGCATGTTTCATTAAAAGAAAAAACAGGTTTTCCTGGTAGGTTAGAAACAATCATCACTTATGAACTTTTTGATCATAAATTAAGTATCACATTTGAAGGACAAAGCAATCAGACGACTTTGTTTAATCCAACGAATCATAGTTATTTTAATTTAAATGGTCATGGAACAGGAACGATTGAAGAGCATCGACTCACATTAAAAGCATCAAGTTATACTCCAGTAGATGAAGCCTTTATTCCAACAGGTGAGATTCGTAAAGTTGAAGGAACAGCATTTGATTTCCAACAAACAAAAATAATCGGCGTCGATATTAATACAGAAGATGAACAGTTGAAGTTAACGGGAGGTTACGATCATAATTATGTATTAACGACGCCAAGCTTGAGTGTCCCTTTTGCGAAAGTTGTCGGTAACCAAACAGGTCTACAGTTAGCGGTGAGTACTAATTTACCAGGAGTTCAATTTTATACGGGGAATGCAATACCAAAAATGATTGGAAAAAATGGTGTTTATTATGCTAGTCGTAGTGGTTTTTGTTTAGAAACACAATATTATCCTGATGCTATCAATCAAGAAAACTTTGTTAGTCCAATTCTTGAAGCAGGGCAAACGCAAAGTTATACAACAATTTATGCTTTTTCATCATAATTTTGAATTGGTCGAATTTAGTTTGATTACTAAATTTCACCAATTTTTTTATTCTTTTGGTGTGGTATAGTTAGATGAATAAACAAACAAGGAGAGGTGGTGAGAAGATGAATCAACGAATTTTTATCGTTGAAGATGACCCGACAATAGCGGAAACGTTAAAGGAGTATTTAACTCAGTGGGGATTTGTTTGCCAAACGGTGAGCGATTTTCAGAAGGTCACTTTTGAAATCGAGGAATTTAAAGCTGATTTAGTTTTACTTGATATTTATTTACCTTTCTATAATGGGTTCTACTGGTGTCAAACGTTACGTCAAACTTCGGAAGTACCGATTATTTTTATTTCTTCGGCAAATGATAATATGAATATGGTGATGGCGATGAATATGGGCGCGGATGATTTTGTAGTTAAGCCTTTTGATTTAACTGTTTTGGTTGCAAAAATCCAAGCTTTATTACGACGAAGTTATCAATTTGGTCAAAGTCATCAAGTTATCTTTTCAAGTTACCAGTTGCTTCCTCAGGAAAACAAGGTAGTTGGAAGTGAAGGTAGTGTTGATTTAACACCAAACGAAAGCAAGTTATTGTTACTTCTTTTTCAAACAGCCGGGCGAATCGTGACTCGCGAAGAGATGATGGAGAAACTCTGGGAAAGTGATGAGTTTGTAGATAGCAACACACTTTCAGTCAATATGACGAGGTTACGCAAAAAACTAGGTCCAATAGGTCTAGATAAAAGAATCCAAACGGTTAAAAATCGAGGGTATTTATTGGAGGAATAAAATGAAAAAAAAATTTCTTAAATCTTATTTAAAGGCCAATTTAAATATTTATCTGTTGTATTGTTTATTGTTTTTCACCTTTCTTTTTACGGTGTATTTATACCGTCAACCTCTGTTTATATTAATTGATGGTTTTCTATTTACTTTTCTGATCTTGTTAGTTTGGACGATGATTGATTTTCGTAAAAAATATCAACAACATCAATTTTTAGAATGGTTAAAAAAGCAAGACGGTTTTTATTCGGATCAATTAAAAAAAATACCTGAGGCAGCTTCACCTTTAGCGCAAGACTATGCTGAGTTGTTCCGATTAGCAGTTGAAGAAAAAGAAGTGCTTCAACAAAATTTAGTGGAACAAAATCAACAGCTTCTTGATTATTATGGAATGTGGACGCATCAAATCAAAACACCGCTTGCGGCTTTAAATTTATTGGTTCAAGCTCAAGAAAATCAGAGATATGCAAAGCAAATGAAAAATGAAATGTTTAAAATGGATGATTATTTAGGGATGATGCTACATTATTTAAAATTAAATCATTTAGAAGAAGATTTAGTCTTAACAAAAATCAATGTTTTTCAAACTGTTAAACAGGTCATTCGAAAATACGCTTCATTTTTTATTCAAAAAGATTTAAAAGTAACCATTGTTCCTTTTGAACGGGAAATTGTAACAGACGAAAAGTGGTTTGTTTTTATTTTGGAACAAGTCATCTTTAACAGTATTAAATATACGAAAAAGGGTGGCTTGACTATTGATTTTAAAGAGGAGCAGCTGTTAATTAGTGACACAGGTATTGGGATATTACCACAAGATTTACCTCGTGTATTTGAAAAAGGTTATACCGGTTTTAATGGTCGAGAAGATAAAAAGGCCACCGGTTTAGGATTACATATGTGTGAAGCGATTGCCCAACGCTTAGGGATGGAAATGAAAATCAGCTCAACGGTGAATCAAGGGACTACAATGAGTATAAAAATGAAGCAAATTGATTACGAGAATGATTAAATAAGCCAATCTTACAAAAGTGTAAGGTTGGCTCATTTATTGTAAGTAGGTTTTTTCTAAAAAGTTTAATATGATAAGAGTATAGAAAAAACGGATGGGAGAAATTAAAAATGAAGCGATTAGAAGTTAAAAATGTTAAGAAAATTTATCATACTCGTTTAGGGGGTTCTAAAGTTGAAGCCTTGAAAGATATTAGTTTTTCAGTCGAGCCTGGAGAATATCTAGCGATTATGGGAGAATCTGGTTCGGGAAAAAGTACACTACTTAATTTACTTGCAACGTTAGACCAGCCAACTTCTGGAACGATATTATTGAATGGTATGAATGTTGAAACAATCAAAGAACAAGAAGCTGCTATTTTTAGAAGGAAAAATTTAGGTTTTGTTTTTCAAAATTTTAATTTACTAGATAATTTTTCAATTAAAGATAATATTTTGTTGCCTTTAGTTTTGGCAAAAACCTCTTTATCTGAGATGGAAAATCGATTGTTGAATTTAGCACCAAAATTAGGATTGACAGATTTATTAGAGAAATATCCATACGAACTTTCAGGTGGACAACAGCAAAGAGCTGCCGCTGCTAGAGCGATTATTACCCAACCTGAGATGATTTTGGCAGATGAACCAACGGGAGCGTTAGATTCTAAAACATCAGCCCAATTATTGGCTTTATTTCAACAGTTAAATGAAGAAGGTCAAACGATTTTAATGGTGACACATAGTACGGTTGCAGCAAGTCATGCTAAGCGTGTCTTATTTATAAAAGATGGACAAGTCTTTAATCAATTATATCGAGCGAACCAATCAAATGAACAGTTTTTAAGTACGATTTCGGAAAATATGACAGTCTTACTAACAGAGGAGCGATAGTGATGTTTTATTTTAAATTAGCAATCTCCAATTTGAAGAAAAATAGGTCTATTTATGCTCCTTTTATTTTATCCATGTCCTTTTTGGTGATTCTGAATGTTATTATGCAAGTTCTTTTAAAGAATAAAGGCATGGAGACACTTCCAAGTGCTCAAGCAGCGTTAACAATGTTTAATTTTGGAAGTATAATCATTATGATTTTTACGATTATCTTCTCAATTTATACAAATAGTTTTTTGCTGAAACAACGGAAAAAAGAACTCGGTCTTTATAACATTTTGGGTTTAGGTAAGCGTGAATTGACACGTGTAATGGGGTGGGAAACACTAATCTCATACCTGATAACAATGGGATTAGGATTGCTCGTGGGGACAATTTTTGCCAGACTATGTTTTCTTATTTTTAAAAGAATGATCAATGTCACAAATGAATTTAGTTACGAATTTTCAGCGAGCAGTTATGTAACATTAATACTTCTTTTCTCATTTGTTTTTTTGCTTCTTTTTTTGCTTAATATATTCCAAGTGCGAAAAGTCAATCCAATAGAACTCTTAAAAGGTGGACAACAAGGTGAAAAAGAGCCTAAAGTAAAATATCTATCTGGAATAATTGGTGTTGCTTGTATTGTTTCTGGTTATATTATTTCATTAACCATTCAATCGCCATTGGAAGCCATTAGTTATTTCTTTATTGCTGTTGTCCTAGTTATCGTTGGAACATATGGTGTTTTTATGTCGAGTAGTCTTGTGATTTTAAAGTTATTAAAACGAAATAAAAAATTTTATTATCAACCGAATCACTTTATTTCAGTTTCAAGTATGATGTATCGGATGAAGCAAAATGCGGCAGGCTTAGCGAGTATTACTATTTTATGTACAATGGTTTTAGTGACGTTATCGACAACGGCGAGCCTTTACTTTGGCTCAGAAGATGTCTTGAAAAATCGTAACCCTTATGATATCAGTATTGTTACTAAAAATAGTGGAAAATGGCAACAGCGTTTACAAGAGGTTGCGGAAAAGAATGATGTTTCAATTGATGAAATCAATGATGTTTCTTTTTTAGACCAAGTAATGGTTGTACAAAAAAAGGGAAAATATGAAGCTTTACCACGTCAGAAATTTAGTAAAAATGCTAAGTTTTTAATTCTTATGTCTGCGAAAGAATATGAACGCTTGACGGATGAAAACTTAAATTTGAATGAGGATTCAATTGCTACATTAGAAAATTATCCAGATAATCAATTGGTATTAGAGGATCGAAGTTTTAAAGTTCAGAAGAAATTAAAAAATTCATCATTCATGCCAGCAATTGAGGGAATCATGGATACTTATTTAGTGGTTTTTGCGTCAGAAGAGATAGGGTTAGATTGGCTAGAAACTTTTGTACCGGATGATATTGAACCGGAAACGACTGTTTTTATGACAATGAATGGAATGAAAAATGATCGATTGAAATTAGCACAAACGATAAAAAATGAAGTACGTCAAAGTGAAGGAAATCAAAGTTTTTCATCGATTGATTTAGACCGCAAAGAAAGTAAAGTTTTTATTGGTGGTTTTCTTTTTCTAGGCTTGATATTTGGCTTAACTTTTACAATTGCGACGGGGATGATTATTTACTACAAGCAAATATCAGAAGGTTATCAAGACAAAGAACGTTTTGAAATTATGCAACGTGTTGGGATGAGCCATCGAGAAGTTCGTAAAATTATTCATGGCCAAATTTTAATGGTTTTCTTTTTTCCAATTGCTCTAGCGACGCTTCATTTAGGCTTTGCTTTCCCAATTATTCGTAAATTATTACTTCTCTTTGGCTTGGGAAATTGGAAATTATTATTACTAGTTAATGTGATAACGGTCTCTATTTTTGTATTAATTTATCTGTTAATGTACTGGCAAACCTCAAAAGTTTATTATAAATTAGTAGAGAGGTAGTTAAAGAAAGAAGGGATGGAAGATGTTAGCTTTAAGCCAAGAGTTTACTTTGTTAGCTTTTAAAGAAAACCAAAGGGTGAGTTACGATCCAAACTTACGTTTAAGTTTGGTTACAGCTGCGCTATTAGATTTATTATTTGATGATGTGATTATTTTTGATAACAAAAAAGTCAAAGTCATCCAGAAATTATCAGGGCGATTGTTATTTTTAGCACCATTATATGAGGTGTTAGCTAAAAAAGAGACGATTAAACTAACCAAAATTTCTGAACTTTATAGTTATAAAAACAAGGAATTTAAAGACTTATTTGGTCATCTTGAAGAATCAGTCCATTCAATACCAGATCAAGAAGGTTACAGAAAAATTGTAATTGAACGATTAAAAGAACAAATCGAACGGAATGAATTAGACATTCAAAGTGTGATGTTATTGACGTTTTTAAATAAAAATCGTAAACTTAAAAATTATTTTACAAGGGATGAAAGTGAAATAATTAAAATCATTTTGAAACAAGTGAAAGAAAATGAAGGTAACCAAGCGTTAATCACGATGGTTAATAACATTGAGGCTGTAACAGTCGCCATGATGAGTAGTGCGATTTTTATTTAGTTGTACTTTATAAGCGATTAGACCAGAGTGAAAGCTTTCTCTCTGGTCTAATCGCTTTTATTTTTTTAGACAAAAATAAATGAATTTGGATTATTTAAAGATGAATTTTTTAAGGCTTGAAAGAGTTTTTGATAATTGGTGTAGAGGGTAGGTTGGTCTAGAATTTTGAAAAGTGATAAGGCTTGTTCGCACTTTTGAATACCGTGCTCTCGTGAATTAAAAATGATTTGATACCATCCTTGGTAAAAAATGAGCAGAATATTATTGAAACAGTCTTGCTTATCTTTTAATAATTTTTCAGCAATATCAAGCGTTTCTTTTGCCCATTCTTGTTTGCGATAATTAACAAAAAGGGAAAAACTTGAGAAAATAATTTCCATTCGAGTGACTTTCATTGAGGGCAACCCAATTTCTTTTTCAGTTCTTTTTAAAGCTAATTTTAGTAGCGTATAGCTTTGTTCTAATGGAAAAGAAAAGAGGAATAAACGAAATAAAATAATTTCAAAAACACCCCAATTATCAACGGAAACCAGATAGGTAGAAATGGGTTGTGACGTTTTTTTTATACGTGTCATAACATCTTTAATGTATTTAAAATTATCCTCTGGAAGCGTTCGTTTTAGATTGGTCTGCATACTAATGATTAAGATGTCAATATAAGTAAGTAAAAAACGTTGCCATCGAACGTCACGTTTTAAATAATTTTTAAGTAAAGTTAATTCAGTTATTGCCGTTGGATACCCTGTTTTTTCAGTATTTGAATTTATTTTGATGACTTTAGCCAGTTGCAAATAAAAATCACTTGATTGATACATCATTAAAGGTGAAAGATCTTGGTTCAGTGTTGGATTTATTTGTAAAGAGCGTAAATAAAAAAATTCTTCAACGGTCATATTGATTTGTTGTAATAAACGTTCGAAACGTACCAAACTAATATTAGATTGTCCTTTTTCAAACTTACTAATAAATGAAACGCTGTTCATCTCATCAGAGACTTGTTGCAAGGTGAGATGACGACTTTCACGTAACGATCTAAATAAAGCACCTTCCATTTTAAAACTCCTTTCCACTATAGTGTAATTATAAGTAAGGTTATTATATCGTATTATATACTTAATTTACATCTCAAAGTAAGAATAAGATGAGTAATAAATTAAAATATAAAAAGAAAAGAGTGGAGAATAAATGAAAGAATATCGTCGGAACTCGGGGTATCGTGCCTTATTCAATGCTGGAATCTTGACTTCAATTGGAAATAGTTTGTTTAATATTGTTTTTGTTGTCTATGCAAGCCAGCAACCTTTTAATAAACTAGCAATTATGCTAGCTTCGTTAACGATGTTTATTCCGGTTTTTTTAGATGTTTGGATGGGGCATTTGGCCGATCAAACGCTTAATAAAAAAAGATGGATGGTTATTTCTCGGTTGTTACAAGGTTTACTTTTTATCTTGTTAGCTTTTTTAGTGACGTTGCCTTCCTCAATAGCTTTGTTTCTTACATTACTTGTAATTAATGTTGTTTCGGATTGTTTGGGAGACTACGGCAATGGTTTACGTCTACCTTATTTCAAATCACTTGTCGCAACAGAGGAACTTGATGCAGTGATGGGATTTCAAATGTCAGCGACAACACTGGTCCAGTTAATTTTTCAGGGATTAGGAGGCTGGGTGATTGTTTGGCTGAACTATGAATATCAAATCTTTGGATTTATCAATGCGTTCTTTTTCTTTTCAGCAGCCTTGGTTTTATTTATTCATCAAAAGGATTTTATTCTCAAAGAGGTAGTCACGCCACTAGCTGTAACAGAAGGGGGTCAAAAATTATCTTTTAAGTCCAATATAAAAGAAACAATGGTGTTATTAAATAAAAATATTTTGCTAAAAATGGTATTGATTATGGCTTTATTAGTAAATTTATTTGGGACCTCAATCACTGGTTTATTGAATATCAGTCTTTTAGATTTAGGTAGACTTTGGTTTCAGTCCTATGCGCAAACCATTTCTTTAATCGGAGTCAGTTTATCAGTTGGTTTAATTATTGGGTCCATTTGGACAAACGATTTCTTTAAAAATTGGGAAATTAATCGTTTGATTCGTTGGGCATTACTGGTCATGATTGCATTTCCACTCAATCTGTTATTCATTCAATCCCGCGTCTTATTATTTGTCAATTTACTGGTCTTGGGTTATTTTTTAGGAAAAGTTAATCCACGTTTTTCAGCCACTTTAATTCGTGATGTTCCACAAGAAAAGTTAGCGATTACTGGAGGTATTTTTCAAACCATCGTCATGATTGGTGGTCCTGTCGGGCAACTGATTTTTTTAGGGAGTGCGAATCTACTCAACAGTACTGTAAGTTGGAGTTTATTTTTAGTTCTCTCATTCGTTGTTCTCTTTTTTACCGTTTCGATTGAGAAAGACGCATTGAAAAAAATGAAAGAGAGTCAAGTTTAAAAAATAGTCTCAATCAAAATAACAGTTAAAAGTGAGAGGAGGATAATCAATCGCCTCCCTTACTTTTAATTGTTGTTTTATTTTGATTTTTTTAAATGCTGACTCATTGCCTCTGTATAACTTCTAGGTAATTTAATCTCTAGTGGGTGTTGCTGCCGTCTTTCTAAACACGTTGCTAAAATCTTTTGATAGTCGGCTTCCCAACTGGAAAAATGAGGATGTTCATCGAGCAATCGTAACATCTTTCGAGCCTCTGCTAGTTCTATCTCGAAAATCTTTTCTTCTCGTGCTTGTTCTAAATAGTGATAAAATTTAGTACTGATTTCCTCTGTGGTTGCTCTTTTTAATTTAACTAATTCATTCTCTTGCCAGTAATACATATGAACCCGTCCTTTATGTTTATTAGATAACAAAAAAACAGCTCACCATGATGCGAGCTGTTAGTAAAGAACGCACTATGGTTTACGACGGAAGCACGTTGCCTGTTTAAGGTACGTTGCTGTGAGGTCATAGTGTCGTATCACTACCTCAACTCTTCATAGTTTACTGTTTAGTTGTTAACTAGAGAATAAAGGATAACTCAGTGGAAGTCAAGAAGATTTCAGTGTAGAATAAAAGATATCTCTTTGTTTTTAATTTAAAGGAGGAAGAAAATGATAGGCTGGATCTATTTTTTCATTATTATATTAGCGAATAGCGTTGGAGCGATTTCAGGAATGGGGGGTGGCGTAATCATTAAACCACTGATGGATGCGATCAATGTCCACCCGGTATATGCAATTTCTTTTTATTCAACGGTTGCTGTTTTAACAATGTCGATTGTTTCAACTTTGAAGCAATTAAAGAATGGGATGCAACTTTCGATTATGACAGCCGTTTTATTGTCTTCTGGTTCGGTAGTAGGTGGTATTTTGGGAAATGTAACTTTCGAAAGATTACTTCATTATTTTCCAAGTGGTCGTGAAGCCTTACTAATTCAAATCGGTTTAACTCTAGTAACATTAATAGGGTCCTATTGGTATAGTTTATCCTCAATGAAAAGTCTTGAACGAGATTCACAAGTCAGTCAACTATTGGTCGGTTTTTTATTAGGCTATCTAGCTAGTTTATTGGGAATAGGTGGAGGACCGATTAATGTTGCTTTGTTGATGTATGTTTTTGGTTTTAGCATGAAAAAATCAACGGTTTACTCAATTGTGATTATTCTTTTTTCACAATTAGCGAAAATACTGACGATTGCAATGACAAGCGGTTTTGGTCGCTATGATCTGAGCGTGCTAACTTATATTGTTCCTGCAGCGATTATTGGTGGTTTGCTAGGAGCAAGCCTAAGTAAAAAAATGTCAACGAAACATGTTGGTTTGGTTTATCGTTTAGTTATTTTATTTGTTTTGATTCTGAATGTGATAAATGGAATTAAAGTGATTTAATCGTTGTTTTTTATCTAGAATAAACATGACATAAATCGGACGATTGGTGTATAATAAGAGAGTATGAAAACGAATTCTCAAAAGAAGAAAGGTGATTTCATGAAACAATTTGTAACAGAAAAACATAAAAAAGAAGCAATTATATCTCTGCAGCGTTTAGTAAAAGTTCCTTCTTATTTACAAGAAGCAGTTCCGGGTGCTCCTTTTGGACAAGATGTTTTAGATTGCCTAAAGGAAACATTATCGTTATTTAAAGAAGAAGGCTTTTCAACGTATATTGATCCAGAAGGTTATTATGGCTATGCTGAGATGGGTGAAGGAGAAGAAACATTTGGTCTGTTATGTCATTTAGATGTCGTGCCTCCTGGCGATGAAAGTTTATGGAATGTGCCGCCATTTTCTGCCACTATTGAAGAAGGAAAAATCATAGGCCGAGGGGTTCAAGATGATAAAGGTCCAACGATGGCAGCTCTTTATGCATTAAAAGCAGTTTTAGATAGTGGGGCTAAATTAAATAAAAAAGTTCGATTTATTTTTGGAACAGATGAAGAAACACTATGGCGTTGTATGGATCAATATCATAAGCACGAAGGTCCAATCGATTTAGGTTTTGCACCAGATTCGAAATTTCCATTAATTTACGCTGAAAAAGGTTTGCTACAAGCGTATGTGACAGGTGAAGGAAGTACTGATTTTACCTTTACTGGTGGTACAGCTTTAAATGTTGTGCCTGACTCAGCAACGTATAAAGGAATAAAACAAGAAGAAATCAAAGTAGAGTTAGATAAGCTAGGTTATGACTATCAAGAAACAGCCGACGAGATTACTGTGGCCGGGCAGTCGATTCACTCTAAAGACGCACCAAAAGGAATTAATGCGAATACTCGCTTAGCTGAGGCAGTCAGTCAAGTGATTGACCATCCAGCCATTAACTTTTTAGGAAAAGTAGTCAAAGCGGATGCGAATGGTTTTAGTGTTGTTGGTGATGTAAGCGATGAAGCTTCAGGTAAATTAACTTTTAATACAGCAACGGTTGAGATAGGTTCTAAAGAAACAAAAATAGGTTTAGATTTGCGTTTACCAGTGACCTTTACAAAAGAAGAAGTCGTTGCTCGTTTAGAGAAAAAATTAGTCGACTTTAATTTAAGCTATGAAGAATTTGATTATTTAGATTCACTTTATGTGCCGGTTGAATCAGAGTTAATTCAATCTCTTTTAGGGGCTTATCGTGATGTGACAGGTGATATGAGTGAGCCTCTTGTTTCAGGTGGAGCAACTTTTGCGCGCACAATGAAAAATTGTGTGGCATTTGGAGCGATGTTTGCTGATACCGTTGATACCATGCACCAACCAAATGAAACTTGGCGATTAGATGAGATGGAACGCGCGATGGTAATCTATGCTGAAGCGCTTTCTCGTTTGTGTTTTGAAAATTAAGAATAAACTGAACCCCCTATGAAAGCAATGAAGTGGCTTTCATAGGGGGTTGTTTTATTTAATAGTTATACGATCTTTAAGCTCCCAAGTAATGCTTCCTTTTTCATAAGTATCTGCTAAGTTTCCAGAATGAAGTTCTAAAAACAAACCTTGGTTGGTTCCTTTTAATGGATAGTTTTTTTGTAATACGTTTTCTGTGGAGCTTTGTTCAATTTTTTTGAAGTCACTATTTAAAGTGACCTTAGGTGTAGAATGATTGGATAGATAATAAATATCACCTAATAATTTCTGTTGTTTTTTTGTACTTTCCATTTCTTGACTTAACTTAGCTCGTAATTCCCATTGACTGTTACTGCCCATTGTGTTGATAACATTTAAAGTTGTAGGAGTTGTCAAAGCAATCTGTTTTGTTGTTCCATTATTAAAGTGACTTGCTTGAAATACAAGTTCTTTCGCAGCGTTTAGATTTAAAGCTCCAGTATAGACATAAGTAATTTCTAGATTATTAGCCGGGACGACACTAGGGTGTGGAGTAACTTCTGTTCCATTAATTTTAACTTTTGTTAAATTGGAATGATGGTTATAATTAGAATAATTGGTATTGATGCTTTTAAGGATAGTTGCCAAAGATTGTCCTACTGGATAACTGTTTGTTTTTTGTGTTACTTTAGCAGGTGGATTTTTTGAAAAATCAAAAATATCTTCATAAGTTTTGCTAGCCGTTAATAATTTATGGTGGAAAGTAATATTTACATTGTCTGTTTGCCATTGGGCGTATAAGGTTATGTTTTGAGCTAGATTTTTTCCATTGATTTTAGAGCTTAATCCATAAGAAGTTCCTGTCCCATCAGCTTTAGTATTCCAGCCGATTATTTTATAGCCTGTTCGCTTAAAGGTAGTATTGTTTTTAAGCGTAATCGCTTCATTTTCAACTGTATAGGCTTGTTTTACTGTTTGATTTGTTGCATCATTACTTTGGTAAGTAATGTTATATGTGATTGGTTGATAGAGTATTTTGACTTCTTGAATTTTATTGCTTCCAGTCGGTTGTTGTGGTAAAGTTTGACCACTATTCGTGTAATGAGTTATTTGTTTTCCCAAGCTAGAAGTATTGATAATATCACCTATTCTAAAAGGAAGATGATAGGTTACAATAGGTGACAAACTTTTAGTTGGTGTTGTTTTTGAATAATGTCCAATGTTAACCGTTTTAGGAATATCAGCAATCTTATGAGTTTCAACTTCTCTGCTATCTTCGGGAGGAGGAGTTGTTTCTTCGACTCTATTTCCAGGAAAATCTGAATATTCTACATAATAACCTTCCACTTTTGAATCATTGAAGCGTCGGTAAGAAACATCATTCCAAAATTCAACACTCGCGTTGTTGATATTAGGTTGGGCAAATTGTAAAACCTGTTCGTTAAATCGACCTCCTCCTCCTGAATTATTCGGTTCTGAAAGGACGCGGTCTTTTTTATTGTTATCTTTATTATTGAACCAATCAAAACCAATTTTACTTGGTGCATCTTTAGCAGGTGTTTTATTAGTATACTCTTTTCGATTATAGAAGGCTTCACCAGACTCAGGGCCGGTTGCCCAATACCAATAAGTTGCTAGACTTTCAAAATTATAGACATCCGATAAGTCACTTTCTAAATAACCCCCGGTGGGCGTTCTAGCGATTAACTCTGTTTGATTATCGATTAGACTACCATTCTTAAAACGAATTCTTGTACCACCTAAATAACCAGAATTTTTAGCAATTTTATCGTAAACCCAACGTTGTTCCTCCTTCGAGGTTAAGGTTGCTAAATAGCCTCGATAACCACTCATACTTCTTTTCTTAGCGTCATTATAGGCGTCGAACCAATTATAAGTTGCATCTGTTTTATCTGTTATTTCAATAAACTCATAGTAATGAATTTTTCCGTAAATATCAATCCAAGAAGTATAAACATTACCTCTAAGATGTACTTTAATCTGTTCTACTTCTTTTTTTTCACTACCTTTTTGTTTAAAGCGTAAAGATTCTAACGTTTTTTTGATATTACTAAGTGTATTATCACGGTCCATTGCGAATACCAAGCTTTCATAGCCATTTTCCGAAGCATTTTCAAATTCACGCCAGTAGGAACTGGGTTTCTGATAGTTATCAATTTGTAAACTTTCTGGATAAGTTATTTCAAGCATTTTATACCGGTAATTCACTTTATCGGCTAATGTTATTTGACTAAGTGAAAAGGTATCTTCAGTTTTTAAAATAGAAAAATCAATTTCGCCAATTTCTTCTGCTTTTTGTGAAATTGGAAAACTATCTTGGGGGACCTGTTCTATTTTGTTTTCTTTTGCATTTTGGTGGTTTGTTGTATTGTCTTCAGAGAAAACCACAGTATTTGTTAACAAAAAAAGATTTATTAAAAGAAGTAATATCTTTTTAAATAAAGATTTTCTATGTACCATAATATCCTCTCCTATCAACTAATTATAAGATGTCATGTCTTTTAAGTCAACGTTACAACTAGTTAATGTAGTTTTTAGGATTTTAAGAATGATAAAAACTCCTCTTGTTAAAGAAATTGATATCTTTAACAAGAGGAGTTTATTTAAAGGGTTGAATCTCGTGTAACTAATTGAGTGCTAATCATGGTTTTTCTCGGAAGAGGGGCGGGATCTTCAATTAAATCTACGATAAGTTTAACAGCTAATTCACCCATCCACTCCGTCGGAATATTGATAGTCGTTAAAGCTGGCGTGACATATTTAGCAATGCTTATATCATTAAAACCAATAAGTGAGAGGTCTTTCGGTATCTGAATACCTTCCTCTTGGAAAGCACGCATGGCACCAATCGCAAGCGCATCACTTGTTGCAAAAAGAGCACTCGGTATTTTTTTAGTCTGCTTAATAAATTCTTTAGTGGCTAAATAACCAGCATCGACACTAAAAGGAGCGGTATACAACCACTCAGGTCGGTACAAGTGCAACTGTTTTAATCGTTGCTTAAAAGCGATGAGTCGTGGATCTATAATTTCTGTTTGTTGAGTTGTAAATTCTATCCCTGAAAGGATACCAATTTCTTGATGTCCTGCAGCAATGAAATAGTCAATGACTTGATTAACAGCTTGCTCAAAATCAACGGTTAAAGAATCAATTCCTAAATTAACCGCGTTGGAATCAACAACGAGAAGTGGTTGATTAAGGGCTTTTAATTTTTCTAATTGATTATCATCAAATTTACCTAATGCAATAATACCGTCCGTCATGTTTTCGGAAACTTGATCCATTGGCTCCTTTAAGAGTGAAAGATTAAGTTCTTCTGCCTTGGCTTCAATTCCAAGACGGATAGCTAAATAATAAATATCAGCCAATTCTTCATCTTCATCATACCATTGGATGAAACGAATTGTTTTTTGCTGTGTTTTTCGTTTGGATTTATATTTTGTATAATTTAGTAACTCGGCTGTTTCAAAAATTCTTTTTTTAGTATCTTTTCCAACGGATAAACGGTCATCATAATTTAAAACACGAGAAACAGTGGCCGGTGAAACCCCCGCTTTTTCAGCAATATCTTTAATGGTTGCCATCGATAATCCCTTCCTTTCTAAAGAGTATTTACAAAGGAGGTAAAGGCATTCCTTCCTTTTTGATCTCGCTTGAAGACACCTGCATCTTCAAGTACTCTGGCAAAAATGTTCCCAATCTCTTGACGAACAATAGTCTCAACATTTTCTTTATTAATTAAGTTATTTTTCTTTAAATCATTCGCCCAATCAAGATGATAAGCAGCGATTGTATTGGGTTGTTCCAATAAATATTTTTTCACTTCTGCTAATTCCGGAACCAAACGAGGGGGTAAAATAGCTAACCCCATGACTTCAATCAAACCAATGTTTTCTTTTTTGATATGATGTAAGTCACGATGTGGGTGGAAAATTCCTTCTGGAAAATCTTCTGAGATATTATTATCCCTTAAAACAAGATCAAGTTCAAAGTTTTCTCCATTTTTACGTGCGATTGGAGTGACCGTATGGTGAGGTGTCCCATCCTCTGAATAGGCATTAATGTCTAGTTCAGGGCAAGAATATTGTTTCCAAGCATTAAAAACATAGTCAGCAGCAGCCACAAGGTCATTCGCATTTGGTCCACTGAGGCGAATAACAGACATTGGCCATTTGACAATTCCTGCTTGTACAGCTGGGAAAACGCTAAGCGTAAATGGTGTCTCAATAGGAGCGTTAGCCATTGCAAAATCAGCACGTCCCCCTTGGTAGTGATCGTGTGACAGAATAGAACCACCTACGATTGGTAAATCAGCATTTGAGCCGACGAAATAGTGAGGGAAAATAGCAACAATCGCTAATAACCGACGAAACGTTTCCTGACTAATTACCATTGGCCGATGTGTTTCTGCTAGGAAAATACAATGTTCATTATAATAAGAATACGGAGAATATTGTAACCCCCAGCTTTCTCCGTTAAGATTCATTCGAATAATACGGTGATTTGTACGGGCTGGGTGGTTTGTTCGTCCAGCATAGCCTTCATTTTCCATACAAAGTAGGCAAGAAGGATAATGGCTTTGTTTCGCATTTTTTTCGGCAGCAATTTGTTTAGGGTCTTTTTCAGGTTTTGATAAATTAATCGTAATTTCCAATTGTCCATATTCTGTTGGAACCGAATAAGCAATATTTTTCGCAATCGCGCGTGTTTTAATATAATCATTTGTTTTAGAAAGAGTATAAAAATAGTCAGTTGCCTTTTCAGGTTGGTCATCATAATGTTGCGCGAAAAGAGCATTTAAAATAGAAGGTGGTGGGGTTAGAAAATCCATTAGTTTTGCTTCTAACTGTTCTTTTTGTGAAAAAGAGTTATCAATGACGTTGTTTTTTTTCGCAATCCCGATTAAAAAATCCAATAAATCAAGGACGTTTAAATCTTCAATCGAGTGTTTCACACTTTCACTTTCAAGAGTTTCTTCACCCACTAAAGCTAATAAACGATTTTGTAAATAAAGACGATCCATTTCCATCCATTCCCCATAATGAATAGCAAAGGTTGTAAAGTCATAAATTGTTTGGCTAATTGACATTATAAACTTCCTTCCTGTTAATCTTGATAACCGTTTGGATGACTAATATGCCAATCCCAAGCTGTTTTAATAATCTCTTTCACTTGTGTATATTTAGGTTGCCAATGGAGTACCTCTTTTGCTTTTTCACTAGAGGCAACAAGAGTTCCAGGATCACCAGCTCGACGAGGTGAAATTTCAGCTGGGATTTCTTTTTGAGTGACCTCTCTAGCTGCTTCTAACATTTCTTTGACAGAATAACCAGTTGAACTACCTAAATTGAAAATATTACTCTCATGACCAGCTTTTAAATAGTTTAAAGCTAAAAGATGCGCTTGAATTAAATCTTCAACATGAACATAATCTCGAACGCATGTGCCATCCGGCGTATCATAATCATCACCAAAGATAGCTAACTGTTCTCTTTGTCCGAGAGCAACTTGTAGAATAATAGGAACAAGATGTGTTTCCGGTGTATGGTCTTCACCAATAGAAGAATCAGCTTTTGCCCCTGCAACATTAAAGTAGCGGAGCGCAACGAATTTCATACCGTAAGCTTCGTCACACCATTTCATCATATTTTCCATCGTTAATTTAGTAGCACCATATGGATTTTTAGGATTCGTTGGTGTTGTTTCTTTAATTGGAACTTCTTCCGGTTCACCGTAAGTCGCGGCAGTTGAAGAAAAGACGATATGTTTGACATCAAAATCGTTCATGACTTCTAACAAAATTTGCATGCCATAAACGTTATTATTGAAATAATCTAAAGGTTTATGGACAGATTCTCCAACGAGTGAGCTTGCTGCAAAGTGAATGACGCTATCGATCGTTTCTTTTTCAAAAACAGTCGTTAAAAATGCTTTATCGCGAATATCACCTTCGTAAAAATGGGCGTTAGGATGAACAGCTTGACGATGTCCTGTTAATAGATTATCGACAACAGCAACTGTATGTCCTTCATTGATTAATTGATCGACTGCATGTGAGCCGATGTAGCCTGCGCCACCTAATACTAAAATTGTCATCTTTTTTCCTCCTAAGGGTTATGAAAGTTTTGTTGTTCCTGAACCAATACTGGCTTGATAAATTTCGGTATCATAGCCGATTATCTCAAGGTACTCTTTTTTTACATCTTCAACAAAGGTATCCCAATGTTCTTTGTGAACTAAAGCAATCGCACAACCGCCAAAACCAGCACCTGTCATTCGAGCACCTAAAACATGAGTGTGTCTACGAGCAGCATCGACTAAAGTATCTAATTCGATTCCGGTTACTTCATAATCATTTTTGAGTGAATCATGAGAGGCATTGAGAAGTAAACCGAATTCTACTAAATCGTGGTTTTCGAGTGCTTTTTTAGCAATGAGTGTGCGTTCGTTTTCCGTAATGGCATGTTTCGCACGTTTAATAAGAAGATCATCATTAATTAAATCAAGATGAGCCTTAAAATCAGTTGCAGATAATTCACCCAATGATTGAATATCTAGTTTTGTTTGAAGTAAACTTAATGCTTTTTCACATTCTGCACGGCGTTCATTATATTTTGAATCAATTAATTCCCGACGTTTGTTGGTGTTCATAATGGCAATTACATAATCACCGAAATCAGCAGGAACTAGTTCATAACTTAAAGTATTTGTATCTAAAAGAATCGCCTGGTCTTTAGCACCCATGCCAATGGCAAATTGATCCATAATCCCTGAGTTAACGCCGATAAATTCGTTCTCAACACGTTTTCCAATTAAAATTAAATCCAAACGTTCAACGGAAAGTTTAAATTGATCTTCAAGGATGACTCCCATCAGTAATTCTAAAGAGGCTGAAGAAGAAAGACCTGCACCATTTGGAATATTTCCATAAACTAAAATATCTAAACCGTTATCAATTGAGTGTCCGGCTTCTTTTAAATATTTTAGAACGGCTTTGGGATAATTTGTCCAAGAGTGTTCTTGATTAAAGTCTAAATCCTCTAACGAAAATTCAATGATGCCTTTTTCAGGGAAATTTTCAGAATAAAGACAAATTTTGTTATCGTCTCTTTTTTTGGCAAGGCCATACGTTCCTAAAGTAATAGAAGCTGGAAAAACATGGCCTCCATTATAGTCAGTATGTTCACCAATTAAATTAATGCGCCCGGGAGAAAAATAAGTAGCGTCAGGTTCAGTATGAAATAATTCTTTAAAACGTGCTGTTAAATGTTCCATTTTAAAAACCTCCGAGTAATATTTAGTAAATTAAGTATAGAATATTTACTAAATATTAGCAATAGTTAGAGAAAACTATTTTCTTTCATCTTATGCTTTATTTTTATCGGTGTGTTGGTTGACAAATAATTTTTGTTTCGCTATAGTTTGGTTAACGAAATAATTGTTAACCAAATGAAACAAGTAAAAAAAGGAGTTGAGACAATGGCAGGAATTAGAGATGTAGCTAAGCGAGCGAGTGTTTCGATTGCTACGGTATCTCGTTTTTTAAACCATGATGCCACACTCAGCATTCAAGAAGATACAAAAACAAGAATTATGGAATCGGTGACCTATTTTGACTATGCTTTACCTAAAAAAAAGAGCAAACGTTTAAAAGAAGTCACGTTGTTGGTGGCGGTGTCAGAAATGGATGAATTGAATGATCCGTATTTTCGGTCTATTCGGTTGGGCGTCGAGAAAGAGACGGAAAGAATGGGACTCAAGATTACTGAAATCATTCGCTTGGATCGTCCTTTTGAGGTAGCCAATCTCAAACAAGAGACAGGAGTGATTGTGATTGGGGAAGTCACCTCCCAAGTGATTAATGCTATTTTAAAAAGACAGATTCCAATTGTTATGGTCGATGATGCGTCCTATAGCGAAGAATATGATTCAGTTGTCGCTGATTTTGAACGAGCGACGCAAGCCCATTTAGATCGATTATATGCGAGTGGTCATCGTCAGATTGCTTTTATTGGTGGCGCTCGGCTATTGAAAAATGGGGACGCTTTAGTAGAACGAAAAGAAAGAGACATCAGAGAAAAAACGTATCAAGATTGGATGTTGATACACGAACTTGAACCTCAAACCTTGATTGGTGATTGGAGCACGCTTGAAGGTATGCGCTTAGCAGAGGAGTTAATTGCCAAAACGAAAACAACAGGCATTCCAAGTGCAATTGTAGTTGGAAGTGATCCAATGGCAGTTGGTGTTTACCGAGCAATTCAAAAAAATAATTTAAAAATCCCTGAAGATATATCGGTGGTTAGTTTTGACAATATTGAAGTTGTTGAGTTTTTAACCCCCCCGTTAACTACAGTTAATATTGAATCTGAGGAATTAGGTAAAATAGCGGTACGACTGATGAATGAACGACTAGAGGGGATTAGGCATGTGTCTGTAAGAATCAAAGTCCCTGGTGAAATTATTTTAAGGGAAAGTGAAAAATAAAAAAAAGTAAGAAGCCGAGGTTATAAAACTTCGGCTTCTTTTTTATTGATCAAAGTTCCCTTGTGAACGTTCACTAAAAAAGGTTGACACATTTCACTAAACAAGTTAACATGTGTTTAGTGAAAAGAAAGTGTATTCGTATAAGGAGGAAAATAAATGAAGTTTAGAAAATTATTAATCAGTAGTGCTTTGGTTGTTAGTTTAATTGGAGGTTTGGCAGCTTGTGGGAGTAAAAAGACGTCTGAAAGTGGTAAAAGTGGTAAAACTGAGATTGAATTTTTCTCTCAAAAGAAAGAAATGCAAGGAACGTTAAGTGAGGTTATTAAAGATTTTGAAAAAGAAAATCCTGATATCAAAGTGAAGTTTACAAATGTTCCCGATGCGGGTACGGTTTTAAAAACAAGAATTGCGAGTAATGATGTACCTGATATCATCAATGTTTTTCCGCAAAATGCTGACTTTCGAGAATGGGCTAAAGCGGGGATCTTTGCTGATTTAACTGGTAAAGAGTATTTAAAAAATTTAAAAGAGGGTTCAGCAGAGACTTATGCTATAGATGAGAAGATTTACTCTGTTCCCTTAACAAGTAATGCATGGGGGTTTTATTATAATTATACAAAATTTAAAGAGCTAGGCTTAGAAGAGCCAAAAACATGGGAAGATTTTGAAACATTAGTTAAAACAATCAAAGCCAAAAAAGAAACTCCTTTTGCTTTATCGTTAACCCAAGCTGATGCGTGGACTTTAAATGGTTATCATCAATTAGCCTGGGCCACTATTAATGGAGGGTTTGAGGGAGCGAATGATGCCTTAGTTCACAGTGAAAAAGGGGGCATTAAAACATCAAATGCTGATTTTAAGCAAGTGACTAAAGAATTAGATTTACTTGACGGAAACGGTCAAAAAAATGCAACTGGAGCTACTTATGATGATGCAATTGCAACCTTTGCGA
The DNA here is from genome assembly GCF_052102835.1 of Vagococcus sp. Classification (NCBI taxonomy): domain Bacteria; kingdom Bacillati; phylum Bacillota; class Bacilli; order Lactobacillales; family Enterococcaceae; genus Vagococcus; species Vagococcus sp. Next base: position 100,569 of record NZ_JBQEIL010000004.1, read on the forward strand.
AAGGGGAAGCTTTGATTTTTCCTAATGGTATCTGGGCTTTACCAGCCATCAAAAATCAGCAACCTAAATTTGAAATAAAAATGTTTGCTTATCCTGGACTAAAAGCGAATGAAGAACTAACCGTTGGTGCTGCTGATTTGGCCTTGTCAATTAATGGAAAATCTAAGGATAAAGTAGCTGCAGAAAAATTTGTTGCTTATATGACAACTAACGAAGCTATGCAAAAATATTATGATGTCGATGGTGCTCCAACGTCAGTTAAAGCAGTGGATACAAAAGGTAAGTTTCCAGAAACGGAAGGGGTCACTAAATATGTCTTTACAGATAAACAAATTGTTTGGTTACAAAAAGACTGGACCTCTGAAGAAGATTTTCATCATATGACGGTTGAATATATTAATAGTCAAGATGAAAATCAGCTTGGAAAAAATCTAAATACATTTTTTGATGGAATGAAAAAATAAGAGAAAGAGGTTACTGAGGATGAGACAGAAAGGAATTATCAATCGATATTGGGCCTATCTTTTTATAGCGATACCAATTATGTTGCAACTTATTTTCTTTTACTTGCCAATGCTACAAGGTTTTTTTTACAGTTTGACAGATTGGACTGGCTTGACGTCAGACTATCATTTTATTGGCTTTGCTAATTTTCAACAAATTGCTAAAGATGAAAAATTCTTAACGTCAATTGGTTTTACCTTTCTGTTTACCCTTGCTTTAATCATTTGTGAAATTGCTATTGGCATGGGAATAGCCCGATTATTAAATCGGAAGTTAAGGGGCGTCGGGATTTTCCGTGTCGCTTACTTTTTCCCAGCAGTTCTTAGTACAGTGACCCTTGGTTTGATCTTTAAACAAGTCTTTAATTATGGTATCCCACAATTAGCAGAAACCTTAGGCTGGAGCTCGTTAGATCAAAATCTTTTAGCTAATGAAAGAACGGTCTTTTGGGGCGTTCTATTTGTAGCACTTTGGCAGGGTATTGCAATGCCAGTGGTTATTTTTTTAGCAGGATTACAAAGTATCCCTCAAGAAGTCTTAGAAGCAGCTTCGATTGATGGAGCAAGTGCACGTCAAACTTTTCAACATATTGAAGTTCCTTATTTATTACCATCCATTAGTATGATTTTCATTATGGCTTTAAAATCAGGTTTGACTGCTTTTGACTTGATTTATGCTTTAACAGGGGGCGGCCCAGCAGATAAAACAACGACACTAGGTTTGTTGGTTTATAATTATGCTTTTAAAAATAACCAATATGGTTATGCGAATGCAATTGCAATGGTTTTATTCATTTTAATTGCAATTATTTCAATGCTTCAAATTAATTTATCGAAAAAACACCAAGTCGGATAAGGAGGAAGAAAAAATGAAACAAAAAGCGAAATGGATTCATTATTTATTACTCATCGTTGGATTTATCTTGATTTTTATTCCTCTTTATCTAACCGTTATCAATTCATTTAAAGAGACCCAACAAATTACAGGGCATTTTTTTGGCTTACCCCATCCATTTACTAGCGATAACTTTACACGGTTAATCCATGATGGTATTGGTCATTACTTTTTTAATTCAACGTTAATTACTGTTGTTTCAATTGCTTTAATTATGTTAGTTGTCCCAATGGCTGCTTTCTCTATCGCTCGTAATATGAGTCAAAAGAAGGCCTTTGCTTTAATGTATTCTTTTTTACTTTTAGGAATTTTTGTCCCTTTCCAAGTGATAATGATCCCGATTACGAGCATGATGACGAAACTTGGTTTATCTAATATTAGTGGCTTAATCATTTTGTATTTGGCTTATGCGATACCACAGACCCTCTTTTTATATGTTGGTTATATTAAAACGGCTATTCCAATTGAATTAGATGAAGCTGCAGAAATTGATGGCAGTGGTCGTTTTCGTTTGTATTTTCAAATTATTTTTCCACTGATGAAACCAATGCATGCTACAACGTTAATTATTAATGCCTTATGGATTTGGAATGACTTTTTACTTCCGCTTTTAATTTTAAATAAAGATAATAGTAATTGGACGTTACCTTTGTTTCAATACAATTATCAAGGACAGTATTTTAGTGATTTTGGTCCTTCATTTGCTTCGTATGTAGTGGGAATTGTTGTGATACTAATTGTTTATCTCGTCTTCCAAAAAAATATTATCTCAGGAATGACGAATGGTTCGGTTAAATAGAAAGTGAGGATCATGATGCAGCTGATTACAGTTAATCAAGAAAAAAAGATTTTTCATTTGAAAAATAAACAAGTGAGTTATGTATTTATGGTGGAAGAGGGTGGTTATTTAGCTCATCTTTATTATGGAAAAGCAATTACAGCTTATAGTGGAACGGCACTTTATCCGAGAACCAATCGTTCATTTTCCCCCAATTTACCAGCAACAACAGAGCGGGTGTTCTCTCTTGATACTCTGTTAATGGAGTACCCAAGTTTTGGTCATGGCGATTTTAGAGAGCCTGCGCAGATGATTTATCATAAAAATGGAACACAGGTAACCGATTTTGTTTACCAATCGTATGAAATTACAGCAGGAAAACCTAAGTTAGAGGGACTTCCGGCAACGTATGCGACCGTAGATGAAGCGGCAACATTGACAGTTACTTTAAAAGATAGCTTGTCTGAATTGGAGTTAGACTTAAGCTATACTATCTTTTTAGATTATCCAGTCATTACTAGGTCGGTTGAATTAAAGAATACGGGCAAACTGAGTGTTGAAATTAAACGTTTATTTAGTACAGCTATTGATTTTTCAGCGGATGAAAAAGAAATGATTCATCTCAATGGAACATGGGCGAGAGAGCGTCAAATGACGCGTGAAATAATACAAACGGGAACTAAAAAATTAGATAGTAAACGTGGTTCAAGCAGTCATCAACAAAATCCTTTTATTGCACTTGTTGATCCAACAACAACAGAAGATCAGGGAGAAGCTTATGGTTTCAGTTTTGTTTACAGTGGCAACCATGAAACTTTGATCGAGAAAGATCCCTACAATCAGACGCGAATCATGATGGGGCTCAATTCATTTGCTTTTAATTGGCCGTTAGAAGTAGGACAGAGTTTTCAAACGCCAGAAGTTGTTATGGTTTATGCCAATGAAGGATTAAACCAGATGTCAGCGACGTTTCATGATTTATATAATCACCATTTGATTAGAGGGCGTTATAAAAATCAGGTACGCCCAACGCTGGTTAATAATTGGGAAGCAACTTATTTTGATTTTGATGAGCAGAAAATTATGGCGATTGTGGATGAAGCAGAACAGCTAGGGATTGAGATGTTTGTCCTTGATGATGGTTGGTTTGGACACCGTGAGGACGATCATACCTCACTCGGTGATTGGTTTGAAAATGAAGGGAAATTAGCTTGTGGCTTAGAAGGATTAGCGAAACAAGTCCATGCTAAAGGAATGAAATTTGGTATTTGGTTTGAGCCAGAAATGATTTCAGAAACAAGTCGTTTATTTGAAGAACATCCAGACTGGGCATTACAAATTCCAGGTCGAAAATTATCGCCTAGCCGAGGACAGTTTGTCTTAGATTTTTCACGAGCAGAGGTTCGTGAGCATATTTATCAACAAATGAAAGCTATTTTAGATCGAGTTCCGATAGATTACATTAAATGGGATATGAACCGAAACATGACGGAGGTCTATTCAAGTCAGTTAAAAGTGGAGGAACAAGGAAGTGTGGCTCATCGCTATCTGTTAGGTCTTTATGATTTTTTAGAACGCTTAACTAATGATTATCCAGAGATTTTATTTGAGAGTTGTTCTGGTGGGGGCGGTCGTTTTGATGCTGGTTTGCTTTATTACATGCCACAAACATGGACCAGTGATAATACCGATGCAATGGCACGATTAGGCATTCAATATGGTACAAGTCTAGTGTATCCAATCTCGTCAATGGGCTCGCATGTTTCTGCAATTCCTAATCATCAAACCGAGCGTTTAACGAGTTTAAAAACACGAGGAAATGTCGCAATGTCGGGTGTTTTTGGTTATGAATTAGATTTAAATCAGTTAACGGAACTTGAAAAAATTGAAATAAAAAAACAAGTTACTTTTTATAAAAAACATCGCAAACTATTTCAATATGGACGTTTTATCCGTTTATTGAATCCATTTGAATCAAATGATGTCGCTTGGATTCATGTTGCGAAAAATCAAAAAACAGCGATTCTCCAATATTTTAGAGTACTTGCCGAAGAATCATATCCATTAGTCCGTTTGAAGGCAGCAGGATTAGTACCTAACAAGCGTTATCAGATGAACGGTCTGATTGCTTATGGCGATGAATGGATGACTGTTGGTTTTTATGTTGATCCTGATTTAAAAGGGGATTACCAAAGTGAAACCTTTTATTTCAAACAAATAGATTAAAATATTAGATATAATGAAGCGAGGGTGACTTTTCAGAGTCACCCTCGCTTCATTATATTGACTCTCTTTTCGTGCGTTAGGGTTAGTTATCCGTTAGAATGAAAGAGATTAGTAAAAAGGAGAGGAAGAAAATGGTAAAGACAATAAAAGGCACAACGCCTAAGCAAGATGGCTTTTTTATGCCAGGAGAATATGCTCCTCAAGAAAAAATATGGATGATTTGGCCCGAACGACGTGATAATTGGCGTAATGGAGCAAAACCAGCCCAAGCAGCTTTCAAACAAGTCGCGATTGCGATTAGTGAATTTACTTCGGTTACTATGGTCGCGTCACGTGAGCAGTTTCAAAATTGTCGCATGCAACTTCCAGAAGAAATCACGGTGATTGAGATGTCGACTGACGATGCCTGGATGCGTGATGTTGGACCAAGTTTTTTAATTAATGGAGAGGGAGAGCGTCGTGCTGTTGACTGGCATTTTAATGCTTGGGGAGGACTAGTGGACGGTTTATATTTTCCTTGGGATCAAGATGATTTAGTCGCACAAAAAGTTTGCGAAGTTTCAGAGACTCCTCGCTATCGTACAAGTAATTTTATCTTAGAAGGTGGGGCATTTCATGTGGATGGCGAAGGAACGGTTTTGACGACGGAGATGTGTTTATTAAGTCATGGACGTAATCCACACCTTACGAAAGATGAAGTTGAAATTTATTTAAAAAATTATTTGAATGTTGAAAAAGTATTATGGTTAAAAGACGGGGTTGATCCAGAAGAAACAACGGGACATGTTGATGATATTGCATGTTTTATTCGCCCAGGAGAAGTCGCGTGTTTATATACAGAAGATACAATGCATCCATTTTATGAAATTGCTCAAGCGACTTACCGTGAATTATTAGAAATGACAGATGCTAAAGGCCGTCAATTAAAAGTTCATAAGATTTGTTGTCCTAAACAAGCGGTAACCATTCCAGAAGGAATCGAAATTGACTTGGTTGAAGGGACCTTGCCACGAGTCCCCGGGGATATTTGTATTGCTTCTTATCTTAATTTTTTGATTACTAATGAAGGAGTATTGGTTCCTCAGTATCGTGATGCTCATGACGCGTTAGCCTGTGAACAGATTCAAACATTATTCCCTGATAAGAAAGTAGTTGGTGTTGATACCTTAGAGGTTGTTTATGGTGGTGGAAATATTCATTGTATCACTCAGCAACAACCTAAAATCTAATTTGTTTCTAATTAAACTAATCAAAAACTTAATAATTATTGTAGTTTAAATCTTAAATTGATAAACTATGAACAGTCAAAAGAATCAAATCAATTGTTTTTTTTGAAAGTTTATTCAAGCAGTAGTGTTATTAGTTTTAATCAGTTGGATACTTTTTAAAGGTAGTATGGATAGGTTTTTAGGGAAAATGACTTTTTTGAAATATTTAAAAGGTGGATTATTATGGAAACCCAGAAAAAAACGTTTTTCGGCCAACCGTTTGGTCTAGCAACGTTGTTTTTTACTGAGATGTGGGAAAGATTTAGTTACTATGGCATGCGTGCGATTTTACTCTACTATATGTATGATGAAGTCGCTAATGGCGGACTAGGTTTACCTAAGCCCACAGCGTTAGCCATTATGTCAGTGTACGGAGCTCTTGTATTTATGTCAGGTATTCTTGGAGGTTGGATGGCAGACCGTTTACTAGGTTCGCGTCAAACGGTACTAATCGGTGGCTTGTTTATTATGATTGGACATGTGGTCCTTGGCTTGCCGTTTGGTTTAATGGCTCTCTTTATTTCAATGGTACTGATTGTTATTGGGACAGGAATGCTGAAATCAAATGTATCAAATATGGTGGGAAATCTTTATTCAAAAGAAGATGATCGCCGAGATGCAGGTTTCTCAATCTTTTATATGGGGATTAACATTGGGAGTTTATTAGCACCGATTATTATTGGAACATTGGGTCAAAAAGTAAATTATCATTTAGGTTTTGTTGTTGCAGCAGTTGGGATGTTTATTGGCTTACTGGTTTATTACTTTCAAGGGAAGAAAACCTTAAGTGATATTGGTCAAGCCCCAACAAATCCTATCAAAAAAGGACAAGGTAAAAAAATTGTTCAAGCACTTGCAATTTTCAGTTTAGCTGTTGCTTTAATTTTTAGTTGGGCTGGATTTTCAGGTCGATTAACCATTGATTTTTTTGTTAATTTTATTAGTGTTTTGGGAATAGGGTTACCAATTTTTTATTTTAGCCGCATGTTAACGTCGAAAGAAGTTTCGCTTGAAGAAAGACAAAAAGTACGAGCTTATATTCCTTTGTTTTTAGCAGCCATTATTTTTTGGTCGTTAGAAGAACAAGGGGCTTCAATTTTAGCTCTTTTTGCCGAAGATCGAACAAAGGATGTTCTTTGGGGTTTCAAAATACCAGCAAGTTGGTATCAAACGTTAAATCCAGTCTTTGTCGTGATGTTGACACCTGTTTTTGTTAGTCTTTGGACTAAACTGGGAAAAAAACAACCGTCGACAGTCTTTAAGTTTTCAGTTGGTTTAGTAGCCGCAGGATTATCTTTTGTTTTATTGATGTTACCAGGAATGTTATATGGAGTTGACCAACGAGTGAGTCCATTATGGTTAGTTTTTAGTTTCTTTATCATGATTATTGGTGAAATGTGTTTATCACCTGTGGGCTTATCAGTGACGACTAAATTAGCTCCTAAAGCGTTTGAATCCCAAACTTTAGCGATTTGGTTATTAGCGGATGCGACGTCACAAGTTATCAACGCTCAAATTGCTCGCTTTTATACTCCGCAAACAGAATCAGCTTATTTTGGGATTGTTGGAATTGTCGCAGTCATTGGTGGGATTTTACTTTATTTTGTGAGGAAACCAATCCAAAATTTAATGGGAAATGTCCGTTAAAAAGACAAAAGTGAATAAAAAAATGTATAAAAACTAGAAAATGAAATTTTTCTAGTTTTTTTTGCGTAAAAAACTTTAATAATGTGAGATTGTTTGCGATAATGGGAGAGGTGTTTTAAAAAAGAGTAGTAAAGGGGAGAGTCAGATTAAGGTGGCGAAATGGAGGAGTTGTTTTAAAAAGTGAAAGGCAAAAAAAGTTTGTTAATGATGAGTCTCTTGTCATTGATTTTGTTAAGCGCTTGTAACCAAGCGGTCAAGCAACAACCGACAGCAACAACGAAAACACAGGAAACAAAAAAAGTAAAAATGCAAAAAGTACCTAAAAAATCAACGCTAGCTTCGCAAAAAGTGGAAGAAGTCAAGGAAGAAAAAATCCATTTATCCAGTGCAGCAACACTTTCAGACCAGTTACTAGATGTTGAAACAGGAAATAATCAAGAGTTAAAGGTATTTGTTAGGGAAGCGATGTCACAAATAGCCCCGGCTAATTCGGGACAGCCTGTGAGATATACGGTTTACCTAGAGCATCTGCTTGATAAAGACAAAAAAGTGTATGTAACGAATTGGACACCAGTTGCTACGCAGTTTTCTGCTTCTACGATTAAAATTTTTATTCTAATTAATATCTATCAACAATTTAAAACGGGACAATTATCACCAGAAGAGTTTTATACTTTAGTTGAAAAAGACGTGGTTCAAGGAGCGGGAGATATGTTGCATGACTCAATCGGCACCACGTACTCACTAGAAGAACTTTGCCGCTTAATGATGGAGAAAAGTGATAATATTGCAACGAATGTGTTAATTGATTATGCAGGTGGTTTTGATGCTGTTAATCAAACGATTGCTCAAACGGTTGGGGAAAACCATCACTCAAAATTAGAACGTAAAATGATGGATATTCGCAATATTGAGAACGGTAAAGCGAATCAAATTAATGCAAAAGAAGTTTCTCAAGTGATGTTGAAACTTTATCAAGGCGCTGTCTTAGATCCAGAAACGGATCAACAGCTTTTAAATTTAATGTCACATACTAAAAACCGGACCAAGTTGCCAGCAAATTTGCCTAAAGAAGCCATTATTTATAATAAAACAGGTGAGGCAGCCTATCGGGGAATTGAAAACGATGTGGCATTGATTGACTATCAAGGTGAGGTTTTTGTCATGTGTGTCTTGACAGAGATGAATGGTCCCGGTGAAGTCCCTGAAACAAGTACAGAGGAACAAGCAAAGAGTCAAGTTAAAGCGATTGCTGAACTGGGGAGTCGCGTGACTGAGTGGATGCTGATGACGAAATAAAAAGGAGTGTCAAAAATGGAAGAACAGACAGAAAAACAAGAAGTTGCCAAAAAACCTAAAATAAGCAAGCAAAAACTTGTGATAGGAGCAGTTGTTGTCCTTCTAGCTGCAAGTACAGGGATTGGTTATAAAGTTTATGCTGACAACGGTAAATTAGATCAACAAATTACTGAAGCAAGTAATCTAGTGCTGTATAATCCCTTAGCGAAAGGTGAGAGTTCAAAAAAATTACAAGACCTATTACCTAAAGCAGGTGAAGTTAAAAATGATAAATTTTTAAGAGGTAAGGTAAAAAAAGCTGATTTATCAAGTTTGATAAAAAAAGCGCAAGATGAAATTAATGCAGAACGAACCAAACAAGAAAAAACACAAAAAGAATCATTGACAACGGTTCAAAATAAACTGAATGAAATGAAGAAAAATAAACATTTTCCAGAAAATACCGTGAAAGAAATTACTCAATTAGAAAAATTAGCGACAGGTTTTGAGAAAAAACAAGACATCGTTGGAATGAATGTCAGTATTGCAGGATTACAAGCTTTAGCTGGGGAAACAACTACTTTTATTCAAGAAAAAACGAAAGAACAAAAAGCGCGTGAAGAGAAAGAAAAACAAGAAGCAGAGGCTAAGAAACACGAACAAGAAGCTGATGCGAAGTCTCTTGCCGATGCAGTTGCTAATGAAACGTATCCGTCACTAGGTGCACTAAGAGGAGATATTGCTAATGGTGGTGGTGTTATCCCGATGAAAATTTATCCCGATGGACCAGCCGATAATGCTGGGTTTGAAACGGCGGATAGTGAGTGGGCAGATAGTAGTGTGATTGTTGAAATTGACGGTAAAAAAGTAAGTTCAGCAGTGATTGGTGATAACAGCATGGAAAATGTCTTAAAAGGCATTAAGTTAGGTAAAAAAGTGAATGTTAAATTTAAAGATGGCTCCAGTAAAAAAGTGGAATTAACATTACCATTTAAAGAAGCAGCGAAGTATCGTTATCCAGACTTACCTTCTTTTGGGAATGACACGGATTCAGATCTTTACTTTGGTGTGAGTGGTTACAATATGGGGCAACACAATGGTAATAAAGAATTAGGTCTTTATATTACAGATATCTATTCTGGGAGTTCTGTTTCATCAAGTTCTCTTCAAAAAGGTGATATTATTTGTCGAATTGACGGTTATTATATTGGTGACGCGACGGATATTAAAAAAGTGATGTCACGTTATTATGATGGCGACACTGTCACGGTTGATTATGTATCAAAAGAAGGTCATTTAAAATCGACTGAAGTGACCTTGATTGAAGAATAAGGGAGAGAAATTAGGTGAATAATATGAAACAATGTCCAAATTGTAGCCATGAAAATGGAGCAGAAAATTTATTTTGTGAGGCTTGTGGAGCGAAATTAGTCGAAAACAAGACTGGCATTTCAGTTGAAACAACGTCATCTTCGACTGAGGAAACAACCTATCAACAAGGATTACAGGCTTTTTCCCAAGGTCAATTTGACGAAGCATTAGCTTTGTTCACATCCATTAAAGAATACAAAGATGCGGCTGATAAATGTGAATTAGTTGAAAAAACACAAAGCAAGGTTCAAGCTAATCGACAAAAAGAGGACTATGAGTCTGCTCTGGGATTTTTTAGTCAAGGACAGTTTGATGCTGCGAGTGAGCTCTTTTTAGAATTGGGTGAGTATGCAGATTCGAAAGCAAAATTACAATTGGTGAATCAGGCACGTCAAGAAGCTCAGGTACGTCAGGTTGAAGCAGACTATCTCAAAGCAATTCAACTAACAGAACGAGGTCAATTAGCTGAAGCGCAACGTTTATTCCAAAGCGTCGGAGATTATCAGGAAGCACAAAATTATTTAATCCAAATTGAACAAAAGTTAGAAGAAGTTTTTGCGCAAGAACAAGAACAACGACGTGAAAAACAATATCAGGAAGCGTTAGAAAACTTTGGACGAGGGCATTTAGATTATGCGCAACAGCAGTTTAAATCGTTGGGTGATTATAAAGACTCACAAGATAAATTAGCAATGGTTACTCAAATTTTGAATCAAAAAGAATCAGAACACACCGCGCAAGTTTATGAGCAAGGCTTGACATTATTTAGTCAGGGTCATTTTGGCGAAGCATTAAGTGTTTTAGGTAGTATTCGTCATTATAAAGATGTTGCAGAAAAATTGGTCATGATTGAACAGGCACAACAACGTTACTTAGCAGATCAAGTTCAAAATGAACGTGGACAGGCTTTGTATCAAGCTCAAAATGCAACAACTACCCAAGAGTTGGGACCATTAATTGATTATTTACAATCAGTGGGGATAACCGCTCAAGATTTAACCTCATTGCAGGTAAAATATCAAGAACTTGAAGCACTTGAACAAGTACAACAACATAATAATGCCTCTAAGAAAAAAAGAGCGATGGTTATGACAGGAATTATCATTATTATTTGTTTAGCTGTCGGAGGAATAGGGTATTATCGCTATTCTGAAACAAAACAGTTGCATGCAGCGGTCGCAACTCAGCGTAAACTGAATGTTAAAGATTTTGGTGAATGGCAAGATAAAGAAGCTCTAGACGAAGAAACAGTTCAAGAATTAAAAGAGATGCTGACAAGTTATGGAGCAAATGCAAAAGACTATACCTTCGAAGTTTTACAAAAAACGAAAGATTATACACTTTTAAGGTATACTTTTAAGTCACCAGATACCAGTTTAGATAAATTGCCAGCTGCTGGAACGCGTATTTATAAAAAAGTTGCGATAACAAGAGTCGATGTTATTAGTGAATAAAAAAAGAGAATTAAAGGGGTCGTAAAATATGAAGTTTTGTCCGAAATGTGGTAAAGAAATTAGTGAAGATATTAAGTATTGTCCAGGATGTGGAGCAGAGCAACAAATGGTAGAAAAACCAGTTGTTTCCATTCAAGAAACATTGTCTCAAAAAGCAGCTAAACTTGAAAGTTCTGAAACGTATCGTCAAACACAGGAAAAAGTAGGTCAATTTAGTAAAGAAAGTAAAAATTATTTTGGTTTTTTAGTTTCAGCAGTTAAAAACCCTGATTTGAAAAAGGTTTCAGGAATTGCTTATTTTGGTTTAGTGAGTTTCTTAATCGTTACGTTATTTTTAGCCTTAGCGATTAGTCGTAGTTTAGTATCAATGGGATTATCAGTTGATGGTAAAGCCTTTCCGATGATTATGGAATTATTTTTATGGATTGCATTGAGTGCATTTGTCAAAGTGGCGATTGTTTTTGGCTATAATCGTTTTATCGCTAAACAAGAGGTGACTCTTTTAAATGCTTTTGAAAAAGTATTTTCACCAATTAGTGTGACTGTTTTTGCTAGTTTAGCTGCATTTGTTTTATCTTTTGCGATTACAGGTTTAACGAATGATTTTATTTTTAAAATTTTCTTTTTCTTAGTGATTGCTATTTTCTTCTTAATTGATTTTTCTTATTTAGGTAATCTATGGGTCACTGATTTAAGTCAAACAAATAAAAATAAAGTTTATATGGTTTTACTTGCATTAGTTGTTGGTATGCTTTTACAGTATTTGTTAGTAAGAATTTTTGGTCAAGTTTTTGCTAATCAATTGGCAACAATGATTGAACGGATGGTAACTAACACATTTGGTGGTATGTTGAATATGTTCAATTAGTTATTTAAAAAAAGATGAAGCGAGCTTAGCTTGACTTCATCTTTTTTTGGAGGTGGAAGGATGCGTTATCTAAAAACATTGACCTTTTCAGAAAGAATTTATCCGAGGACTCATCTCTATCCGTACAACATTTTACAGGAACGAGCAGGTGAAACCCTTGTTTTTGATTCAATCACTTTATTGCATGGTTCCAATGGTTCTGGAAAATCAACAGTTTTAAATCTTTTAGCCGGGAAATTAAAAGCAACAGGTTTTGAAGCTCCGAAACGTTTTGGTCAAGAAGATTATTTTGTTAATTATCTTAATGAAAGTATTCTTACTTTTGAAGTCAACGAGGAAACAGAACAAATCAATCGTCCTCAACAAATTCATTATTTGAAGAGTGAGGATATTTTATATGAGATGAAAAAGATTCAACAAGAAGCTGTTTTACAAGAGGGTTATGAATATCAACAAGCACGCTTAGGACGACCGAAGCATAAAAGAGCGATGGCAAAAGAAATTGATAAGATTGTTTTCTCACAAGAAAAATATTCAAATGGTGAATTAGCGTGGCAAGTTTATCAAGATGTGATCCAAATGAAGGGGCTGTATCTACTCGATGAACCAGAAGTATCTTTATCTTTAGAAAGACAGCTAGAATTAATTGGTTTGATTAGTGAGATGACTCGTTTTTTTGACTGTCAATTTATAATCGCCACCCATTCTCCTTTGTTATTGAGAGGGTTAGAAGGAAAAATCTATGATTTTGACAGTGTATTAATTACAGAGAAAAAATGGCAAGAACTGGATATTATTAAAAAATATCAAACCTATTTAAAATAAATAAAAACCGATTGCTTACTACAAAGTGTAGTAGGTAATCGGTTTTTTTATTAAACTAAGTGAACTAAAGTGTATTTTTTTTTCCCTTTGCGAACAATGATAAAACGTTCATCAAAAGAATTATTAGCAGTGATGACGAAGTCAGTTTCTTTAATACGGTCACCATTGATATAAATCGCACCATTGGTCACGTCTTCACGTGCTTGTCGTTTTGAGGGCTCGATTTTAGTTTCAATGAGCCAATCAATTAGGTTTTTATCTTCTTTGCCAATTTCGGCAGAAGGCATATTGCTAAACCCATCTTCAATTTGTTTGGCTGTCAATTGCTTCACATCGCCTGAAAAAAGAGCTTCTGTAATCGTCAAAGCATCAGCTAAGGCTGCTTCACCGTGAACAAATAGTGTCATTTCCTTGGCTAATGTTTTTTGAGCTTCACGTTTATGAGGTTCGGTGGCTACTTTTCCTTCCAATATAGTAATGTCATCCTGCGTCAAGAATGTAAAGAATTTTAGATATTTGACGACATCGCGGTCATCTTGGTTCAACCAGAATTGATAAAATTCATAAGGAGATGTTTTCTTAGGATCTAACCAAATGGCGCCACCTGCTGTTTTACCAAATTTTGTTCCGTCTGCCTTTAGCATCAGTGGAATCGTTAAACCGAAAGCTTCGGCTTCAAATCCTTCTTTTTTGCGAATTAAATCAAGGCCAGCCGTGATATTCCCCCACTGATCAGCCCCACCAATTTGTAAACGTACCTCATGTTCTTTAAATAAATGTAAAAAGTCCATGGATTGTAAGATTTGATAGGTAAATTCAGTAAATGAAATACCAGAGTCTAAACGACTAGAAACAATATCTTTAGCTAGCATTGTATTAATATTAAAGTTTTTCCCGAAATCTCTCAAGAAATCTAAAAGTGAAAGGTTACTTGTCCAATCATAGTTATTCACCATGGTTAATTCGTGCTCATTGGTTTCATCAAAAAATAAATCACGCATTTGTTGTGTTAGACAATCCACATTATGTTGAACTTGTTCCATTGTTTGAAGTTGACGTTCAGAAGTACGACCACTAGGGTCCCCAATAGTCCCCGTTGCGCCACCGATAAGAATATAAGGATGATGTCCAAATTCTTGGAAGCGTTTAAGCATCATAAAGGGAATTAAATGACCAATATGCATGCTATCTCCTGTTGGATCAACCCCACAATATAAAGAAATCTTATGATTAGAAACATATTTTCTTAATCCTTCAGCATCTGTTTGTTGATTAATGGCATCTCGCCAAATTAACTCATCAATAATATTTTGACTCATTATTTTTCCTCCTTTAATAAATAAAAAAAATCCCAATAAACATATTTGTTTATTGGGACGAATTAATAAGTTCGCGGTACCACCCGAATTGTGTCAGCGTAAGCTAACACCACTCAATTTCTCGTAACATGAGAGGATGTTCTACTATTAAATGTGATAAATAAGTGTAATTCAAAAAAGTGACGTGTGTTAAGTTCCAGCACCCTTAACTTTCTAAAACAGAGGTCCTTTTTCTACTGATGCTTATTTTAGTAGAAAAGATATTTACTCATACTTTAGTATAAAGTGGCACAAAAGTCAATTTGAAAGAGGAAAAGAGAGGAAGGATTCTGAAATAAGTTGAAATTGTGAAAAAATAAAGAGTTATTTTATTGATTATATAAAAAAAGACATGCTTTATAAAAGAAGAATATGATAAAAGTGTTTCAAATTTATTAAAAACGTCTAAAAAAATAGAAGTAATTTGATTGATAACTAGGCATTAAAGCTGTTAAATCAAGGTTAAACGCTTTCTTAAAACGCATCTAAAATTAAATAAAAAACGTTATAAGAAATATTGACAATAAGACATAGCATAGTGTAATATATAACTAAGGATGTCGAATTGTGTCGATAACATTGTTTTTATATAAAATGGTTACATGTGGGTTCCTGTTTTGTTAAAAAAATGGAGTTGAAACAATGAAAAAAGTTAAATTAACAACAGCTACATTAGCTATTTTAGCGGGTGTTGCTTTCGCAGCCCCTGCAACAGTAAACGCTGAGGGAGAAATAGTTGCAGCCGGCGAGGAACTTGTAACAGTTGACTCAGGAGTAAAATCAGCAACAGAAGGATCAGTTGATGCTAAAGATACAACTGTACAACCTGCAGCAGCTCAAGGTTTATCAGGAGCTCAAGCTCCAACAGAAGGAACAACAACAACACCTAAGGAAGCTACCCCAGCTCCTTATAATGCAGCTGATGATGCAGCAAAAACAGCTACAGTAAAACGTTTAGCAGATAAACTTTACAATGCAGGTCAAATCACAGTAGAAGAACGTGGAAACTTTGTAGCAAGAGCTGGCTCATCTTCAGCTGAATTAACTAAAGTTTTGGCAGAATTAGAAGTTCTAAATGAAAAATTAGAAACAATTAATTCTTTAACAGCTTTGAAAGAGGATGCTGTTAACAAGTTAATGGACGTATCTGAAAAATTAGGAGCTGAACGTGATGCATTAATTGCAAAAGTAAGAGCGTTTAAAAGTGCATCTGAAATTAATGGTCATTTAGCAGCAGCTAAAAAAATCACTGATTTCTGGGATGTAAGAAATAATGCATATTTAGAATTAGATGCAATTAAGACAAAATTAGGTATGAGTGATGCTGCTTATACTGCTCTTAAAACACAAATAGATGGTGCAACTAGTGAAGATATGATTAATATCATCTTACAAGAAGCTCGTAAAGGTGTTGCTGCTAAAGATGCAAAAGCTAAATTAGATCAATACGTAACAAGTTTAGGTGGACAAATGACTATAAGCCTAGCTGAATATAATTGGGCTAAATCATTGGTTGCCGCAACAACAACTATGCCAACAATTAAAGCAGCAGAAGCACAAATTGCTGACCTTTTAAAAGTTATTTCTATAAGAGCTGACAAAATTGCAATTCTTGAAGGATATGTTGCTGATGAATTATTAACGGAAGCAAGAAAAAATGATTTTGTTACTGAAATAAAAGAAGCAAAATCAATGGATAGAATTAATGAATTAATGAACCAAGCTTTTGAAGAATTTAATGTTCCTAAAGCTAAAGAGCATGCTAAAAAAATTATTGAAAGTTTCAAAGGTAAAAATGGTTTAACAGATGCTCGTATAAATGACTTTATCGGAACAATTGATTTCTCATCGACTAACACAACTGAAAAGGTAAACGAACTTCTTAAAGCTGCTACTGTTGAACATGAATTAGCAGTATTCAAATATGATGCTACGGCTAAATTAGTATCTTTAAATGAAAAAGATGGTTTGATAAATAGTACTGAAAGAGGTCAATATTATACTAAATTAATGGCGGCTACAAAAATTGAAGACGCTCAAAAATTAATGGATGAACTTGCTAAAGTGACTGATTTCCGTGCAGCTAAAAATAAAGCATCAGATGATTTATATAAAGCAGTATATGATGGTAAATTATCATTATCTGATTACTACTACTTTGTTGGTTTATTAAATGATGTTGAAACCGTTGAAGAAGCACAAAATATTGTTACAACTGCTGTTAAATTTGGCGAAGCTAAGAGAGCTGCTTTAAAAGAGTTAGAAGGATTAGAAGATAAAATGTCAGCTGTTGCTTACAAAGAATTTAAAGAACAATTAGAAACAGATGCAAAAACGATTGAAGATATTGAAGGTACAATGAAACAAGCTCGTTTAGCAGCTGGAGTTACAGAAACAACTGATTGGACAGAAATTAAACCAGGAACAAAACCAACTGAAGATTCAACAG